>CALBJW010000025.1 GCA_937893145.1 uncultured Prevotellaceae bacterium | reverse complement strand
CACCCATACCTACATATCTTGCAGAACCATTAAGGTCTGACTGCATAATATTGACTGCATCGTAAGCGTTCTGAGCGAATGCGCCAAGACTCATCAATGAGAGAAGTGGAGAAATATATATCTTTTTCATATTGATACCATTATTAATTTGTTATTACAAATCTTCTTTTTTACTTCAGGGCTTTTATCTTCGGCCACCGCCGCCACCGCCGCCGCGTGAACCGCCGCCACCGCCTGAGTAGCCGCCGCCACCGCCGCCTGAGTAGCCACCGCCACCGCCTGAGTAACCGCCACCGCTTGAGTAGCCACCGCTTGAGATACCACCACCAGAGCGGCTTCCACCTGAATAACCAGACGAAGAAGTTGACGAAGAACGAGATGCGCTTGAACGAACACCTGATGAATAGCTGCCAGAGCGTGAAGCTGTAGAAGAATAGCCACTACTGCTACTACTTGAACGAGAACCATTTGAATAGCCTCCACCACTGCGTGAGCCTGCTCCAGTTGGACCTGATGAAGTAGCACGACTACCTGAATAAGTACCGTAGCCAGAGCCCATAGAACGACTACCACTTGACGATGATCTTGAGATTGTTCCACGAGTGCCACCGAATCTGCCTCCACTACGTGAGTTGGATGCATAAGAATTTGTGCGGAGCGAACGAGAAGAACTTGATCTGCCGAACGAGTCACGGCTATAGCGACTTACAGCATTAGGAGTACGAGAACCTGCCCAGTGACCTGTTATCTTTGCGTTTCCATGATAACTGCCAGGAGTTGATGTCCAGCCACCTGACCAACCCCATCCCCAGTAATCACAGTAGTGAGGGTGGTAATATCCCCAGAATGGACCATACCAGCAACTCCAAGGGCCCCAAGCCCAGCCGTAGTGCCAGCCGTATGAGTAATAGAATGGATCCCAGTACCATGAGTCCCAGTAATCATAGCAACCCCATCCATAAACGAGGTCCCAATAATATGGGTAAGACAACATGTGGTATCTTGGTGAGCGGAATCGAAGAAGACGACGACTGTACTGATAGTCATATTCATCATCCGTCATGTCACGTACAATATAGACAGTATCTACTCGTGCAACGAGAGAATCACTTCCTCCACCGATCTGCCAATTTTCATCAGCAGTCACATTGCCATTGTCATAATTGTAACGACGATTATAATCATCTTCTGAACGATTACTATTGTTATAAACTGCCAATCCTGCAGTATTACCTTCCTTTGCATCTACAACAGTAGCTTTGGCTGCTGTATTTACTGCTGATGCAGAAGTTGTCTTGTCAGAAGACTTCTTACGGAAGAAATACATATCGTCTTGTGCCATGCTGAGCAAAGGTACAAAAGCAAGTGCTATCAACAAAAGTTTCTTCATAACGATATCTGTTTTTAATATTTGTTTGTAAATTGTTTAAAGATCTTTAATGTTTTAATTTTCTATTGCAAAGGTACAACTAAAAATTCAAACTTATATAGGTTTTCCCCCTTTATTTGTAGGGAATGACCTATTTGAATGTGACAATCCCTTTTATCTGCACATTTTGGGGCTTCAAAATGCAAATTTATATATTATAAGGTGTACAACTTGTCCACAAACCTAAAGAATGAGTCCAAAGTATTTTCCCTTTTTCACTTTATATACAATTAAACATCACAATTTAACACCCTTGCTATAACATTTTTTATCAAAACACCTATTTTTTTCTTTCTCTATACAACTGATACGAATTTATAATATTGTGCCATACAGAATAGAAACCTCCAGCCATAGCCGTAACAGGGTTCATGAATGTATATCCCATCCATATAGCAAAGATGGTGTTTTTCTGTCCAAGTCCTTGTGTTCCAGCAATCGTCTCCCCATGTTTCTTACCAATCACATGTCCCCAATAGAACTGAATCAAGCACGACACAAGCGATGCCACAGCAATACCTACCAGTTCCATGATGCTCTCTTCGCTATGTACTATCGCCTTCACAGTAATAGCAATGGCAAGTGCAAGAGCCACAGCCCACAGATTGAACGCAAGGTCTTTCTGTTTCAGCACTTTCGCATGAAACTTAGGCATAAGGAATCGCACGAACCATGCCATCAGCAAAGGCATGATGAGCAACGGGAACACCTTACCAATAATCAAGGAAAAAGACGTGAAGAAATCCATGTCGCTACCCACCTCACGCATCAAAGGCACGAGTGCAGGAATGACAATACTTGCCGCGAGGTTTATCACTACCGTATAACTCACAACAACAGAAGCATTTCCATTCAGTTTTGTGGTTACAACAGCTGCTGCCGTAGCTGTAGGACATATCATGCAAATCATGAAAGACTCAAGCACTACCCTACCTTGCATCTCTGGCAATAATATGATAATGAGTGCTCCGAGTGCAAACGAACCCGTCTGTATCGCCAGCAACTTCAGCATCCACTTCTGCGGTTTCAGTTCTCGTGGATGCACCTTGCAAAAACTGACAAACAACATACAGAACAGCAGCAGCGGCTGAACAATACTCAATGCCTTGTTTGCCAACTCATGTGTTCCATCGAGTGCATGAATATTTACATATAAAAAGTATCCTAACACACCTGCCAACATGGATATTGGCAGAGTCCAATCTTTCAAGAACTTCAACATTTTTGTTTCTGTATTTCAATAAGTTTCAACATCTCATCACGATACTGAGCAGCAAGCATGAAGTCCATTTCCTTCGCAGCCTTCTGCATGAGTTTTCGTGTATGTTCTATTGACTTCTCCAACTGTTCCTTGTCCATAGCATAAACCACAGGGTCTTCGGCAGCCTTCATGAAACTATCCTCAATGTATGCCTTGCCCACATAGTCCACCTTCTTACCCTCACGAATAGCCTTTTGAGCCTTGTGTATCTGCGTTGGTGTAATGCCATGTTCGTCGTTGTACCTCTGCTGAATCATTCGTCTGCGTTCTGTTTCCTCGATGGTCTTAGCCATACTATCCGTAATCTTGTCGCCATACAGGATAGCCATACCATTCACATTACGCGCAGCACGACCAACGGTCTGAGTGAGAGAGCGATGCGAACGAAGGAATCCCTCCTTGTCGGCATCGAGAATTGCTACGAGCGACACCTCTGGCAGGTCGAGTCCTTCACGAAGAAGGTTCACACCCACAACGACATCAAACTCACCTGAACGAAGTTTTTCGAGTATCTCCACTCGTTCAAAAGTGTCTATGTCAGAGTGGATATAACTACAGCTCACACCATTTTCCAGCAGGTACTCCGACAACTCCTCAGCCATGCGTTTCGTGAGCGTTGTGACCAATACCCTTTCGTGTCTCTCTATTCGTAGCTGAATCTCTTCCATCAGGTCATCCACCTGGTTCGCAGTAGGACGCACCTCAATCTTAGGGTCGAGCAAACCTGTCGGACGGATAAGTTGTTCTACAATAACACCTTCCGACTTCTCCAACTCGTATGGAGCAGGAGTGGCAGAAACATATATTGTCTGTGGGGTAAGTTCCTCAAACTCATCAAATCGCAAAGGACGGTTGTCCATCGCTGCAGGCAGACGATAACCATACTCCACGAGCGTTGTCTTTCGTTTTCTGTCGCCTCCATACATCGCCCTGATTTGTGGAATACTCTCGTGGCTCTCATCCACAACCAACAAGAAGTCGTCGGGGAAGAAGTCGAGCAGACAGTAAGGTCGTTCTCCAGCCTCTCGTCCATCAAAATAACGAGAGTAGTTCTCGATGCCCGAACAATGTCCAAGTTCACGAATCATCTCGAGGTCGTTCGTAACACGCATCTCAAGCAACTGAGCCTTTGCCTTGTCTCCTATCTCCTCGTAGAACATCAGTCTCTCGTGCAAGTCATCCTCTATCTTGTGGATAGCAATCTGAGTCTTCTCCTTGCTTGTCATGAAGAGATTTGCAGGGTATATCTTGTAGTCCTCAAGGGTACAAATCGTATAACCCGTTACAGGGTCAATCTCCTTGATAGTCTCTATTTCATCCCAACCAAAACAAACTCTTATAACTTTCTCATCATAAGCCAAATATATATCAACAGTTTCGCCCTTTACTCTGAAGTGTCCGCGAGTAAGTTCCATATCATTTCTGACATACAAACTGTCAACCAATCTGCGCAGAAAAACATTCATATCAAGACTCTGCCCAACCTTGATTTCGATGATGTTTTCACTGAAATCCATCGGACTTCCCATACCATATATGCACGACACGGAACTCACCACAATCACATCATTTCTGCCTGACAGGAGCGATGATGTAGCAGCAAGACGAAGACGGTCCACCTCTTCATTTATCGCGAGGTCCTTCTCGATATAAGTGTCGGTTGAAGGGATATAAGCCTCTGGCTGGTAATAGTCGTAGTAACTAACATAATACTCCACCGCATTGTTTGGGAAGAAAGCCTTCATCTCCGTGTACAACTGATGCGCAAGTGTCTTGTTGTGCGACAGGATGAGCGTAGGACGATTTACATTCTTTATCACATTTGCGATGGTAAATGTCTTACCCGAACCCGTCACACCAAGCAACACCTGAGCAGGTACACCCTCCTGAACGCCTTCTGTCAACTGTTCGATGGCTTGTGGCTGGTCACCCGTTGGTTCGTATTGTGATGTTAGTTCAAAGTCCATTTAGTCGATATTTTTTGCAAAATTACTGCTTTATTTCGTTATTTATATATAAATTCCTACTTAATTTTATTTAAAAAGGTGCTTTTTTGATTTTTTGGTGTTGCAAGTATCATTAAGAATGCGTAACTTTGCAACCAAATTGACATTTAAGATGAGAAAATCAGTTCTATCAACACTTTTCATGGTATTGCTCTTCACGAGTTGTAACGAATACAACTCAGTTCTGAAGACCGACGACTATGATTATAAATACGAAGCAGCAAAGTCCTACTACGCACAAGGCAAATACGCCAAAGCCTACACCGTACTTGAGGATGTATATATGCTCATGAAGGGAACAGACCGAGGCGAAGAGAGTTTATTCATGCTTGGTATGTGCTACTTCAACATCACAGACTACGAGACTGCTTCTATTTACCTTGACAAGTATGCTAAGACATATTCAAAAGGTCTCTACACAGAGTTAGCACGTTTCTATAGTGCTAAAGCTAACTACCTTGAATCGCCAGACCAGCGACTCGACCAGTCTCCAACCTATTCTGCAATCAACAAGTTGCAAGAGTTCCTGGATTTCTATCCATCTTCCGTACTCAAACCACAAGCAACTGAGATGATTTACGAACTCCAGGACCGCCTTGTGCAGAAGGAGTTTGATTCGGCAGAACTCTACTACAATCTTGGAAGCTACACAGGTAACTGCACAAACGGAGGTAGTAACTTCGAGGCTTGTATCATCACAGCCGAGAACGCACTCAAGTCCTACCCTTACACTACCCTACGCGAAGACCTCTACATCATGATTCTTCGTGCTCGCTATCAGCTTGCAAACCGTTCGGTAGATGAGAAACTCGACGAGCGTTATCGCCAGACCATCGATGAATACTACGGTTTCAAGAACGAGTTCCCTGACAGCAAGTACATCAAGGAGGCAGACAACATCTTCAAGCACGCATCGAGCCGTGTGAAGAATACTGAAGACTAATAACAACGAACGATAACAAATAAAAATTATAAAAGACAATTATGGATTTCAAGAAAACAAATGCACCTACTAACACTGTGACACGCAACCTCATGGATTTCTGCCGTGACACAAACAATGTTTACGAAAGTGTTGCTATCATGGGCAAGCGTTCAAACCAGATTGGTGCAGCAATGAAGGAAGAGCTCACAAAGAAGCTTCAGGAGTTCGGTACTAACAACGACAACCTCGAAGAGGTATTCGAGAACGAAGAACAGATTCAGATCTCTCGCTACTACGAGCGTCTTCCAAAGCCAACTCTCATCGCTCAGCAGGAGTTCCTCGAGGACAAGATTTACTATCGCAATCCTTCAAAGGAGGCTACAGAACGTCTCGACTACTAATCCAGCAACATGATTCAGAGATTACAGACAGTGTATCTTGCACTGGTCATCATCCTCACATTTGTGGGACTCATCTCCAACGTCGGCGAATACTTCGTAAGTGGTCAGCTGATTGCTCAGTTCAGCAACTTCACATTCCATAGCTTCGAGTCGTTCAAGGCATACGAAAGTGCAGGACCTTGGTGCCTCAGCATTCTCAGCATCATGGTCATCTTCTTGAGCCTCGTGAGCATCATGCTCTTCCGCAAGCGTATGCGCCAGTTGAGATTGACAATCTTCAGCACTATTCTCCTCGTAGGCTACATTGCTACATACGCAGTATTTGCTTACTTCTATCGTGAGAATCTTGCGGCTCTCCAGCCTGCAGCTGATGTTTCGTTCCACATCCCATTCATCGGGGTGTTCCCAGTTCTTAGCATCATCTTCAACATTCTTGCTATCCACGGAATACGCAAAGACGAAGCACTTGTTCGTTCACTCGACCGTCTTCGTTAATCCAGACACAACAACTCCTTATATATAATAGAGGCAGCTTGCTAATTGCAAACTGCCTCTATTGTTTTTCTATCTCACCTTACTACGGTAATCTTCCCATCGGGTACGAATCTTATACACATAATCATAAGTCTCCGAACCTCTGCAATAACCATGCTTCACTTCTGGTTGGTTGTAGAATGCCGGTTTACTCAGGTTAAGCACATAATAATCCACATTATCCACCCACACATCCGGGTTCTTACCGTCCTTTGCTGCCAGGGCTCGCGCATCATCCACATGGCCCGGACCAGCATTGTAGGCTGCAAGGATGAAGTTGATGCGTTCACTCTCACGACGGATACCTATGTAATGCGAATTGAGTTGTGAGATAAGTCTCACCGCACCACGAATATTGCTCTCAGGGTCGAACACATCCTTCTCACTCACACCCACATTCTTTGCTGTGGAAGGCATGAGTTGCATGAGTCCCATAGCACCCATCCACGAAACGGCATTAGGGTCGAAACCTGATTCCTGGTACGACTGTGCTGCGAGCAACTTCCAGTCCCATCCACACAGGCGCGAATACTGTTTGAAATAAATATCGTATGCTGAAATCTGTCCTTTTGCAAGGTTCAGTATCGGACTCTTCACATTTCTTCGTGGCTTGTATGTCTTGCCTCCCGAACCCTTGATACGGATGGTTGTCATGTCGAAGAAGTGCGACTCATTCTGTGCTATCCATTGGCTGAGTGATTCCTGCAGAGCAGAAGCACCGTTTCTCACCGCCCATGCACTGGTGGCTGATGGTTTGAGCGAAGGGTCACTCCTCACTATCGAAAGACTATCGAGGAAGTGTGTCAACTCCTTCTGTCCGCAGTACGCGAGTTCCTTTGCAAGCGAGTCCGACATCTCGATATTGGTAGCGATGATGTCACCCTCACCAGCCTTCAACTTCTTTATCATCTCTGCAGGCGAACGGTTCACATCAACCCTTATCCTACATCCGATGCTCTTAGCATACTCATTGGCTATCATATACTGAACACCAAAGTCCTCACCCTTAAACTCAAAGTAACTATCTGGTCCATAGAGCATAAGCACTATGAGTTCTCCATTGTTCTGTATGTCCATGAGGTCAAAAACATCACTCCCAACCTCTTGTTTAGGTTGGGAGTAACTATTCTCTTTCTTGTCTTGACCACTGCAAGCAACAAGTGCAGCAAAAGCAAGTAATGATAAGTATTTTACCTTCATAAACACACTTCCCAAGTCCCCCCCCTTCGGAGGTATTGAGGGGGGTTATTTCTTCACTCTCTGACTTGGTCTCTGCTTCACCTTAGCCTTTATCTCAGCCTTATGCTTCGCAGCACCCGAACCATGAGCGCCCGTATGATACTTCTTGCCCTTAGCCTTTGTCTTAACCTTGTTAGGGTCCTCCTTCTTCTCCTTCTTTGCTCCAGAGAAGTTGATGCCATTCATCATGGCATAAAGTATTTCATTTTCTGTTGCCATAGAAATAAGTGAAAAGTGAAAAGTGAAAAGTGAAAAATTTCCTACCGGAAGAGAATGTCCTCCCGCTATCATTCTTGAGAAGTGAAAATAGCTCTTGCACCAAGGCGGCAGCCGATTTTTCACTTTTCACTATTCACTTTTCACTTAATCTTTCGCTATTGCGAAAGGTTATTAATGGTGGAAAAGTCTGATTCCAGTGAATGCCATTGCGATACCGTACTTATCACAAGTCTCGATAACATTGTCATCACGAACCGAACCACCAGCCTGGGCGATGTATTCAACACCCGACTTATGAGCACGCTCGATGTTGTCACCGAATGGGAAGAACGCATCCGAACCGAGACTCACCTTTGTGTTCTGGGCAAGCCAAGCCTTCTTCTCTTCGAGAGTGAGAGGTTCTGGCTTCTCTGTGAAGAGTGTTTCCCAAGTGCCATCACGAAGAACATCCTCGTATTCATCACCGATATATACATCGATTGTGTTATCACGAACAGCACGCTGAAGACCAGCCTTGAATGGGAGGTTCATCACCTTTGGACACTGGCGAAGCCACCAGATGTCTGCCTTGTTGCCTGCGAGACGAGTACAGTGGATACGAGACTGCTGACCAGCACCGATACCGATAGCCTGACCATCCTTAACGTAACATACTGAGTTAGACTGAGTATATTTGAGTGTGATGAGAGCAATCTTGAGGTCACGCTTAGCATCCTCTGGGAGGTTCTTGTTTGCTGTAGGCATGTTCTCAAAGAGAGCATCTGTAGAGAGGTCAATCTCGTTACGACCCTGCTCGAAACAAACACCAAACACCTGCTTAGTCTCGATAGGAGCTGGCTTATAGTTAGGATCAATCTTGATTACATTGTATGTACCCTTACGCTTCTCGCGGAGAATCTCAAGAGCCTCAGGAGTATAGTCTGGAGCGATAACACCATCACTCACCTCACGCTTGATGATGAGGGCTGTTGCTTCATCACAAGTGTCTGAGAGTGCGATAAAATCACCATAACTTGACATACGGTCAGCACCACGAGCACGAGCATAAGCTGTAGCGATTGGTGAGAGTCCGCCCACCTTAGCGTCGATATCATCCACGAAGTAAATCTTCTTCAATGTATCTGACATAGGAGCACCTACAGCTGCGCCTGCAGGACTAACATGCTTGAACGAAGCAGCACTTGCCATGCCTGTAGCAGCCTTGAGTTCCTTAACGAGCTGCCATGAGTTGAGTGCATCAAGCAAATTGATGTAGCCTGGACGACCACTAAGTACTTCGATTGGGAGTTCACCTTCCTGCATATATACGCGCGAAGGCTTCTGGTTCGGATTACAACCGTACTTCAATGCTAATTCTTTCATAAAAAGGGAGAATATTTATTTGGTTTAGTAATTTTCTGCAAAGGTAAGGAAAAAAATGTGCATTCGCAAATATATTGGGAAGCATTACGAAAAATGATGTGAAATTATGCCACCAGCCGATTTTGCTGATGGCATATTTTACGCTTCATAACTCCCTCTAAGGTAAATCTTCTCGTCCATGATGGTGCCGTTGCGAAACTTGATGCGGCGTGATGCCTTGTCGTTGCACACATCGAGAGGGTTGTATTCGAGGTTGTTGACCTTCGCCCACGCACGGAGATTCTTCTTCATGACCTTCTTGTCAATCGGAGAAGAGTAACGCGAATGTAGCTGGTAGTCACGCATCATCTCGGTGAGGGGAACACCACGATTGAGGTTGTAAGTGTCTGAATAGAAACGGTCTGCCCACGACTCAAACTCATCATCGTACATCCCCTTGTCGTGTCGCTTCATGATGTTGTGCATAGGTGGAGCAAGCTTCACATTGCCACGCGACACATCAAGGTAGAACTGCTCAATCTGCATGAGGAGGTTGAGATCACGGTTCCAGTCCTCTGCGGGGTAGTCGTCCTGCATGAGGGCGCAACCAAACTCAGACATGATGGTGCGAGTCTCAGCATACGAGTTGGTAGGCGACTTCTGGTGGAAATAATCACTACTCACATCATAGATGTGACGACGATCACTCGAAGCATCGAAGTCCTTAGGCACATAATTCGTGACGAACGCCATCTTAGGCACCTGCGCATACGGAATGGTGAACATGCTCTTGTTCTTCTTGTTCACCACCATATCACCCGTGATGGTGTCGTTGAGGTCGTCGTAACGGAAGTCCTTTCCACACTCATCAAAATACACTATATCAGTATCTTGTGTCACCTGGTCGAAGAGAAATTCACTCTCACTAGGTCGCTTTGTCTGCTTGCGAACCTTCACCACACTATACCCAGCCGAAGGAAACACATCCTGGTACAAGAACGACTTACCCACTCCACCATTCGCCCCATCCATGTCGAGAGGGGTGTTGTAGTCCATCATGATTGGAGCCCAGTCCTTCGACTTCATTCGCTTGCGATGGAGCATGTGACCTATGTGAAACATCTTCACGGCAAGTGCTCTGTTCTCTTCGAGCTGTTCTGCATCCGTAAGGTCCTCCGCATTATGATTCCAATACAAGAGACTGGCACACGAGAGGTAACGGAAGAGCTTGCACTGAAGTGCCGACTCATTGTGCTGAATGACATAAACCGGTTCTCCATCCTCACTCATACCCTCCACCTTCTCCCACGAGAACATCGAAGGAAGGAGTGTGACATCATGCTTCGACACCTTCTCCTCACGCACATGGACCTTCTTGTTTTCTGGCATCTCCTCTATTCCGTGAGCAGTCACTCGGAACTGCTTATCGTTGAAGAAGAACATCTGCGAGTCCGCTGTGCTATTGGTAAAGTCCATCTCACAGAGAGGAAGGTCCTCAAGGCGACGTAACTCGGTACACTTCGAACCAAGCACAAGGTTGCGAATATAGTCTGGCTGATGTGCCACCGACTCCACAATGAAACTGCGCATGTCCTTAGTGGTTACGGTCTGCACGATGTGGTTCTGCACACGCACAAATTCAAAGTCCTTAGTAATAGGATTAAGGAGCTTTCTGAAACCGTTCATCGCAAGAAAACCGAGTAGATATGTCTGACTTACGCTTCCCTTACCGCTCTTTTTGTTCCAAGTCCAGAAATGATATGGAAGAGCAGTATTGAGAAGAGCAAGGAATTCCTCATACGAACGATGCTTCTGCGCCCAGTCACGAAGGTCCTTGCAAGGCTTGTTCTGGTCTCCCATCTGGCGAGTGAGGCTTTCGGGCAACCAAGCCACAAGCAAATCGGGGAAATTACGCATGTTCTGCATACCCATCTCCCTACCCGTCTCGTCGATGTCTGGTATAAGGAAGATGCGCTTTGCACACTTGCGGAGTTCGTTGTAGATGGAACGGTTGAGGGGTGTCGTTTCGGAGTTGCCCCACACTGGATGCAAACCCATGCTGCGAACCACGATAGCATCGCGTTCACCACTGCACACCACCACACAATCGACCTTTCCGTCCTTCTCCTCCTTGCAATGCTTCTTGAGTTCGTGCAAACCGTGCCAGTACTTGCCTGGTGCCATTCCCGTAGGATAATATGTGAACTTAAACTTCTTATCCTTTGAGCGTGGCTGATAGATTTTATATCCAAGGAACGAACCATCAGCAACATCGTGCATCGCTCTAACAAAGATAGGATAATCGGGTGTAGAACTGACCGTTATCTCCTTTCCATTGCTATACATCTTGATATGCTCCACACTCTTCCAGTTCAACTGTTCGAGAGTCTCTTCCGTTGCAGTAGGAGCAAGGAAAGCGAGTTCGGCAGCAGTAGGATGAGCATTGAAGGTGAAGCTTCTCTGTCCCCCCTTGTAGTCCTTTGTCGATGCGGGAACGGACGAGATGAGTGGTCCTTCCTTATACTTCTCCTCATCAAGACCGTAACGGGAAGCAAGTCGAGCGATGGCATCTCCAACAGACAAATTATGATAGTCCGCAAAGACACGAATACCATCGCGTGCCTTGTCGCCCGAACCCCCAAAATCCTTCAACAGATAAACACCATCCTTATCAAATATATGTGCCGAAGGATGCCTCTCTTCTCGTATGGCAAAGTAGTTGCCAAGCTTCACATTTCGAGCCTGCGGATAGCACTCATAGATTAGATCGAGTCCACCGTTTGTGGCATTTATGATTTTTTCAAAAGTATTACTTATAAACATATTTTTTGGTAAGATGATTTATCGGCTTACTCGTCAGGTTCTTCCGACTCCGTAGCCTTTCGACGCTTTTCTCGGAGCTTCACCTTGTAAACCTCGCCACAGAGAGCGGGATCATTATCGAGCGTTGCATCTCGGATAAAGTCAAGGAAGAGCGTCTTTGTTGCATAATTAATATCATAGAAATCAAACATTTGCGCAGTATCAAGATAGAGGTACTGTCCTGATATTCGCATCCGGAATGCATCTGGGTCCGGAGACCTCAGCACCACGATATGAGTGATTGGCAGGTTCTCATCAGCCGAAACAAATTTCACAAATGTGTCCGTATCGAGCCTCATGTATTGCTTTTCATTGTCACCAAATCCAAGCCTGCCAGTCTTCTGAATTCGTGCAGAAAGCTTCTGCGTGAATTGCTGTGCAGATATTGTTCTGAATTTCAGTTCCATTTTTATTTCCTTTCTTATTTAATTGATTGATTATTTCTATTTCTCTGATTAATTTATGTTTTTCTCAGCACCTTATTATACATTTGGAGGCGCCTTGTATCGAAACCGCGTTTTTAGTCCACGGCAGAATGTCCTTTCGGGACGGCTTTAATGGCAGTTTATATCATCGGTGGTAAGTTTCCTAATCACAATGCAAATTTACGACTATTTTTCATTATTTACAACTTATTTACAACAAAAACTACCATCCTACCCCAAATTTCCACATTTCACTACCCATTCAGGATTTTAAATAAGTATTTTCGTATAAAATCACACCTATTTCTTCTCTCTTACCTCTCTCTTGCTCATTTTTACCGAATTTCTAAGAATAAAAAAGGTACGCGCACACTAATATATAATACTATATAATAATATAATATATATAAGACAACAACAAGAAATCGAAAAAACATCCCAATGTTCCAATTGTTCCAAATGTTCCAGTTCCGAAAGCCCAAAACTGCCATCCTCCACATTTTTATTCTCTCATTACTATACTCTCTCACTACCTTTTCCATCGGAACATCGGAACAAACTACTAAAATCCCCACCTAACTCCCACAAAATCCACCACTTACCCCGTTCCATTTTCCTGTTCCACTTCCGTTCCAAAGATGTTCCAGACATAATAAACGCAAAAACCACCGCAACTTTCACCTCAAACTACCGCAAAAACACACCCAAAACACCGCAAGAATGACCTCAAACTACCGCAAGAATGACCTCATTCCACCGTATGTTTCACCCCAAAACCCCTATAGTTTTTTACGCAAGCACCCACTAACAAAACAAAAAGCACAGAAAGAATGATTTTCTCCCCAATCCTTTGTCACCAAAAAATAATAATGTATATTTGCACTTGAAAACAACTAATACTATATTTTTTCAAAAAAAATGAAAAAAAGTTTTGCATGTATCACTTTTTGGTACATTCTCCCCATAACTTTGCACCCGAAAACAAAAAAAATAATTATTCACTTCTAAAAAACAAACGCCATGAGATTTAAATTATCTCTACAAGTAAACAATCCTGTTGGTAGAAGAGAAATTCCTATCAACTACCAGTACCCACTTCAATGTGCGGTTTACAACATTCTAAGCAAGAGCGATGTGGAATTCACATCTAATCTTCATGATCACGGCTATCAGCACGCTGATGGTGGCAAAATCTTCAAGCTCTTCACATTCTCTAACCTAATCGTACCGAATTTTGGAATTGATAAAGAGCGTGAGCGCCTGATAATTAAGTCTGACACAGTGTATCTTTACATCAGTTTCCAACCAGAGAAAGATGTTCAACAGTTCATACAAGGACTCTTCACGCAGCAATCATTCAGAATATACGACAGGATGTCGGACCTGGAGTTCATGATTCGAGAGATACAGGTAGTAAGACCATTAGAGTATCATCCCGAAGATGAGTTCAAAACCTTATCACCAGTATGTATCTCACTACGAAACGATAGAAGCTATATGGATTATCTCCGTCCCGACCATCCACTCTACGAAACTGGCATCCTCACAGGATTGCTGTCTCGCTACAAGGTGGTGAACGGCAAAGAATACGAAGGCGAAAAGTATTGTCATCTCAAAGTGCTTAGTGAGCCAAAATCAGCCCTTATCCGCATCAAAGCAGACAAACAAAACGGAACCCGAGTAAGGGGATTCCGCTACAAGTTCCAGATAGACCTGCCAGAACCTCTTATGCAAATTGCATGGGAGAGCGGACTTGGCGAGAAAGGCAGCATGGGATTTGGAATGATAGAAAAAACAAATTAAACACTGATGAAAATATGAAAAAGTTGGTAGTCCAAGACACAGAAATATCTATATCCTATATTAACAACCAAGAATACATTTGTATAACAGACATGTTGAAAGCAAAGGATGGAGACTTCTTTGTGACAGATTGGCTTCGCAATCGTAATACAATGGAGTTCTTGGGAGTTTGGGAACGAATCTATAATCCAGATTTTAATTATGGCGAATTCGCCACAATTAGAAATCAGGCAGGACTAAATAGTTTTAAGATAAGTGTGAAAGAATTTGTAGCCCGTACAAATGCCATTTCTCTACAAGCAAAAGCTGGCAGATATGGTGGAACATACGCGCACAACAATCAACGAACTCATCTGTCTTTCAAATATGGAGAACATAAATGCCGTTTTCATCAATGATGGAATACCTCAGCATGAGCGTCTTGTACGACTTAACAAGATTGCCATTCAACAGATGAAAGTGCTTGAAGATGTAGGAGGACGAAAACTGTTGAAATAAAATCAACTTTCACAAGGCTTGTTTTTGTAAAACGCTTTGTGGAAAGAAATAAAATTTGTAGATTTGCAAAAAAGAAAATATTATGTATATAGTAACATATAGAGGTACATTTGGTTTTATCAAGCCATGGACAGCTGTTCGTGATAGCGAAACTTATAGCCAACAGTTTCTCACTCCATCAATTATCGAAGGTATTGAAAAGAAACTCTTTCCTGAGATGTTAGCAAAACATGGTGTAATAGAAAGGATTGTACGACATAAGTTGCAGTATTCTTCTATGAGTGTTCAGCAGGAAGTGACTCAAGCAAGAGGATGGGAAAAGAAGAAGGACGGATACATTCGTAACCGTTCCATTCTTAACAGAGGTGTTTTGCTTTATCCAAAACTAACACTTGCCTTTTCATCAAAAGAAGATGCTGTTAAAGCTTCCACACAGCATATATGCTTGTGTAGAAACGAAGACATATTATTACCTATTCCAGAAATACAAGAGATAGACGAGGATGGGTTCAACAAACTTGAAGGCTTTGAACTTCGTTTTGAGAAATCGGATGATGCATTCCTTGTTGGATACAATCGTTTCAATGGAGGTAAACCTATGTATGGATCATTAGAGATTGACGGACAATCAATTTTAGAAGTATGATTAGTGATTATGATTACATATTAGCAAAAAGTGAAGAAAATGGCGCTCTGCCACTTTCGCAGCATTTGAAGGATGTTTCAAATGTTGCGAAAAAGATTGCTAAGTATCTTAAAATGGATGTGGATACTGCTGTATGCGGTGCATTGCTTCATGATATTGGTAAGACAAGCCCATTGTTCCAAAAGACATTAAAGAAGAATTATGTTCGCAGACCCGGAGAGTTCTTTCGCCACGAGATAGCTTCTTTGTTTTTTATATCGCTTGTGGATGCATCCAAGCGCGATGCTATTATTGAAATGATAGTAGCACACCATAAGTCAGCTTACAAGGATGTAAGAGGTCTTGGAATTCTTGATCTTGACAGGGCAGAAGATAGTTTTGAACACCATATCCAAGCATTTCAAGATTGGTCTATGACAGCTCTTGGAATACTTGAAGAACTTGGATTGCGCACGCATCATATTTCTGTAGATGAAGCACAAGACAACTACGATTATTCTCTTCAATATTGTACTCAAAAAATCAAATATAATAGAGGATTTTCCAAATGGCGAGGCTTACTCATGGCTGCCGACCACTATGCTTCGGCATTGTCTGGAAAAGCAGATATTGATAATAGCAAGATGTTTATAACACCAGACTTGTCTTTCTACAATCGTCAGCATGAATTATACCCATTGTCACTAACATCAACTGATGATATTCGTCCACATACACTTGTAACGGCACCTACAGGAGCAGGGAAAACGGACTTTTTGCTTCGCAGATGTAGAGGAAGAGTGTTTTACACATTGCCATTTCAAGCTTCTATTAATGCAATGTATGAACGAATCAAGAATGATTTAAAAGGAACCGAAGCACAAGTACATCTGCTTCACGCTGCGTCGGACTTATACATAGAGGATAATTGTATAGAAGAAAGAATATTACAGCATCATGTTGGAGCCTCTGTAAAAGTGCTTACTCCTCATCAGTTGGCAGGAATCGCATTTGGCATAAAAGGTTATGAGTCTTTGATTCTGGACCTACAGGGACAGGATGTAATACTTGATGAGATACACACTTATTCAGAAGAGACACAATCTATTGTTCTGAAGATAGTTGAGGTTTTAACAAGCATTAGATGTCGTGTACATATTGGAACTGCAACAATGCCGTCCCTCCTATACGAGCGGATAAAGGAACTGCTTGGGGGAAAAGATAAAGTTTACGAGGTTCTACTATCAGATGATGTCTTGAAAACATTTAATCGTCATATTATCCACAAGACAACTTCTCTTGATGATTGTGTAGAGGCGATTAATACGGCATTGAGAGATAAGCAGAAGATACTGATAGTATGCAACCAGGTCAAACGCTCACAGGAACTTTACGGACAAATGCGCGAGCGTTTCTCTGGTGTAAAAATCATGCTGCTGCATAGTCGTTTCAAACGAGGAGACCGCAACAGATTGGAGAGCCTTTTGCGTGAAGACTTTAACAATAGCACGGATGCTTGTATTGCAATATCCACACAAGTGGTAGAGGTAAGTCTTGACATCAGTTTCGACCTTATGATAACGGAGTGTGCCCCAATAGATGCTATGGTTCAGCGTTTTGGACGAATCAATCGTAAGAGAACTAAAGAAACTATTGGACATTACAAACCTATATATATTCTTGCTCCAGCAGAGGGCAATAATGCGCTTCCATATAAAGAGGATGTGTTGAGGCGTAGTTATGATATCCTTCCTGATGATGGACTACTTGAAGAAACTAAGGTTCAAGATATGATGGATTATGTATATCCTGACATTGAATTCTTAAATATAAACTATTCCGGTGTGAAATTTGTCAATGGCGAATGGACTTTATCCGAATTATGCCATAATGACAAGGCAGCATTGCTTGAACTGTTAAATATTAATTCAGTAGTCTGTATAACTCAAGAAGATGAAAATGCATATAAGTCTGGCTCTTATAGGGAAGCATCATTATGCGAGATTCCATGTAGTTATAAATCCTTAGCGTATCGAGAACTTGAGCGAATAAAAGAGCGAGCCAATCCATTCCTCATTCCAGACAAGGCTTATTCGCAAGAATTAGGATTAATTATGGAAGAACTCTCAAATTCCAATTATCAAACTTTTGAATTTTTATAATTATGATAACATCAACTTTCGGAAGACTTTTCCTTGATGCATACAACGAGAAATACGGTACACAGTATGATGCCAGAACTTTCTTTATTGAACAGTACTGGCCCCTATTCTTTGACCATAACAAGTATTTGATGTGGCCACAGAATTCCCCGTTTGTACAGATGAAAAAAGGACAAAAAGTGAATTCGTTGACTACTGTAGAACGTAGGGCTAAACTTGACGAGTTTATGGAAAAAATTGACAGGGGAGCTAAAGATGCAAGTATAGCCTTAGGGTACCCTGCCTCGGAAGAAGAAGGTTTTGCTACAGCTTCTGGGCAGGTTACGAATATTGATTTCCAGATTAGTCATGACGATGTTATATACTCCTGGTTAGGAGCGGCTCTTGCAATAGATGTAGAGGGGGGATTGTCAATCATTTTTGATAATGCAGAAATCCTTCTTTCAATATTTGAAGGACTAAAATTATACCGGGAATACCTAAATAACAATGATAAATTAAAAGGAAATCAGGTAAGGCAATGGAATGGACTCTGGATATCTCATAGGTATGATGATATTGCATATAATCCATTACAGCCCAATGAAGGCTTTTCCCCTTTGGTTAACGATGGAACAGACTTTGCAATAGCAAAAATCTCTTGGACAAAATTGCTTGTACCTATCGCCTGTAGTTTCTCTAAACCACAAATGATGGGATATATTTTTAGTTTCTTCAATAAGGATAAGATGAATTCAACAATAGGTTTTATTCCTTTTGCTTTGCATCCTATTAAAAGAACAAAACAATTGTACATTCAATTATTTGGGATGGAAGAGTACAGGCAGGCAGAAATACTTTTTGGTACTGCAGAAGGATTAAAGAAAAATTGTCAAGCAGGAATAATTGGAGTTAAAGCACTTGAGCCTAAAGGACTTGCTGAGTATATAAAAAAAGGAAAACGACCTAAACAAAACGATATAGATAAAGATAAAGTTAAATTTCACACATATATAATTTGGATATTAGCTATGCTTAACAATCAAGAATTGTGGGACAAAGCCCAGACAATTGCGTCTGCCCTGAAGGCTTACTCTGATGCGGGAGGTAAAAGTACTAAGAACCGCAATACTGTTGATACTGTATTGGGGGCTACAAACAAGCGCGGATTTATCGAAGGACTTACAGAAGTGGTAAAAAATTCGATAGATAACGAGGCATTTGTTGAAGCAGCGAAAGAAGTTAACACTATGCCAACTGACAATGTACCTTACTTCTTGACTCTTATCCGTTTTCAATATGCAACATTAAAATAAATTATAACTATGCAACAGAATCCTTTCATTTATCTCCGCGCTATGCGCCATGTTGACTATAGCGTGTTCTGTGTTTCTGATGGTCAGAAAACATATTATGATCCAGTGTTCAATCGAAATGTTCCATATTCAAGTGGTCAGCAGGTAAAGCGTTCCATAATGAATGCAGTCACTGAAATTATTGGTGAGCAGCCAGCGCCAACAACTTTCGTATTTGAAGTTAAGAACAAAGCTCTTGGTGAAGGTGAGGTTCTATCTCTCTGTGACCCACGCTATGCAGATCAATTGTTTGGTGGATGGATGCGCTCTGTAAAAGGAGGCAAAGAAAAAACACTAAAGCGTCGTAGTCCTCTATCCATTTCTGCAATGCGTGCTATCCACCCTCTACTTGCATCTTCTCTTTCGGAAAATGCTACATTTGACAGGTCTGACAAGCCAAATGTTCACAAAGTTATTGTTCGTGATGATAAGGGAAATGTGTTAAGTGATGAAGAAATCGCTAACTTCCTAAACGGTACAGACCGCAGTCTTATGCGCAAGTGGATTCCAGACAATAAACGAGCAACAGGAATCTTTGTGTACGATATAGCAATTGACCTACGCACTCTTTTCTGTGTCACAACAAATACACTTGAACCTGAACTTAAGGACGATACTATTGCCGAGCTCAAGGAGAATGGTTGGATTGAATCTGAAAATGTTTTTGGTCCATGCCTTGTTATGCCAAAGGAAGAACGAGACCGTCTCATTCCTGCACTTGCAAAAGCACTTATCAATTGGCACATCACCTCCAATCAAGCAAGAACATTCAGTCTAATGGAAACTCTTGCTGTTGCAATTAGCAACAATGCAAATACGCTTGCAGCTGCTATACGAGCAAAACTCATTGAAGAAGGCGACAAGCCAAAAGCTAAGCCAATTGTGGACGAGAATGCTGGAGCAGATTTGTTTGTGACTTTGCCTTGTTCTGCATACATGATTACAGAATCTGAGAGTGCAACAGCATTGGATGATGCAGAAAAGAAACTCATTGAGATGATGAGTGCCTTTGATTATGAAAACCAACAGTCGTAGTAGCATTACAAGTAGAAATGAACCTACAAGAAAAACTTGTAGGTTCATTATATAGAAGAAAAGCATGGTTGATCTGTTCGGTAATGCCGTTCAACTCAACTTATAAGGTTCATACAAGTTAAACTATCCAGCAATTACTCTGCTTTAATATATTGAAATTCTACTATGCAGATAGCCAATACTCACTTTAACTATTACCAGATATGCCACAGGAAACTTTGGCTTTTTGCGAATGTATAAATATGTAATCAACGAAACCGATTCAATTATTTGCATTATGATATTTTCGACACGCATAATCGTACTTAAATAGAATTAACTTAAATATCATATAATATGCAAAACAACGAATCAAATATCATAATCTACACCACCCAAGATGGTAAGGCTTCTGTTGCGTTATATACACGCGACGGAAAGGTGTGGCTGAACCAGCAACAGATTGCGGAACTTTTTGGGACCTCGAAGCAGAATATAGGTCAACACATTGCTTCCATACTGAAAGATAACGAGTTAGATGCTAATTCAGTTGTAAAGAATTACTTTACAACTGCCTCTGATGGCAAGCAATATGATGTCGTATTTTATTCGCTCGAAATGATTCTTGCAATAGGTTATCGTGTGCGTGGTGTGCGTGGCACTCAGTTCCGACAGTGGGCAACGCGCCACCTGTCCGAGTATCTTGTGAAGGGCTTCACGATGGATGATGAACGACTGAAGAATCCTGATGGCCGTCCAGACTATTTCGATGAATTGCTGCAACGCATTCGAGACATTCGTGCAAGCGAAAAGAGGTTCTACCAGAAACTTCGCGACTTGTTTAAGTTAAGCAGTGACTATGAAGCAAGGGAGAAGGCTACGCAGATGTTCTTCGCTGAGACACAGAACAAGTTGCTCTATGCCGTTACTCACAATACGGCTGCTGAGATTATCATGGCAAGAGCTGATGACACAAAACCTAATATGGGACTTACCACCTGGAAAGGCAGCATTGTGAGGAAGGGTGACATCATCGTTGCGAAGAACTATCTGAATGAGGATGAAATAGACACATTGAACAGACTTGTTAACCTGTTCCTCGAATCGGCAGAACTTCGCGTGAAGGAACGCAAGGATTTAACTCTCGACTTTTGGCGTGAGAATGTGAAAATGCTGCTTACTTTCCAAGGTAAGGATTTGCTGGTAGGAAATGGCAGCGTATCTAATTCTCAGATGGAAGAGTATGTGCGAAGCATATATGAGAAGTTTGATGCCAAGCGAAAGTCTTACGAAGCTCAGTTGGCAGATGAGGAAGATATGAAGTTGCTTGATGATTTGGAGAATGATATAAAACAGACGAGATAAAGATTATGCAGATAACCGGTACTCACTTCAACTATTACCAGATATGCCACAGGAAACTATGGCTTTTCGCGAATGGTATAAATATGGAATCAACTTCGGACGTTGTTTATGAAGGAAAGTTGATTCATGAGTCGTCATATCCTCAACGCTCGGAACGATATGAAGAGGTAGAGATTGAGGGAGTGAAGGTGGACTACTTCGATGCTAAGCACAATGTGATTCATGAGATCAAGAAGTCGAACAAAGTGGAGCAAGCTCATGAGTGGCAGTTGAAATACTATATTTATGTATTTGAACGAAATGGTATCGAGGGATGTACTGGTATTCTTGAATACCCTACTATCCGACAAACGAGCCAAGTGGTTCTGACTGATGAGGATAGGCAAATGATTGTGGAGATGGAAGAGAAGATAAAAGGAATAATAGAATCCGATCTATGCCCTACTCTATCGAAGAAACGACTCTGCAAAAGTTGCAGTTACTACGATTTTTGTTATTCTAACGAACCTGAAGACTTATGAAAAAAACATATTACCTTTTTAATCCTGGCGAAATGGTGCGCAAGGATAACACGCTGAAATTCACTCCATATTCTGTTGATGATATGGGGCATGAGACTCCTGGGCAACCACGCTATCTGCCTGTTGAAGACATAAGCGAATTCTACTGTTTTGGTTCACTCAAAGCATCAAGCAGTTTGTTCAATTTTCTTGGACAAAAGGATATCACTATGCACTTCTTCGACTACTATGAAAACTACACAGGTTCCTTTATGCCTCGTGATGGTTTGCTCTCAGGAAGAATGCTTCTGGCACAAACTGCAGCCTACCAGTCAAAGAAAAAGAGAATTGCCATTGCACAAAAGTTTATCGAGGCTGCTGCATACAACATGGTTAAAAACCTTCAGTACTATAACCGAAGAGGTAAGGACATGGAGGATATAATTCAGATTATCAACGAGCTGTCAGCCAAGATTCCTGCCACAGCATCCGTCGATGAATTGATGGGTGTAGAGGGACAAATAAGGAAGACATATTATGAAGCATTTAACCTCATAATAAATGACTTTGAAATGGGGGATCGAACAAAACAACCTCCACAGAACGAAGTTAATGCGTTGATTTCATTCGGAAACATGATGTGTTATACACAGTGTCTTCGTGCTATACACCAAACACAGTTAAACCCAACAATCAGCTATCTGCATACTCCTGGAGAACGCAGATACTCTTTGTGTCTTGATGTTTCTGAAGTATTTAAACCAATTATCGTGGATAGAGTCATATTCAGAGTTCTGAACAGAAAAGAGATACAATCAAAGCACTTTGACAGAAAACTAAATAAATGCTTACTAAACGAACAGGGCAAAAAAGTGTTTGTCAAAGCAATTGAAGACAAATTGGAAGAAACATTCCAGCACAAGACTCTGGGAAGAAAAGTCAGTTTCCGACACCTTATAAAACTTGAATGCTATAAGCTTGCAAAGCACTTGTTAGAAATAGAAGAATACAAACCATTTAAAATGTATTGGTAATTATGTATGTCATATTGGTTTATGATTTAGGAGAAAAGCGAGTAGGAAAAATGCTGAAACTATGCAGAAAATATCTTCATTGGATTCAGAACTCAGTTTTTGAAGGCGAGATCTCAGAAGTGAAACTGAAAGAACTACTGCAAAAGGCAAACGGCATAATAGACAAAACAGAGGACAGCATAATCCTCTTCAAGCATCCTTCTCAGATTTATATGGACAAGGAAGTTATAGGTAAAGAAAAGAATAATATTGACATTTTCTTGTAGCATTGTAATGTCGATGTAGCAATTTCCATCCATTCACACTGCCTCGCAAAATTATTCAAGCCAACTTTCACCCTGATAATCAACAACATAAACGATTTGTCGATCCCCAGCCCTTTTCTTATCATTACACATCGACATTTTTTACCATTATTTTTTCTTAAATTTGCATATCTAATCATTTGATACTCAACCCCAGCCCTCTTATTTTTCACAGGGCTTTAATCGTACTAATGTAGAATTGAAACGCTCGGAGGGAGAAAGAGAGATTAACGACTATTATGCTGCTTTAATCGTACTAATGTAGAATTGAAACGAGTGGGGAATATGGTATAAAAAAATCCCCACACCGCTTTAATCGTACTAATGTAGAATTGAAACAGCTCAACAAGGAGAAAGAAGAACTCCAGACATCCAGCTTTAATCGTACTAATGTAGAATTGAAACCTGGTCTGGATTCACCAGCTTTGGTTTCTGACGTGCTTTAATCGTACTAATGTAGAATTGAAACTCTGTTATAACCTGCAGTGGCATTCTCACTGATACGCTTTAATCGTACTAATGTAGAATTGAAACGTGTTACGTGTGAATGTAAGCTTGCAAGTCTTAGCGCTTTAATCGTACTAATGTAGAATTGAAACTTTTCACAGAACAATTTATTCAACTCAATATACTCAGCTTTAATCGTACTAATGTAGAATTGAAACAAAAACAAATTCATTCTGGGAGATGAAAGTTTTTACGCTTTAATCGTACTAATGTAGAATTGAAACTTCTTCTAACTTCATCTTCACTCTCTGCTACGGAATGGCTTTAATCGTACTAATGTAGAATTGAAACCATCAAGGATAAGCGAACAAGGGATGCTGAGGCGGCTTTAATCGTACTAATGTAGAATTGAAACTTGGGAAGAATTGTAACACACAAAATCAAAAGCACCGCTTTAATCGTACTAATGTAGAATTGAAACAATACTTTAAGGAAGGCAAACTGATAGATGATAGGCTTTAATCGTACTAATGTAGAATTGAAACATGATACCTACATACCGAAAACTCACATAGAGCATCGCTTTAATCGTACTAATGTAGAATTGAAACACAAACAATGAACCTGTGTATGACTCTACCGACTTTGCTTTAATCGTACTAATGTAGAATTGAAACCACATCTTCTTGAGGAACTTGAACATTATAGGGTTGCTTTAATCGTACTAATGTAGAATTGAAACTACCTTCCCCAAAAATCTAATTATCTTCTTCATAATCTGCTTTAATCGTACTAATGTAGAATTGAAACAGGTGATGGTCCTACTATCTTCGAGAGTCTTGTGGAGCTTTAATCGTACTAATGTAGAATTGAAACGGTTGATGATGCGTCCGTGGCGAAGCATTTCCTCGCTTTAATCGTACTAATGTAGAATTGAAACTTCACTCTTCAGGAGCATACATCAAAACTCGATATTGCTTTAATCGTACTAATGTAGAATTGAAACTAGATGTGAGGGAAGATACCTGACCTCTCAAACTGCTTTAATCGTACTAATGTAGAATTGAAACCTCGCAAGCCTTGTCAATACAATCATTCCATCCTTCGTGCTTTAATCGTACTAATGTAGAATTGAAACAACAAAAAATAATTAACAAATGGACAACTTTTTCACGCTTTAATCGTACTAATGTAGAATTGAAACTTCTTCTTCAAAATATCTTCTGTGAGAGGGATAGGTTGCTTTAATCGTACTAATGTAGAATTGAAACGGTAGTGCTGCCTATGTACCCCTTCTTTGCTGACTCAACGCTTTAATCGTACTAATGTAGAATTGAAACGACAAATATGTCGTGACGCATGGAGGTAGTGGAGGCTTTAATCGTACTAATGTAGAATTGAAACAACTTTTAACTGAGGGGCACGAATGGAAGTGGAGCGGCTTTAATCGTACTAATGTAGAATTGAAACATGGATGATATGTCTGCTGAAGGTGATTTAGAAACAGGCTTTAATCGTACTAATGTAGAATTGAAACGGACTATCAGATGATGCGAGTGTACAGAGACACTAGCTTTAATCGTACTAATGTAGAATTGAAACAGAGTCAATGAATTGCATTTCCTTGAAAAACTCCCCTGCTTTAATCGTACTAATGTAGAATTGAAACGCATGTCCTGGCAGTGGTAGGAACGACAAGCCTGTCGCTTTAATCGTACTAATGTAGAATTGAAACCTGAAAGCATTGATTACACTGATATGGTTTGGCTACCGCTTTAATCGTACTAATGTAGAATTGAAACTACATAGTGTTGGTGCAGCTAACTATACATTGTCTTGCTTTAATCGTACTAATGTAGAATTGAAACTCTGCAATCAATCTCGTTGGTGCATAACCATTGAACAAGCTTTAATCGTACTAATGTAGAATTGAAACAGCCTTGCAGCGTGAACGTGAGGCAAAGGACTTGGAACGCTTTAATCGTACTAATGTAGAATTGAAACGTGTTACCACCTACACCGAACACACCAGCTGCTGCGCTTTAATCGTACTAATGTAGAATTGAAACTTTGTATGCTTTTTCAATGCATTCATTCCAGCCTGCTTTAATCGTACTAATGTAGAATTGAAACTAGTTACCCTCTTCATCAAAGGCATAAGGATTAGCAAGCTTTAATCGTACTAATGTAGAATTGAAACTAAATAATTGAATAATAGAATGTTGGTCACAATAGCTTTAATCGTACTAATGTAGAATTGAAACAAGGCTGAAAAGGTGCGTGAACCAAAGGTTGAGAAGCGCTTTAATCGTACTAATGTAGAATTGAAACAAGGTATCTATGTGGAATGATTGAAGAATAAAGAGTGCTTTAATCGTACTAATGTAGAATTGAAACTTGATTGCAGACATAAGTAACTGATTGCCCTGGTTGGGCTTTAATCGTACTAATGTAGAATTGAAACATGAAATCAATCGAAGGTTGGACTTAACTGAAACTACTGCTTTAATCGTACTAATGTAGAATTGAAACGACCTCAATCCTTACTTCCTCATCACTGGCGAAGGTGCTTTAATCGTACTAATGTAGAATTGAAACTTATGAGCCAACTGATAAACGATACCCAGAACTCGCTTTAATCGTACTAATGTAGAATTGAAACGTAGTTGAGGAGCTCGATTATATGGTCAAGACTCCTGCTTTAATCGTACTAATGTAGAATTGAAACAATAGATTCGCCTCCATCGCAGATATAATGTATTAGCTTTAATCGTACTAATGTAGAATTGAAACTATCATTGAGATATGTAAGGTTGCCTACATTGATTTTGTGCTTTAATCGTACTAATGTAGAATTGAAACTCAATAACGGTACTTTTCAAAAGAGTAGATTTACTTTTACGCTTTAATCGTACTAATGTAGAATTGAAACAACTATAGGTTACGGAATGTTGATGTAATAGGTGAGCTTTAATCGTACTAATGTAGAATTGAAACACTGTATGAGCGTGTCATCTATCAGTTCATTGGTGAAGGCTTTAATCGTACTAATGTAGAATTGAAACTAAGCAACTCTTCTTTCGTGTAGCCTCGCTTTATTAGGCTTTAATCGTACTAATGTAGAATTGAAACTGTAATTGTGCGATGTGTGCGAGAGGTAAAGATGCGGCTTTAATCGTACTAATGTAGAATTGAAACTAAATACCAGTCCTATTAAACGGAATAGGTCTTGGCTTTAATCGTACTAATGTAGAATTGAAACGAAGGTAGTGCAGGTAAGGAAATGCAGGAGCTTGCAGGCTTTAATCGTACTAATGTAGAATTGAAACACTTTCTAACTCTACCCTATCGAAATAACAAGATGCTTTAATCGTACTAATGTAGAATTGAAACTGTAATTGTGCGATGTGTGCGAGAGGTAAAGATGCGGCTTTAATCGTACTAATGTAGAATTGAAACCCAATAGGGTATTTAGACGTTCTGCTGCAGAAGTAGCAGCTTTAATCGTACTAATGTAGAATTGAAACATCAACGAGGAAAAACTTAACAAGATAGCAACGATGCTTTAATCGTACTAATGTAGAATTGAAACAGATGTGTGTCACCTCGTCAGGTTCGCAGTAGTCTTGGCTTTAATCGTACTAATGTAGAATTGAAACGTAGTTGAAGAATTATCAAATGTCAAAGTAGAATGCTTTAATCGTACTAATGTAGAATTGAAACGTAGGTGCTGCTAACATTCGTAGGTTAGTACACAAGCTTTAATCGTACTAATGTAGAATTGAAACAACTCAAAGGACAGGAAGTCAAGGCAGGCAAGTCTGGCTTTAATCGTACTAATGTAGAATTGAAACGAAAAATTTGCATTAGTACTTTGAGTTAAAGCAACATGCTTTAATCGTACTAATGTAGAATTGAAACGATTTTGGCGACCCTGTAGTCTATGCTGAAGATGTGCTTTAATCGTACTAATGTAGAATTGAAACTTATAAACGACATAACCCTTACCAGCACCGTAAGGCTTTAATCGTACTAATGTAGAATTGAAACATCCTTGTCGAACACGTCAGCAATGCCGGTTACTTCATGCTTTAATCGTACTAATGTAGAATTGAAACTGATTGTTTGTTTTGAGGGAAATGCCCTGTATTTCGCTTTAATCGTACTTATGCAGAATTGAAAATCGAGAAGAACTGGCTGACTTTTCAGCTCGTTAAATGGATTTTATCATTCTTATGTGGAATTCTCCAGGACTACATTAACTGCATATATTACCTCATTCCATCGTATGTTTTCACACAAATTCAGTGATAAAATGCGCACATGATTGCCGTATGCTTGTTCAGCAAGCATTCATGTGCGAGAAAACAACCGCAGGTGATGATGAAAATCGTTACTGCGGAAAAAGGGAATAATAGAGAGTGTGCGTGTTACAATACTGCGACTCATCCATGAGTGCGCATCAATGCCACGCTCTTCAAGTTCTGCTGAGAGAACCTCACCTGGATGAGTCGCCATAAATGCTGATGGGTTATTTTTTGTTGCCACAGTGGGTGTTGTCTAATTCAATAATGGTTATTACTAAGTCTTCTTTGGAATCTGCGACAAAGATAAACAAAATTCCACTCTTTAAGGTGATATATACAGAATTAAAAGAGATCTCTGACAAATCTCTCACTGTACATCCCCCAGAAAAACAATAAGCAGCTTGTAAATCTCAGGGCGAGTTTACAAACTGCTTAATTTTATCTATCGGGAATGAAGGAAGGGGGCGGTTTTTCACCGACTCATCTCTATCATCTGGGAGAGTTCTTCTACACATTCTTCGTTGGTGCCGCTAAAGCCACTCACCTTGAAGCGGATGTTACCATGCTTGTCGATGATGAACTTGGCAGGAATACCAGTCACTCCGTAGGCAGAGACAGCCTTGTTGGTACGAGAGTCGGGATCTTTGGTGTCCATGAGCAGGTGGAAATCTGTGTAGTCGTTGTCTGCAAGATATGCCTTGGCATCCTTGTAGGCTGCTTCGGCTGAGCTGCGCTCCCATGTGTGGATGAAGAGGAAATGCACATCGGAGTCGTTCTTGTATTTCTCTACTGCCATCTTCATGGCAGGGAATGAGCGCTTGCATGGACCACACCATGTTGCCCAGAAGTCGAGTACGACTATCTTGCCTTTATAGTCGCTGAGACTCACTTCCTTGCCTTCGATGTCCTTGATGGTGAAGTCGGGAGCCTTTTCCGAAATGATAGACCTTGCCACTTCTGCCCTCTTCTCTGCCTTGCGAGCATCCTTGACACCTTGGATATACTCATCGCATCCATCGAGGTTGCCGTTAGCTTTTGCCCATGCTTCCTTCAGGAGGGTGATGATAGACTGGCTGTCATTACCCTTGCGGAGCTGAGCGTCTGCCATGGTGAATGCCTGCATTGCTGCACCTTTAGAAAGTGCTAAGTTGGCATAATTGAGTGAGCGATAGCGTGGAGCAACCCTGCTGTAGAGTTTCATAGCCTCATCCTTCTGCCCCTTGTTGTAGAGGAGGTCGGCATATTTCACGGTCAATTCATCGAGTTCGCCACGACGCATTCCATCCATTTTCTCGCGTACATCTTCACTTCTTTCTACACCTTCAGCATAGACCTTCTCTGCAAGTGCAAGGTTGTTTTCTCCTACAAGTGACATTCCTACGCTGTAGTAGGCTGAGCAGAGCCACTGCTTGTTGGTGAGGCGATGGAGGTAGTCGAAGGTCTTTTTCTCGTTGCCATCCTTTGCATACAGCAGAGCTACTGAATAGGCTGCATAGTCATAGACTATATCATCGCCCAGACGCTCTGGCGAATAGGTCTTGTACCACTTGGTGTAAGCCTTTTCGCATTCGGCACTGTTGGATATCTTGTAGATATTGTTGAGTTCCTGATTGCGTACATACATTCCTTTTGGGAACTTCTTCTTCACAATATCCATGATAGAGTCTGACTTAGCCTGTTGCTTGGCTCTGATGAAGGCGTTTGCCAGGTCGAAATACTCTTGCTCTGTCTGAGCGTATGCACTGAAAACCACTAAGGACATGAGCGCAAGGAATAGTAGGTGCTTCATAAGTTGAGGAAGTTTTTGAATTCATTACTTGAAGAGTTCTGCGAGCTTCTTCTGGAGGTTTTCGCCTCGAGCATCGTCGTTGCTTACGATGACTTTGGCATCCTTGTCGAGAAGATAGACGGTTGGGTAGAACTGCACCTTGTAGAGGTTGCAGATGCCCTGATTGCCATCGCGGTCGTTAGGCCATGCGAGGTTTTCTTCGGCAAGAGCCTTGAGCCAGTCTGCCTCTTTAGCATCGGCTGATATGCTGACTATCTGGAAACCCTTGTCCTTGTAGAGCTCGTACTGTGCCTTGAAGTTTGGGATCTCCTTGCGGCAAGGCTTGCACCATGATGCCCAGAAGTCGATAAGAACATACTTGTTCTGCTTGCAGATTTCGTAGATACTCATCTTCTTGCCTGTAGCATGGTCTGTGAAGGTGAAGTCAGGCATTGGTTTGTCTGTTGCCATAGGGATAACATTCTCCGCAACTATCTTACCATAGAATGAGTTCTTCACTTCTTCTGTGAATGCCTCATACTGAGGGAGATTGTCCTTAGTAGTGAGATAGGAATAATTGGTGAGCATGGCGAATGGACCCATCCAGTTGTCACTGTTGTTCTTGATAGCATTGGCGATGCTTGTTTCCACCATAGTGAAAAAATCATGTTCAGCCTGTGCAAATGCCTTGTATTCTGGAGTAGCCTCAAGAGCCTTGAATTCTTCCGAACCACGCTGATGCTTAGACATCTTTTCAAGGATTTCCTTATGGTCAGTGTGGTACTTCTCATAGGCAGCATTCATTGCATCACGATCAGGGCGTTGTGTAAGGTAGAAGTCGTGTGTAGGCGAACCCTTAACCACCACATCCTTGAAGTCCGTATTGTTACCCTGTACTGATGCTTCAGCAGTGAGAGTGGCGTTCTCGCCCTTTGCAAGAGCAACGATAACTCCCCCGTATGTGCCTGGTGCAGCAACGCGATAACCACGAGGATCGTCGGCATCGAGAGTGAACTTAGCCTTACCTTTCTGTACTGTGACAGTCTGGATGGCTGGTTCGTCGCTGTTGTATGTGCCAGCATACTTAATGTCGAGCTGTGTGCCTTCGGCAAGTCCCTTAACTTTGAGGGAGAGGGTTGCCTGAGCCTGTGCCTCTACGGAAAAACCGTAGAGGAGGAGGCAGAGTAAAGACAGTAGTTTGTTCATTATTTTTCTTTGTATAGAATGATTCAACATTATGGACAGCAGAATGAAACAATCTTGCCGAAGCCATTGTCAACGAGTCTCATGTCATCGTGGCCCATCACACCCCAAACGAGGGCTGGATCGCCAGATACTGGGTCGAGGAAGATTTCGTAAACCTTACCGTCCTTAGCTGTTTCATCCCAAGTAGCAATCCAAGTACACCAGTCGGCAGAAGGATAACCACCGCCTGGGATAACCTTGATAGCAGTAATCTGTTCGTTGCTTGGGAACTCATACACCAGTGTGGCAGCAGTACGACCTGAACCATAAGCCCACGCATAGAACTTGTTGCCGATGTTCCAATAGATAGCAGAACCGCCACCAGTGTTAGTGATGTTCTGAGCCTTATCAAAGTCAGCAATACCTTCCATGCTTACACGACGACGCGCAAGGAGTCCGTTGTCAACCACATTATAGAAACATGCCACATTAGCCCAATAGCCAGTAGGTTCCTTTGTGATGACAAGAGTCTCTGTACCACCCATATCCATGCTTGCATAGACTACCTCTGCATCATTAGGCATAGAGTTGTAGTTGAATGCATTCTGACTATCTGCAGCCTTGAAGTAGCTGAGGGATGAAGCCTTTGCGAAGTAAGGACGAATAGCCTTTGCCTTGTTGTCAATCACAATCTGGTGAGCATCGATAGCATCCGGTGTGTGTCCCCAACTTGTCATAGTGCTCTTTGCAAGATATGGGAGAACCTGATATTCGCCAGGGATAGGAGCAGGGAACTTGCGGTCTGCTTCCGAAACATTATTGATGCAATAGAGTTTGCTATCGTTAACAAGCCATTCACAAGAGTTTGTGTACATGATAGCTTCTGGTTTAATCTTCTCAGGAGCCTGATAGAACATCTCTTCGCCCAGTTCCATTGTAGTCCATCCGATAGGTGACACACGGCGGAACTCCTTATCAGTAACGATATAATACCAGTTGCGACCAGGAGCCATGAAGAGAGGCTTGCCCTGAATAGGGTTCTCTGGCTGAAGGGTTGTATAAGTACGCTTATTGTGACCAACGCTGTAAATCAACGCATCATCTGTACCGAAGATGTCGATATCAACAGTGCCATCTGGCATCTCCTCAAGGCAATAAACCATTGAAGGGATAGCACCCTTTGCATTGACATGGAAAAGGTTGTTGCCCGATGGCTTGATAGACTGGCTGATACCCTTGACTGTATCTTCTGCCACGAAATACAATGTGTAGTCGCCAGGAGCAAGAGCACATGTGAAGTCGAGGTCGAGAGTAGTACAGATAGTGTCAGCCTGTGGGTACTGAGTAGTATTGCCCACCTGAACTGCTCTATATGGATAAGGAACCACAAGCCAAGTATAACGAAGATTCTGAGGCTCATTGTACTTCACCTTGAGTTGGAATCTATATGTTGAGTCCTGGTCCCAGTTCTTGTAGAATACGCTGCGGTCTGTGCCAGTAGTATCTATGACAATCTCGCCAGCTTCAATCACATCTTTTGTAGGATAATCAAAATTTGTATCATCCTTCACGCAACTTCCCAAGAATGAAGTCACCGCAACGAGTGCGACTATTATAGAAATTATCTTTTTCATATTGCTTCTAATTAGTTTTCAAATGATACATTACGACCGTTTTCATCAACAAGTGGAGTGCCATGATGCTCCTCTGCATACTTGTTGAGAGCATCGACAAGGATAAGGTGGTAGTTCCACATCTCACCCCACGACATACCTCCAGGCTGAAGATAAGTGAAATCGCCAATACCAAGAACATCGATGATGAAACGATACTTCACATCCGAATATGACTCACCAAAGAATTCACTGAGGTCGCTCCAGTTTGATGGACGAGAAAGGATATCAGAGAACTTGATGTTAAGTGCTGAATATGCCTTAACCCCAGACTTGAGTTCGCTGCGAGCCTCATCAATTACCACACGAAGAGTGTATTTCTTAGAAGCGAGTTTCGCATCACGCTTGATTTTAATGACAAACTTACCCTCGCCTTCACCTGCAGGAATCACTACGCTCTCAGGAACAGAATAGAATGAGTCTTCAGCAGTAGTAGCTGCAGCATCAACCTTAAGGTAAACTGTACGATCAGCATCCGAACGCTTGCCCTGCACCACTACCTTTCCTTCTACATCAAATGAAGTGACAGTAGTAGGATAAGAAGCAAACGAATACTCCATTGAATCTGTATCAAGTGTCCACACTGATGGTCCTTCAATACGGACATAATCATCGCCTGACCATGCAGGAATCTCATCCTGTGAGCAAGCAGCAAATGAGAATGCTGCCAACGCAAGAATCGACATGTGGATATATTTAGTTATCTTATTCATATTATTGTTTATTTCCGTTTATTGATTAGAACTACTGTTGACGATTGCCGAATTCCACCTCATTGTCTGGGTAAGGGAATACATAAACCGAACGACTTGCAGAACCTGCTGCACCAGGAATAGAAGAATAGCCAAGACGCTTGTAGTAATAGAAAAGTTGACCCTCAGCCATGAGTTCCTTGCGATATTCCTTATAGATTTCCTGTGTGATTTCCTCAGAAGTGAGTTTGTCTGCTTCGAGGTTGAATGCTTCAGCAATGTTGCGAGCATTACGAACAGCATTGAGGTATTCGCATGCAGCGGCCTTATCCTTTGAAACCATAGCCTCAGCACAGATGTAATGCATTTCGGCACGACGGATAAGCGGCATCATGTTGGCATATCGGCTGTTCTCCACCTGCTTGTATTTAGCGAGGTAAGGATAAGTGTCGCCATCATATACATAACCGTATGCATATCGCCAGTCACCACCGAATCCCTTCGAAGAAACCTCATAAATCTGGTCGCGCATAGCATCTGTTGGAGTGAGAAGACTATTTGCACCCTTCGCTGTAGCAGAGAAATAATCCTTAACCTGATCGTCCATCTTATTCATGCCAAGACGGAAGATATGCTCACTTGAGTATATGAAATCACGGTCGTAAAGATTTGCTGCTGTTGCTGCTGTAGAATGTACCCAAGGTGTGCGATGATTCATCTCATCACCAGCCTCGATAATTTCATTTGCATATACATAGGCAGAATCGAGTTTGTTCTCCCACTGATACACACGAGCAAGTGTGGCTGTAGCAGCGAAATAGTTGAATATCTGCTGACCATAATATCCTCTATCCGAACCACGATAGTAGTATGACTCTGCAAGTGGAGAAGTATAGTAGAGGTCGCCCTTGCTAAGGAGTTCGCGTGCCTGGATGAGGTCGTTCTTGATGAGTTGGAGAGTTTCCTTCACTGAGCGCTGTGGAGTGACCAGAGTAGTGTATTCTGTAACATAAGGTACAGCCTTTGCCTCAGGCTCTGTCATCACTGTAGGTGAGAAGAGACGGAGAAGATCGAAGTGAAGGAATGCACGCAAACCGAGCATCTCGCCCTTGTAGAGATAGTAGTTGTCTGCATCAAAACTTGACTTTGGAGTCTCATCGACATACTGAAGCATAAGGTTGATATTAGCAATACAGTTATACTGTCCGCTCCAGATAGCATCTATCTTCGAACGAGTGTCGGAGTCAGAAATGTAATTATACTGAGAAGCCTGATAGTACTTGTTGGTTGTAGGAATGTCATATTCCTGTCCAAGTACAGACATCAGACCGTATGTAAGTTCACGACCGTAGAGTGATGAGCTTGTCATCTTCTCATACACACCTACAAGGGCATCCTTATATGCCTGGTCGTCAACAAAGAACTCGTCGGCAAGTACTTGCGACTTTGGCTGCACAGAAAGGTAGCCTTCACATGATGTGAAAGATGCAAGTGCAACGAGTCCGGCTGCTATTGTATATATTGTCTTCTTCATAAGTGTTCTTAATTAAAATATTGCCTGAATAGAGAAGTTGAATGTCTTTGCGTAAGGATAAGATGTACCACGCTCAATCTTTACATTCGACCATGTGAAGAGGTCGGTCATGTAGAATGTAGCCTTGAGTTTGTCAAGGAAACAGTGCTTCATGAATGCACAATGCTTGAAGTCGTAGTAGATGTTGCAGTTAGACATCTGGAAGAGTGTGTAGTCCTGAACAAATCGGCTTGTAGGCTGAGTCTTTGAGTTGTCGCTTGCAGACTTGTAGAGAGCCACCTGTCCAGGAGTAGTCCAGCGGTCTTCGAGTACGCGTGAATCCACATTGTATCGTACATCTGCGTTTTCAACCTTGCCGAGAAGTGTAGTATTGTAAATCTGACCACCTGTCTGCCAGATGAATCCGAGTGAAAGACCTATACCCTTATATTCTGCATTCAAACCGAAGTTACCATTGATTGCAGGGAGTTCTGTACCACAATCTACGAGGTCTGCAGCCGACCAGTCGTAAGTCTGTGTGCCATTCTTCTTCACGAACACTTCCTTACCAGTCTGAGGGTCGATGCCGAGTGACTTAACAGCCCAAATAGTGTTGATAGAAGAACCCTCCTCATAGCGAGTAGGAAGTGCTGTGAGGGATGCGTCGTTATCGTAACGCTTGTCGTTAGCATCGTTAACAGACTTGAGAGAATTTGAAATCTTCACAAGCTTGTTCTTGTTGCTTGCAAAGTTGGCATAGAGGTTAACATAAGAACCTGTACTCTTCTGCTGCCATACACGACCGCTAAGATAGAGTTCCCAACCAGTATTCTTTACCTCACCAAGGTTAGCAATATAACTGTTGAAACCCATTGAAGGAGGTGTAGTGACTGTTGTGATTGTACCCTTTGTTGTTGATTCGTAGAGTTCGAAACGACCTGAGATGGCGTTCTTGAAGAAGGCGAAATCAACACCGAGGTTGTTGTCATACTTCTTCTGCCATGCAAGGGCACGGTTAGCAAGTGAGTTGACAAATGCACCAAGTTGTCCGTTATATACCAATGATGTGTTGTAGAGGATAGTGCTTACAGCATCGTACGAGTTGAAGCCCTGTGAACCAGTATAACCTGTTGAGAGACGAACCTTGAAGCGTGAAAGCCAATTCTCTGTGCCTTCCAAGAATGCCTCACGATGGAGGTTCCAACCGATACCTGCCGACCAGAAGTGTCCCCAGCGGTTGTCAGCACCGAAATCTGAAGAACCAGTAAGGCGGTAGTTGGCATCGAAGAGGTAGCGTTCATCGAATGAGTAGTTGGCTGATGCCACAAAACCCATATCTTGTGTGATACCTTCCGAACCAGTTGGTTTTGTTCCATAATACTGAACAGCCTGAGTGATATGGTTGAGTTTGCTGTTAGGAAGACCTTCTGCCGATATTGTGTAGTAATCGTATGTGCTACGGTTCCATGACATCTGACCATTGAGGAAGAGCTGGTTCTTACCAAAATCTACTGAATAGTTAGCTCCTACATCGCCAGAGAGTGAGTTCTGCTTGCGATTGAGTATAGAGTAGCGACCCTTCTTGTAGAGATCATCACCAGTGTATGATACAAATGTAGTATGGTCGGCAGGGAGGTACTCATCATCATTCTTCGCTGTGTTGGTAAATCCAAAACGAGCAATAAGTTTGAGGCGTTCAAGCACATTCCATTCTGCATAGAAGTTCTCAGTGATTGTAGTGTAACTGCTCTCGTAATTGGTATCTGTCAATCCATTGGCGATAGGGTTATACTCTGTCACGAGTCCTGTGTACATTCTGTTGAGCATACCGTCAGCATCGTAAATACGATTGTATGGATTCATCAACGCAAACTGAGAGAAGTCGCCGTAAGGACTCTCATGACTCTTGTTGTAGTCGATTGTGAGACGGTTACGGAAGTTGAAGTTCTTGATGCGATATGTGAGTGTCACACCTCCTGAGAGAGTGTTACGGTCACTACCCTTCATCGCACCTTCCACATTGTTATACATGAGGTCAACACCATAGAGAAGAGCGTTGTCACCACCTTCGAAGAAAAGGGCATGCTTGTGACCTACACCTGTACGAACAGGCTGTGCAAGCCAGTCGGTAGAAGCACCGTTCTCGATAGCACGATATTTCTTGTAATACTGGTCGTTGAGCGAAAGCTGTCCTGTGAACGACTGTGAATCATAGAAGCCTGCACGACGCTCTATTTCAAGTTTCTCTGCAGCATTGGCAAGGTTATAACTTGAAAGCACTGGGAGTTCCATGTCGAGACTACCATTATATGTGATGCGGAGGCGACCCTGTTCTGGTTTCACGGTCTCTACTACGATGACACCGTTGGCAGCCTTTGCACCATACATTGCCTTTGCAGTAGCATCCTTGAGGAGTGTTACACTTTCAATCTGGTCCATGTTGAGGTCCACAATCTTTTCGATTGTAGTTTCAAAACCATCGAGGATGAAGAGTGGCTGGTTAGGATTGTTCTTGTATTCTGAAGCAACCTCAGAGAATCCTGTCTGACCACGCATTTGGTAGTTTGGCATGTTATTAGGGTTTGAACCTGCCTGAAGATTCTCTACAAGTTGGAATGATGGGTCCACATTCTTCAGTGTTCCGAGGATATTGGTGTTACCAATGCCCTTGAGTTCTTCACCCTTGATAGTAACTACAGCACCTGTATAAGTGTTTGTCTTACGCGAGAACATACCGTTTACGATGACATCATCGAGGTTGTTGTCGTCTGGAGTAAGTTTGATGCTCTTCAAGTCAACCACATCACGGTCGCTTGCCTTAATGTTTACCACTCTCTCAGCATATCCGAGGTATGTGATGATGAGGGTATAATTCTGCCCCTTACCAAGTCCGAGCGAGAAATTGCCCCTGATATCGGTAGAGGTACCTTGGTACGCACCACCCTTCAATACTACGTTTGCCCCAGGAAGTTCTTCGCCCTTTTCATCAACGACCTTACCCTTGATGATTTGTGAAGCACCCTGTTGTTTACTCTGTGTCTGTGGGGCTTTTCTTGAAACAATCACCTGCTTGCCTGCCACACGATAAGTGTAAGGCTTGCCTGCAAGGATTTTGTCCATTGCCGATTCGACACTACTCTCATTAAGTGTGCATGTCACTGAAATGTCCGACATGCCATCACCACTGAAACTGGCCTTGTATCCAGCCTTATCGCATACTGTCTTGATGGCAGTTGCGAGTGGTGTAGAAGAGAAATTTGCACTAATGCCTTGTGCCAACAGACTCAAAGGATATAGCAATAATGCCATAACCAACGAGAATGAGACAAAGCGTCTTGTTGTTTTTCCCATACTTGTTGAATTGATTAAATTAGAATTATTTTTTGATTGTCACCTTATTATTTTTCATAACTATATGAAGACCACTAACCTCATTTATGATTTTGAGGTTTTCATCGAGCGGCAGACTCATGTCAACCCACAGATTGAAATTGGTCTTCATCAAATTCCATTCATCACACACGACTGTTATGTTGTAATATCTACCGATGATACGGAACACATCATGCAGAGGTCTGTCGTTGAAATAAAAATATCCCGACTTCCACTCTATGTACTCTCGTATATCATCGTTCGTAACTTCGAGTTCGTTCGTTTCCGGGTTGGTGTATGTCAAGGTCTGTCCAGGCTTAAGCACCATAGGAAGGCGGGTTGGAGTAATTACCTCAATGCTACCCTTCACAAGTGTGATGGTCGAAGGTTCACCGCCATAATTGCGAACATTAAATTCTGTGCCCAACACCTTAGTATCAACATCTTTGGTGTGAACAATAAATGGATGCTTTGAGTCCTTTGTCACCGTGAAGTATGCCTCACCCTTGAGTTCCACCTCACGCTCTGCCTCAGTGAAGATGGTAGGATAAGTAAATTTAGAGTTTGAATTCAGCTGTACCACACTTCCATCTGACAATGAGATGGTAAAGGTCTGGCCATACGAAGTGGTGATAGTATTCATCATCGATTCGCCTTCTGATGAATACTTTATACCATCCTCAGTAACCTCTGCACCAAGTTTCTGAAGAGCAAGCAATGCTGCTTCGGAATTTAGAGAGATAGGTTTACCGTCCATATACAGCAAAGAGCCACCGACAGAATCGGTCGCTTCATAAACTAATATCTGCTCTTGTACTTTCGTGTTGCCGTAGTATAATATCAGTCCTGTTCCTACACCTAAAACAATTAAAAAAGACGCGACAGCTGACCATATCATTCTACGCCGCTTCTGTTTCCACGCAAGTCTTTGCTTGAAGAGTGCAAGCTCGTTTGCTGGGTCCACATTAAGCACTTTCTGATGACGAACAATAGCCTCCTTGACAATGAGTTCCTCTTCTGGAGTTAGATGAACAGGATGGCTGTCCTGTTCGAATGAATTTTCTGCCATAGTTATTATTTTGCAATAAACACGAAGTCTTTTGCAAAAAGTATTACAAAGCCAGAGAAGAAATTGCAAAAAACAATAACAATTCCTCCTCAGACAACTTTTTGCGAAGCATTCTAAGACCTCTGAATATGTTTGTTTTGATGGTATTTATGCTTAACCCCATTTCATCTGCCACCTCTTGATGCTTCTTTCCCTTCACATAGCAACCCACAAATACACGACGCATCTGTTCTGGCATATTATCTATTTCATCGATGACACGCTGCACTTTCTCTTCATAGTCGGAGAAATGCTCCACCTCGCTGTCATGCGTAAGCACATACTGCTCATATCTGCGGTGGGTAAGTCTGTGGCGCACAAAATCTATAGAAGCATTATGGACAAGGGTGAACAGAAAGCCTGCCATTGGTTTTGCAGAATACTTTTCCCAACCTTCATAAACGAAAGTGAACACATCATTGACAATATCTTTTGCATCGTCCTCAACATCTACGATGCAAAAGGCATGATAGCAAAGTCGTTCGAAGTTTTCAAGATAAATTTGTTCGAACGACTTACTCCCGTTTTCTATCATTTTATGCACTTTCATTGTGCAAAGTTATACATTTTAATTTTATAATCATTGTTTTCGTAACAAAAAGTGATTATTTCGCTAAGTTTTTACTTTACTAATGCTATTCTCCTACTATTCTTCTCTATACAAAGTATTGGTCATGCACATTGGCGGCAAATAACTTTTACACAAATAATTTTGCTGGGTGAAATAATAGATGTATATTTGCAGAATAATTGAATAAATGGTTAATCCTATGATGAAAAAAACTCTTTCTATCTGCTTCCTTGCAATAGCTACATTGCAGGCGAAGGCTCAGTATCTTGAAAAGATATATGACTACATCGAGAACACAAATGTATATGAAGAAGGACAAGAGGAAGGACATGCGTACTACCTTGCAGACCAACACATATCACTCAATGGCACTTGGAAGTTCTTCTTTGCGGAGACTCCTGAGGGCATACCAAGCAATTTCTTCCAACCATCCTTCGGTGATGGCAAGTGGAGCAAGATAACCGTTCCAAGCAACTGGGAGATGCAGGGCTTTGGCGATGCTCAGTTCCGCAACGTACCTGCTCCATTCAAGTCTAACCCTCCTTTTGTGCCAAGAGAGGACAACCCAACTGGTGCATATCGCCGTGTGTTCAACATTCCTTCAAACTGGAACGGACAACAGATTTTCCTCCGCATGGAGAAGACTCAGAGTGCTTCGTTCGTATGGATTAACGGCAAACAGGTTGGTTACAACGAAGGTGGACAGGAACCTGCTGAATACGACATCACACCATACGTGAAGCCTGGCAAGAACGTCATAGCAGTCTGTGTCACAAAGTATAGCGATGGCTATTACCTTGAAGGACAGGACTACTGGCGACTTGCCGGTATCTTTGATGATGTGACAGTATATGCCACTCCAAAGACTCGCCTCTTCGACTGGTATGTCACCACCGACCTCGACGATAAGTATCGTGATGCTAACCTCAACGTGAAGGTGGATGTGAAGAGTTATGAGGATGCAAATGCAGCCTACTCAGTACGAGCAACCCTCACCGATGCACAGGGCAACAAGGTGAAGGAGATGCTTTCGGATAAGTTCTCGATGAATGGAAAGGGCAAGAAGTCGGTTAACCTCGCTTCCTTAATCCTCAATCCAAAGAAATGGACCTGTGAGACACCTACACTCTACACCCTCAAACTCGAACTTCTTAACGAGTCGGGTGCTGTCACTCAACAGATTACAAGCAAGATGGGATTCAAGGAAACAGAGATTCGCCATCAGGTGTTCTACCTCAATGGCGAACCAATCAAGGTGAACGCCATCAACTCCCACATGCAGCACCCAGAACTTGGTCATGCGATGAACGAAGAGACCATCCGCAAGGATATGGAGATACTGAAGCAGCACAACTTCAACGCTGTGCGCACATCGCATTATCCTCCTGTCAACAGATACCTTGAACTGGCAGACGAATATGGACTGTACATCATCGACGAGGCTGGTACTGAGGCTCATGCAACGGAATGGATTTCCAACGACCAGCGTTTCATACCTATGTACCTCGAGCGAGTAAGACAGATGGTGCTCCGCGACCGCAACCACCCATGCGTTCTCTTCTGGAGTGCAGGCAACGAGAGTGGTGAGGGTCCTAACATCACCGAAGTGGTGAAGGAAGGAAAGAAGTTGGACCCAACACGCTACTTCATGTATGGAGGTAACGCATACGCTCATCCGGGCGAAGAGATAATCGGCCCTCGCTACCCTACTCCTTACGAACTGGAGATGAACACAGCCATGACTCCTGAATCGCAGGACCCACGTCCTTCGTTCATGGACGAATACCTCTCTGTAGCAGGTAATGCTGGTGGTGGACTCGATGAATACTGGGATGTCATTCGTCGTCATCCTCGATTGATGGGTGGTGCTATCTGGGACTACGCAAATCCAGGACTCACAGACCACATTCGTCCGTTGAAGGACAGTTCGCCTTACAAGACACCTGTTCACCTCATGGGTGGAGCAAAGGTGAAGAAGGGCGTGCTTAACCTCAGTGGTCACGATGAATGGGTTGAGGTTTATCGCAGCAATAATGTAGAACTCTCAAGCAACGCATTGACAATCAGTTTCGATGTCAAGCCTCGCAAGTTGAGCGGCATGAACGAAGGTGCGCCATACATCACTAAGGGAAACACTCAGTTTGGTGTGGTTCAGAGAGGTGCAGACAAACTCCAGTTCTTCCTACATTCGGGCATAAAGCACACTCTTGAGGTGGCACTCCCAGAAAACTGGATGAACAACTGGCATCACATTACCGCATCATGGGACGGTAAGGAAATGAGACTCTATATTGATGGTCAACTCAAGGGTACAGAATCGACCGTTGCACAACCAGCGAAGAACAATGGCCGTGGTAATCAACCTACTGAGAGAGGCATCATCAGCAACTTCCCTTATCCTATTAATATAGGTAGGTTTGCAGGCAACCACGCTCAGGACCCTCAGACCATCTATACTGCTGATGCAGAGATGGATAATGTGGCGATATACAATAAGTGTCTCGCAGACGGTGAAGGTACTGCTGCAGATGCTGTTCTCTACCTCACCTTCGATGGAAATGGTGATGAAGGCACATTCTTCACCATCGATGGAAATATGCGTACATACGGATGTATCTGGCCAGACCGCACAGTACAGCCAGAGATGCTCCAGATGAAGTGGACCACACAACCTATCAGCGTTCGTCTGCTCAACGCAGAGACTGGCGAGGCAGAGGTGACAAACCGACTTCACTTCACAGACCTCAGCCAATATGCCTCACACTGGAAACTCATGGCTGATGGTGATGTGGTGGAAGAAGGTGACATTCAGTTTAATGTCGGTCCTCAGCAGAAGCAGGTGGTTAAGATTCCTTACCACAAGCCAAGTATCGTGCCAGGCAAGGAGTATCGTGTCACTATCACTTCCAACATAAAGAATGATGAGGTATGGGCTAAGGCAGGACATGAGGTGGCTTGGGACCAGCTCGAACTCACTTCGTGGAATGTGCCTGCACCTGTTGTCAGTGCTTCCTCGGCAAAGATTGATGCTGTTGAGGATGACAAGCAAATCAAGATTAGCGGAGCAGACTTCTGCTATATTATAAATAAGGAAACAGGCAACCTCGAACAGATTGAGGTGGATGGAAAGGGAATCCTTAAAGAACCAGTATCATTCAACCTCTGGCGCGCTCCTCTAGCTAATGAGTTCGACTCGTGGGATGCCTTCCGCGTGAATGGTGGTTATGGTGAAGGTTACGGTGGAATGATTGCTACCCTCTTCTATTCGAAGGGAGTAAACCAGCTTCGCATCCGTCCTTCAGAGATAAAACTCACTCATAATGAACACGAAACGACAGTAACTATCCGCCAACTCGTACAGGCAGGTGCCTCTTCGTATGGCGCACTCGACCTCTACATCTCGGGTATTCAGATGGCGGGTTTCGTAATCGACTACACATATACATTCTATGATGATGGTTCGGTGAAGATTCATAACCATCTGAGTCCTCAAGGCAAGTTGCCAGAAGTTCTTCCTCGTATCGGCTTCACCACTTCTGTTGCTAACGACTTCGACAACATCACTTGGTATGGTCGTGGACCAGAGGAGAACTACCCAGACCGTAAGACAGGTTACCCTGTAGGCGTATGGACAAAGACTGTTGCAGACATGTACGAGCCTTATCTCCTTCCACAGGACCATGCTCTCCGTACCGACAACCGATATGTTCAGCTCCTCGACAAGACAGGTAAGGGTGTGCAGATTTCGATGAATGAGCATTTCAACTTCAATGCTTATCAGTTCACAACCGACAACCTCACTAAGAGCCAGTTCACATATCAGCTCCAGCCACAGACAGACCGCTACACTCTCAACATCGACTATGCCACAACAGGTGTAGGATGTACTTGCGTGTATGTGCTCGATGAATACAGAGTAAAACCTGCTTCATACGACCGCGAAATTACTATCAAAACGGTTCGACCTTAGCACACAAAGCATAAAAATTAGTGGTTTTGACCTTTATTGGCACATTATTTACTGACAATTTCATGTTTTTTTACATCGTAATTGAAAAAGGTATTGACAAGTTAAAAACTATTTCATACCTTTGCACACGATTTAGAAAAATGAAATACTAATTTGATTATATGAAAGGTAGATTAAAGATGGAGCTCGACGAGCTCACAAAGGGTAACATTTGGACAGTAAACGAGGCTGAACTTAGCCAGATGATTATAGAGGGCAAGAAGGACGAACACTATGCGGAATATGAGAAGCACTACATGAACATCATCCGCACCGTGTTTGACATCCAGTACCTCAATCGCGATGATGACCGTCGCGTGAGCCAGCTTGAGGCTATGCACTACCAGATTTTCTCTTCTCCTAACGAGGGCGAGAACAATGCTATCGCTATTCGCAAGCACCAGCTCAAAAAGGTAACAGACCTTTCGATGGAGAACATCACACACCTCGAACCATACGAAGTGCTTGAACTCATCAAGAACAATATGGGTACAGGATGGAAGGGACTTCCACTCGCCATTCAGGACATCATCCAAAGTGCATTCTTTGTGGACTGCAGCACACTCCCTACTACCACTATGCACCGTGTAGGTGGTATCATCGACCGCCGCAAGGAGGACAACTATGAGGTGCTTGAGATTCCTCGTGGCACTTGGACAGAGGCTGTGTTCATCAAGGCAAAGCCAAAGGTAGAGAAGGTGAAGCTCAACCTCTTCATCAACGATGATGAGGACCCAGAAAAGGATATCCCAGAGGAGGTAGAGGAAGAAGACGAGGACCTCCCAGAGGAAGAGGATGAAGACGAGGACAAGGACGATGACGACATGTCGCTCGACGATGCTAATCCAGACTACTCTCAGCTTGAGGACATCGACATCGCTGATGTTGATGATGAAGACGAGTAATATCGTTCGGATATTCAGTTAAATAGAAGATAATAGATAAACTATAAGATTATATCTATTTTATGAAAAGATTCTTTGCTTTTTCTCTCATCTTATTAGCACTTTTCTCCACTCGTGCTTCGGCTCAGGACTGGCAGATAGGTGGTGGTGCAGACCTCAAAGAGGCTCACCCAAAAGGTGGAAACAGAACTCTTGATTGGCCTACACTTTCATCTGGTCGCACTATATGGAATGGTGGCCACAATGATGCGTTCTGGGGCATACAGTTGGGTTACATCAACAAGCAGTGGATAACAGAGACTGATGAGGGAACAATCAAGGAGAATCTTTTTGGCGAACCAAACAAGCGACTTCATGGTCTGCAGATAGGTGTGAACGTACAGCCATGTTTTAATTTTGGTCTTGGAGTTCATTCCGGTCTCTACTATGAAGGATGCTTTTCGCAAAGCGACTTTGTAAGGAACGAGATGGGGTGGGATAAGTTCTCAGAACATAGCATCTACCTCCCTCTCCACGCTCTTTGGCGCATCCCATTCTCTCGCAACTACTCGATGAGTGTGTATGGCGGTCTCGGTTTCAACTGGGCTCTTTACGGCACATACAACGATACTTACCGCTACTACGACTACAACGGATGGCACACTACAGACAGTTGGGAACACGAGACTCAGGTATATGGTTACAACGGATGGCCAAAGCGTACAAATGTGCAGTTTGAATTGGGTGCGGAGATTCGTCTCAACGTCATTCGCCTCGGTTTCACATACTCTCGTGGTATGACTCACCACAACTGTATCCAGATACCAAACTCTGATGGTTATTTCAAGACTCGACAGGATAAACTCGCCATCACCTTCTCCTTAGCAATAGGCAAGGATGATTTATAATGTATTCTCCACTTTACAAGCACACCACACAAATACGGATAATACCTTCTTTTTTGCACGCAAAAGCAAAAAAGTTACTTTAATTATTCTTAATTTTAATTAAAAGTGTTACCTTTGTACCGTTTCCGTGTATATGTACGCGCAAGCGATACAAAGGTAACACTACATTCATGGTTTTTCAGCAATAACTAACACATCAATAGTTAATATTAACAATTTATTTTATGGCGAATGTAATTAAATTACGAAAAGGCCTCGACATCAACCTTAAAGGTAAGGCTGCTGCTCAGGTTTCTGCCGCTCCTGCATCACAGGTCTATGGACTCTGTCCAGATGCATTCTGGGGTATGAAGCCAAAGGTAGTCGTTAAGGAAGGTGACAGTGTCAAGGCTGGTGATGCTTTGTTTGTCAACAAACTGCATCCAGAAATGAAGTTCGTCTCTCCAGTTGCGGGTACAGTGAAGCTCGTAGAGAGAGGTGATCGTCGTAAGGTATTGAGCGTCCAGGTTGAAGCAGCTGCTCAGCAGGAGTATGTTGACTTCGGCAAGAAGGACGTTAAGGCACTCGATGCTGCTGCAGTTAAGGCTGCACTCCTCGAGAGCGGACTTTTCGGCTACTTCATTCAGCGTCCTTACGCAGTCGTTGCTAATCCAGACGATGCGCCTAAGGCAATCTTCGTCTCTGCCATTCAGGACATGCCACTCGCTGCTGATGTTGAACTTCAGCTCAAGGGCAATGAGGCAGACTTCCAGACAGGTATCTCTGCCCTCGCTAAGATGGCAAAGGTTTACCTCGGCGTAAAGGCAGGAAGTGCTGCAACTAATGTTCAGGATGCAGAGATTACTGTTTTCGAGGGCAAGTGCCCTGCAGGTAATGTTGGCGTACAGATCAACCACACTAACCCAGTAAACAAGGGTGAAGTAGTTTGGACTATCGGCGCAGAGGAAGTTGTCTTCATCGGTCGTTTGTTCAACACAGGTAAGGTTAACCTCACACGCACTATTGCCGTTGCAGGTTCCGAAATCAAGGAGCCACAGTACAAAACTGTTCTCCCTGGTGCTAAGATTGCAGACATCGTTGCAGGCAACGTCGCTACAGACAAGAAGGTACGTATCATCGACGGTAACCCACTCACAGGTATGAAGACATGCGAAGAGGCATTCCTCCTCGCTCACACTACTGAGGTTACTGCTATTCCTGAAGGTGACGAAGCTAACGAACTCTTCGGTTGGATTGCTCCACGTTTCAACGAGTTCTCAGTTAGCCGTTCATACTTCTCTTGGCTCATGGGCAAGAAGAAGGAATACACTCTCGATGCTCGTGTAAAGGGTGGTCACCGTCACATGATCTTCAGTGGCGAGTACGACTCAGTATTCCCAATGGATATCTATCCAGAACAGCTCGTTAAGGCTATCATCGCAGGCGACATCGACCGCATGGAAGCTCTTGGTATTTATGAGGTTGCTCCTGAGGACTTTGCTGTTGCTGAGTTCGTGGACAGCTCTAAGGTTGAACTCCAGCGCATTGTACGAGAAGGTCTCGACATGCTGCGTAAAGAAAACGAATAAGCACTATGGGACTTAAGAAAATTCTTGACAACATGAAGCCTACCTTCTCAGAAGGAGGTAAGCTCAGCGCCTTTGGTTCTCTTTTTGACGCAATGGAGACATTCTTCTATGTGCCAAACGAGACTGCTAAGGTTCGTGGTGCTCAGATCCACGATGCTATCGACTCTAAGCGCTCAATCTTCTTTGTAGTAATCGCACTCATCCCTGCCCTTCTCTTCGGTATGTGGAACATCGGTCTTCAGCACTCACTCGCTGTTGGCTGTGACTGCGGAGTAGTTGGTCAGTTCCTTTATGGTCTCGGTGCAATGCTTCCAAAGATTATCGTTTCCTACCTCGTAGGTCTCGGCATTGAGGTTGCTATCGCTCAGTATAAGAAGGAAGAGGTACACGAAGGTTTCTTCGTAACAGGTATCCTCATCCCAATGATTGTTCCTGTAAACTGCCCACTCTGGATTCTTGCTATCGCTACAGCATTCGCTGTTATCTTCGCTAAGGAAGTGTTCGGTGGTACAGGTATGAACATCTTCAACCCTGCACTCGTTACTCGTGCGTTCCTCTTCTTTGCTTATCCAGCAATGATGTCAGGTGACAAGGTATGGGTAAACGAGAACTACATGGACTGTATCAACGGTACAATCGATGGTTACTCTTGCGCTACTCCTCTCGGTCAGCTCGCTGCTGGTGAGGCTGTTACTGCAGCTCCAATCGACACTATCATCGGTACTATCCCTGGTTCTATTGGTGAAACTTCTGTTATCGCTATCCTCATCGGTGCTGCCATCCTCATCTGGGCTGGTATCGCAAGCTGGAAGATCATCGTTTCTACATTCGTAGGTGGTGCCCTCATGGCTTACCTCCTCCGTTACGACGGTGCTCAGAACTTCGAGTGGTGGGAACAGCTCACAGTAGGTGGTTTCTGCTTCGGTGCTGTATTCATGGCTACTGACCCAGTTACTTCTCCACGTACAGAAGGCGGCAAGTGGATCTTCGGATTCCTTATCGGTGCTATGGCAATCATCATCCGTGTTATGAACCCTGGTTATCCAGAAGGTATGATGCTCGCTATCCTCTTGATGAACGTATTCGCTCCACTCTTCGACTACATCTTCGTACAGTCTAACATTAACAAGCGCGCTAAGCGTGCTGCTAAATAATAGGAGGACATAAGAAATGGCAAAATTGAATACAAATAGCAACGCATATACTATTATATATGCCAGCGTGATGGTAATCATCGTCGCTTTCCTCCTTGCTTTCGTAGCATCAGCATTGAAGCCAACTCAGGACAAGAATGTTGCTCTCGACACAAAGAAGCAGGTTCTCGCATCCCTCAACATCCGCGAATGTGCTGATCCTGAAGCTGAATGGACTAATGTCTTCGGCGAACAGAACGAAATGGCAGAAGTTCTCAAGGCAAATGTGAATGGTGAAGAAAAGCTCGTAGTAAAGGTTAGCGGTGCTGGTCTTTGGGGTCCTATCTGGGGATGGGTTTCTATCGACAAGGACGGTGAGACAGTTTACGGCACATTCTTCAACCACGAGGGTGAAACTGCTGGTCTCGGTGCTCGTATCAAGGAGCAGTGGTTCCAGGAATCTTTCCAGGGCAAGAAGATTTTCAACGAGAACGGCGACGTTGTTCTCGGAGTCTTCAAGGCAGGAAAGGCACCAAACGACATCACTACAGACAACTATGTAGATGCTGTTACAGGTGCTACTCTTACTTCAAACGGTGTTAACGATATGCTCAAGCAGAGCCTTGCTGACAAGAAGGCTGACATTGATGCATTTAAAAATTAATAAGGAGGACAAAGAATATGAGTTTATTTTCAAAAGAGAATGGCGAAATCTTCAAGGGTCCGCTTAACCTTAACAACCCTGTAGCAGTTCAGGTACTCGGTATCTGTTCAGCTCTCGCCGTAACATCACAGCTGAAGCCTGCCATTGTAATGGGTCTTTCCGTTACAATCATCACAGCCTTCGCAAACGTTATCATTTCACTTCTTCGCAAGACTATTCCAAACCGCATCCGTATCATCGTACAGCTCGTAGTTGTTGCTGCTCTCGTAACTATCGTGAGCAACATCCTCAAGGCATACGTTTATGACGTGAGCGTTGAACTTTCAGTTTACGTTGGTCTTATCATCACAAACTGTATCCTCATGGGTCGCCTCGAGGCATTCGCCATGCAGAACGCTCCAATACCTTCATTCATCGATGGTATCGCTAACGGTCTTGGCTATGCATTCGTACTCGTAGTAGTAGGTTTCGTTCGCGAACTCCTCGGTTTCGGTACAATCTTCGGTTTCCAGGTAATTCCAGACTGCTGCTATATGGAGAATGGCGGTCTCTACATCAACAACGGTATGATGACTATGCCAGCTATGGCACTCATCCTCGTTGCTTGCTTCATCTGGGTTCACCGTGCAGTAAATGATGAGAAAAAGTAACATTAACCCAATAAAGAAATAAGAATAATATGGAACATTTCATTAGTTTGTTTGTTCGTTCGATTTTCGTCGACAACATGATTTTCGCTTTCTTCTTGGGTATGTGCTCTTACCTCGCAGTATCTAAGACAGTAAAGACATCACTCGGACTTGGTGTTGCAGTAACATTCGTGCTCCTCATCACAGTTCCTGTTGATTACCTCCTTCAGACAAAGGTTCTCGCTAATGGCGCTCTCGCAGAAGGCGTTGACCTCACATTCCTCGCATTCATCCTCTTCATCGCAGTCATCGCAGGTATGGTACAGCTCGTCGAGATGATAGTAGAACGCTTCTCTCCATCACTCTACGCAGCACTCGGTATCTTCCTCCCACTTATCGCGGTAAACTGTGCTATCATGGGTGCTTCTCTCTTTATGCAGCAGCGTATCAACATGGACCCAACTTCTACTCAGTACATCGGTGGTGTTAGCGACTGTATCGCTTACGCTCTCGGTTCAGGTATCGGTTGGACTCTCGCTATCGTTGGTCTCGCAGCAATCCGTGAAAAGATGGCTTACTCAGATGTTCCAAAGCCTCTCCAGGGCCTTGGTATTACATTCATCACAGTAGGTCTCATGGCTATGGCATTTATGTGTTTCTCTGGTCTCAAAATCTAAAAGAAAGGATATTGCAATATGAATATGACATTTATTGGATTAAGCATCGCTGTGTTCTTGGTAATCGTGCTCGCATTGGTTATCATCCTCCTCGTTGCTAAGAAATACCTTTCTCCAAGCGGACAGGTTACAATTACTATCAATGGTAAAGACAAGCTTACTGTAGATCAGGGTTCAAGCGTTCTCGCTACACTCGCTGCTAACGATGTTTACCTCCCATCAGCTTGTGGTGGTAAGGGTTCATGTGGACAGTGTAAGTGCCAGATCACAGAAGGTGGTGGCGAAATTCTCGACTCAGAGAAGGGTCACTTCACTCGTAAGCAGATTAAGGAAGGTTACCGCCTCGGCTGTCAGGCTAAGGTTAAGGGCGACCTCTCTCTTAAGGTAGCAGACTCAGTAATGGGTGTTAAGGAATGGGAATGTACAGTTATTGGCAACAAGAACGTGGCTACATTCATCAAGGAGTACAAGGTGGCTCTCCCTCCAGGCGAACACATGGACTTCGAACCAGGTTCTTACGCTCAGATCAAGATTCCTGCATACAAGATGGATTACGACAAGGATATCGACAAGTCACTCATCGGCGACACTTACCTCCCAGCATGGGAGAAGTTCGGTCTCTTCGGTCTCAAGTGTCAGAACGATACTCCTACAATCCGTGCATACTCTATGGCTAACTACCCAGACGAGGGCGATATCATCACTCTTAATGTTCGTATCGCTACTCCTCCATTCAAGCCAAAGGATCAGGGTCCAGGCTTCATGGATGTAATGCCAGGTATCGCATCATCTTACATCTTCTCTCTCAAGCCAGGCGACAAGGTAATCATGTCAGGTCCTTACGGAGAGTTCCGTCCTAAGTACGGTACAGGTCGTGAGATGATTTGGGTCGGTGGTGGTGCCGGTATGGCTCCTCTCCGCGCTCAGATTATGCACTGTCTCAAGACTCTCAACATCCGCGACCGCGAAATGCATTACTTCTACGGAGCTCGTGCACTTGAAGAGATTCCATTCCTCGATGACTTCCTCGGTCTCGAGAAGGAATTCCCTAACTTCCACTTCCACCTCGCCCTCGACCGTCCAGATCCAAAGGCAGATGCAGCTGGTATCAAGTACACTCCAGGTTTCGTTGCTCCTGTTATGGGCGACACTTACCTCAAGCAGCATGAAGCACCAGAAGATGTTGAGTACTACCTCTGCGGTCCTCCAATGATGGCTAAGACAGTTCTCGACCTCCTCCACTCTCTCGGTGTTGAAGATGATATGATTGACTTCGATAACTTCGGAGGATAATAACATCGCTTTTTAATAATTTATTATTAAATATGCTTAATAAAAGGGCAAATGTTTCGGCATTTGCCTTTTTTTTTGTACCTTTGCATCCATATTATGCGAAAAGGTTTACAATACATATTAACAGCTATGCTCTTTGTTCTGAACATCACGATTTGTTCAGCACAAGACGCTTCTATCCCAGCTATCGATAACGACAGCATCAGCGAAGACAAAGACAGCCTTCGCATCTCCCTCATTACATGTACTCCGGGCACAGATGTTTACGCTCATTTCGGTCACACAGCTCTTCGCATCGTAAATGTGATTACTGGTCGTGATGTGGTGTTCAACTACGGTTGCTTCGACATGTCTGGTGCAAACTTTGTAATGAAGTTCATCAAGGGCGAAACAGACTACATCGTTGCAGCAGAACCAGGTGCTTACTTCTTCTATCGCTACAATTTTTTAGGCAATGGAGTATCAGAACAGGTTCTCAATCTCACTCCAGAAGAATGCTTGCGCCTCCATGAACTCCTCTACGAAAACATCCTTCCAGAGAATCGCGGTTACCGTTACAACTGGCTTTACGACAACTGCACAACTCGTGCTCGCGACATGATTGAGAAGGCAATCAATGGTAAGGTTGAATATCAGAATGAAGTGCCTGCATTGACTGCTCGCGATGAACTTCATGAGTGTCTCAAGAACGACTCATGGCTCAGTTTTGGCATCGACCTCATGCTCGGAACAGAGATTGACACTCTCGCACCTCGCAACATTCAGCAGTTTATTCCTGCCCACTACGAGAACGACATCGACAATGCTTACATCATCAGTCCAGACGGTAGCAAGAGAAAGTTGGTTGTAGGAAAGATGGGCATACTCGACGAGAAGGATTCCAACAAGACAAGCGACACTCCTTTCACTCCATTCCTTGCATTTGGACTTTTAGCACTCCTCACAGTTTGCTTAAGCATCTGGGACTACAAGAGAAAGAAACGCTCATATTGGTTTGATGTTCTTCTCCACATAGCACAAGGATGTGCAGGTGTCATCATCGCTTATCTGTTCTTCTTCTCGGTTCATCCAGCAGTAAGCACAAATTGGCAGGTTATAATCTTCAATCCTTTATATTTCATCTATGCAGGTTACATCATCTACTGCCAGAAGAAAAACAAAAAGGACAATTTGGCAGTAGTAGTTGGTGGCATCATCATTGCATCATTAATTATTATTGCTATCACAGGACAAAAGGTTGACAATGTTCTTTACATTATAACAGCAATCATCATTACAAGAGCAATCATCACAAGTCTCATTCAGAAATAAGATATTCAAATGAAGAAGCAACTTTTCACTACCCTCCTCGCATACGCTGCTATCTCTGCAGCCTTAGCGCAGACACGTCCATCTGTGCCTCGCCTTGTTGTGGGCATCACTATCGACAAGTTGCGTTCTGATTATCTTCATGCTTTCGCTCCTCTCTACGGTGAGGACGGATTCAAGAAACTTCTGAATGAAGGACAGTTGTACACTAATGTAGAATATCCATTCAATTCCGTTGACCGTGCTTCTGCAGTTGCAACTATCGCAACTGGCACTTCTCCATACAATCATGGCATCATTGGTGACCAATGGCTTGACCGCAAATCACTTCACACCATTTTCTGTGTGGATGACAACGCTTACAAGGGAGTAAACACAACCGAATGCTCATCTGCAAAGAACCTTCGTGTTTCAACTATTGGTGACGAACTCAAGGTTGCCACAAATGGTAAGGCACATGTCTATTCCATCGCTCCAAACCGTGATGCAGCCGTCCTTGCTGCTGGTCACGCTGCCGACTGGGCTTTGTGGATTGACACAAACACAGGAAAATGGGCTGGCACTTCATATTACGGCAACGAACCTAAATGGGCAAAGTCTATTGTAAACAGCAGTACAACTCAGATTCCAGGACTCAAGTGGACTCCAACCCATCAGCTCAACTACAACTACTATCTTGCAAGTGAGCAGAAGGAATTTAACCACACCTTCAAGGGTGAGTACGCCTTCCGCCAGTACAAGAATAGCGCATTGGTAAATGCTGACATCACTAATGCCGCAAAACTCTGCATCTATAGCAATGATGTCGCAACAGACTTAAGCACAGACTACTTGTCTATCTGCTATTTTGCGGGAAACTTCGACTCTAAGTCCATCTCAGAAACAACAACTGAACTTCAGGACACATACATTCGTCTTGACAACGAGATTGCAGAACTTCTCAAGGCTATCGACCAGTCAGTAGGTCTTGACAAGACTCTCATCTACCTCACATCAACAGGATACGACGATACTCCTAATGATGACCTCACAAAATACAACATCCCTACAGGAACCTTTACCATCAACCGATGCGCAGCATTGCTCAACATGTACCTCGTAGCAATCTATGGTCAAGGCAAATATGTAGAGGCTTACTACGGAAATCAAATTTATCTCAACCATAGTCTCTTAGAGCAGAAGCACTTAAAGCTCGCTGAGGTGCTTGAATGTTGTAACGACTTCCTCTTCCAGTTCTCTGGTGTTCGTGATGTATTCACCTCACAGCGAATCATTCAAGGAGCACTCACACCAGGTATCAAGGAGATTCACGAAGGCTACAACACCAACTGTTCGGGTGACATTCTCATTCATGTGGAACCAGGTTGGACTCTCGCAAACGAGGAAAACAACTCGAAGCAGATGCAACGCGACTCGTTCTTTGAGTTCCCACTCATCTTCTACGGGTTCGGTCTTCAGCACGAAACGATTAAGACTCCAATCACAGTAGAGTGTATCGCTCCAACCATTGCTCACCACATCCGAATAAGGGCACCAAATGCTTGCAAAGCTGCCCCACTCTTCTAAATAAAATCAAGTTCAGGCATTTGCCAAACAACAATTAACTCAAATAGATAACAAAAATAATACATTATATGGCAATAAATTTATTTTCAATTATCAGCGGCCTCTTTGGTAATAAGGCTTCTCGCGACATCAAGGAGATTACGCCTATTGTTAATCAGGTGAAGGCTGTCTACCCAGAAATTCAAAAGCTCTCAAACGATGAGCTTCGTGCTAAGGTAGATGAAATCAAAGAGTACCTCCAGGATTCCGTTAAGGACCTCCGTGCTCAGATTGAAGAAATCAACAAGAAGATTGAAGAAACAGACATCGACAGACGTAAGCCTCTCTTCGATGAAGTGGACAAGATTGAAGAAAAGATTCTTGACAAGTTCGAAGAAGGTCTCAACGAAGTTCTCCCTACAGTCTTCGCTATCGTTAAGGATTCTGCACGCCGTTTCTCTGAAAGCGGAGAAGAAGGCGTTGTAGTTACAGCAACAGACTTCGACCGTGAACTCGCAGCTGAAGGTCGCGACTTCCTCACACTTGATGGTGACAAGGCTATCTGGCACAATCATTGGATTGCAGGTGGTAACGACACTGTATGGAACATGGTGCACTACGATGTTCAGCTCTTCGGTGGTACTGTTCTCCATCAGGGTAAGATTGCAGAAATGGCTACTGGTGAAGGTAAGACTCTTGTGGCTACTCTACCAGTATTCCTCAACGCATTGACTCGCAATGGTGTACATGTCGTAACAGTCAACGACTATCTTGCTAAGCGTGACTCTGAGTGGATGGGTCCTCTCTATATGTTCCACGGTCTCAGCGTAGATTGTATCGATAAGCACCAGCCAAACTCTTCATCACGTCGCAAGGCTTATCAGGCAGATATCACATTCGGTACAAACAACGAATTTGGTTTCGACTACCTCCGCGACAACATGTGTATGAAGCCAGAGGAGCTCGTTCAGCGCAAGCACAACTTCGCTATTGTCGATGAGGTTGACTCCGTACTCGTGGACGATGCTCGTACTCCACTCATCATCTCTGGTCCTGTTCCAAAGGGTGACGACCAGATGTTTGAGGAATACTGCCCTATCGTAGAACAACTCGTTGAAGCTCAGCGCCGTCTTACTCAGAACTACCTCACAGAGGCTAAGAGACTCGTTGAAAGCGACAACAAGGAAGATGTTTCTGCAGGTTTCCTCTCTCTCTTCCGTGCATACAAGGGTATGCCAAAGAACAATGCCCTCGTTAAGTTCCTCTCTCAGCCAGGTATTAAGACTGGTTTGCTCCAGACAGAAGAAATCTACATGGAGAACAACAACCGTCGTATGCCTGAGGCTACTAACCCACTCTTCTTCGTTGTTGATGAAAAGCAGAAGAGTGTTGAGATGACAGATAAGGGTAACGAACTCATTGCCAACATCATTAAGGACGATAAGTTCTTCGTGCTTCCAGACATCACAACAGAACTCTCTGAACTTGAGAACCAGACATTTGAAAGCGAAGAAGCAAAACTTGCGAAGAAGGATGAGCTTATGCAGGATTATGCAGTTAAGAGCGAACGTGTTCACACTATGCAGCAGCTCCTCAAGGCTTACACAATGTTCGTAAAGGATGACGACTATGTTGTGATGGATGGTGAGGTTAAGATTGTCGATGAGCAGACTGGCCGTATCATGGAAGGTCGTCGCTGGTCTGATGGTCTCCACCAGGCTGTTGAAGCAAAGGAAAGAGTAAAGGTTGAAGCTGCTACTCAGACATTCGCTACTATCACACTCCAGAACTACTTCCGTATGTATCACAAGCTCTCGGGTATGACAGGTACTGCTATTACCGAGGCAGGTGAGTTCTGGGACATCTATAAGCTCGATGTTGTTGAGATTCCCACCAACCGTCCCATTGCTCGTGATGATATGAACGACCGTGTCTATAAGACCAAGCGTGAAAAGTATAAGGCTGTCATTGAGGAAATCGTGAAGATGCGTGAGGCTGGCCGTCCTGTCTTGGTTGGTACTACCAGTGTGGAAATCTCTGAGCAGTTGAGCAAGATGCTTCAGATGCGCCGTATCCCTCATCAGGTATTGAATGCGAAATACCACGAAAAAGAAGCGGAAATTCTTGCACTTGCTGGTCAACCAAAAACCGTTACCATTGCAACCAATATGGCAGGCCGTGGTACCGATATTGTGTTGGGC
>CALBJW010000024.1 GCA_937893145.1 uncultured Prevotellaceae bacterium | reverse complement strand
CGTTGCGATATGTTGGGGGGATTGGGGAATTGTTGTAACTTTGCGGTGTGAAAAGGAAGGAAAGAAAAGACCCTCCCCCTGCCCCCTCCCATTAAAAGGGAGGGGAGTAGGATGTGGGACAAGCGGAGCTTTCTTTCTTATAAACTCATAAACAAATAAACCCATAAACATATAAACCTATAAACATATAAACTCATAAACAAATAAACATATAAACCTATAAACAAATAAAGAATTATGGCAACAAATGGAAGACAGGGCAGTGGGATGCCTACGGTAAATTTTAGTGCAGTGAAATGGATGTTCATCAGTTTCTTGGTGATCGTGTTTGGTTCGGTCTTGATGGCGAAGTCTTGTACGGTGGTGGATTCGGGTGAGATTGGTATTAAGTTCCATAAGTGGAGCACTTCGGCTGAGAACTATGGCGGTGTGGAAGGCACTTGCAAGGGATGGGTGTTCTATAATCCGTTCACTACGCAGGTGTTTACTTATCCTACCTATATCCAGAGAAAGAATTATGAGGCTTTCAATGTGAATGCGAAGGATGCGAGTACATTCCAGATGGACCCTACGATTGCGTATCGCATCAATCCGGAGAAGGCTTGCGACATCTTCGTGAAGTATCGTAAGGGTGTGGAGGACCTGGAGAATGGATATATCCGCACTTGTATCTATGAAGCTTACCGCACTTGTGCTAACAGATATACGAGTGACTCGCTGATGTCGAGCCGTGCTAACTTCGAGAATGATGTGCGCTCTCGTCTTGAGAAGTCGCTCCAGGCTGAGGGTTTCATCGTTGAGGAGTTCACTTCGCAGATTACACCTCCACAGTCGTTGGCTCAGATGATTAACGAGAAGAACGCTGCTGTGCAGTCTGCTCTCAAGGCTAAGAACAAGGTGGCTGAGGCTCAGGCTAACGCTACTATCAAGATTGCTGAGGCAAAGGGTGCTGCTGAGGCTATGCAGATTAAGGCTGATGCTGAGGCTTACTACAACCGCACCATCGCTGCCAGTCTCTCTCCTATGATTGTGCAGGAGGACTGGATTGAGAAGTGGGACGGAAAGTTGCCTACTGTGCAGACTGGTAACGGTGGAATGATTGTGGATATGAAAAGTCTTTCTCGTTGAAAAGTTTTCAACGAGAAGAGTGAAAAGTGAAAAGTGAAGAGTGAAAAATTTCCTACCGGAAGAGGATGTCCTCTTATTATTAGCCAAGCGCAGCGTAAACTACTCTTGCACCAAGGCGGTAGCAAATTTTTCACTTTTCACTCTTCACTTTTCACTTAAAAAAGCTTTCTCTAAAAGAAAGCTTTTTTTGTTTTTCCATCAGGAGTATGTATGATGTTTATGCCCTTTTGTGGGGTGCGGTGCGGGATGCCGTTTGGAGTGTAGTATATTGGAGCGGAAAGGGTTGGTGTGTGCTGTTTTATGTCTTCGACTGGGGTGGCAGGACTCGTGGGGATGAGTTCAAAGGGGAAGCCGTAGAGGGTGGTCATGCGGTCGAAGAGGAGGGTGCCTTCGGGTGTCACGAACCAGTAGGTTGGAGTGGCATTGGTGAAGATGCAATGGTCGGTACCTTTGGCGTACTGTACGATGTGGGCACGAGACTTCACTTTGTTCACTCCTCCATCTTTCTTGAGGTAGAGGGAGTCGGCATGTGACATGAGGTTGTACTTCTTGAGGACAGCGAGATACTCGAAGTTCCACATCTGTGTGAGTGGGGCTTCGATGTTTTGTGGGGCGAAGACGGTAGCGCCATCGAGGTTGGTGAGGTAGGTGTCGGTTGGGATATGGTGGGTGAGGTAGTCTCCATCCTCCACTACGCGTTCTTCATCCACCTCGAGGTCGTTGACATAGATGGAGAAGGTGCGCCAGGTCTTCTGTCCGCCCTGGTTCTGGAAACAGCCACGGATGGTCTGCGAGGACTTGATGTTGGTGAGGGTGATGGACTGTGTGGTCTTGCCATTCTCCCAAAGGTAGTTGCCCCACCCTTCGTTGCAGTCGAGTTTGAGGGTGAGAGATGCACCACTCTTCACTACGATGATGCTGTCGGTGGTCGTTGTGCCATTGTAGGTGATGGAACCTGTGACCTTGCTGTGATGGCAATCGCCAAGAACTGCTATCGGAAAACAGAGTTCGCTCTGCGCTCCCTGAGCGTTGGTGTATGTGACACGATAGATGAAGGACTTGTCGGCTGTGATGGTGATGCTGCGAGTGGTCTCGCCTGTGTTCCAGAGCCAGTTGCCTGTGTCGGTATCGGAGGCTGGGAGCTGAGGAGATAGTGTGACTACGGTGCCTGGAGCGATAGCACGACTATTGACAGGGGTGGTCTGGTAGGTGTTTGTCAGACCTCCAAGGTCGTTTTGAGAGAGAGTCTTCGAGGAATAAGTGATTTGGGGTGTGAGTTCGGTAGGAGGAGCAGGATTGTAGATTGTTCCACCCTCGTAGGTACGGGTATTCATGAGAATGGAATAGCCCAGATGGTCGTATCCGCCCGATGTGGAACCCTGTCCACCAGCATCGATGCCCATCTCCTTGTATGCCAGTTCGGAGAATGGCATCTGCACACCCTTCACACCACAGTAGTGTCCGATGACTGTACCCCAGTAAGGACGCATCTGAGCACCGAGTGCAGGTTCTGTCATGAGCCAAGCACGACTGTCGGAATAGTAGTAGCCGCTTGAGCCATAGTGGTAGTCGGTCCAAGGCAGTCCAGGAATGCTCTGTGTCTGTGCAGCAACATACTCAATGCCTGCAGCAAGACGATGGTCCATATAGGCAAAGAGGTCCTCGCCCTGATTCCATCCCTGATGTGCGATGTCGATAGCGAGTCCGAGTGCCATAGCGGCATGACCAGTATCACGACCACTCTCGTTCATCTGTCCCACCTTGCCGTAAGCACCTGTCTCCTTTTCCCAAGGAGTGGTAGTCACGATGAGGTTACCCCAGAACTCGGTGAGACCGTCGTTGAGGATAGGGTTGGATGTACGAGGGTCCTTGAAGGTGCCACACTGGTCGTACTTGATAAACGACATGCCTTGATTGTAGATGAAGACATCATCGCACAGCACACCGATACTGATGACTGCAAGTGCATTGCAGAGTCCCCAGTTGCTCCAGTAGTGTCCTGGTGCCTGCCACCACTTGCCTGAGTTCTCCCATGTGCCATTTCTGCCACGAAGGAAATTGATGCAACCTGGATACCAGAGTTCGAGCATCCACTTCTGGAACTTAGCGAAGTCCTCGCGTTTCCATCCTTCATAGTCGCGCATGAGTTCGGCTGCCTGAGCAAACTCATAGCCATAGAGTCCGAAGGCAAGACGAGCATCGCTGTTGCCTGTCACTTCGGTGGTGGTGTTGCACCACTTCATGAGTACATCCACTGCGTGTTTGGCACAAGCCGTGCTGCCCTCAATCTTCCAACGGAGGGCGTTCTGGTAGGCTATGGCTGCACCACGAGCGGCATTGATATAGTTTTCGCCCGAACCGCCACCACGAACGATGGTAGCGACTGGATAGGTTGCTGCTCCCGACTGGGCGTAGGCTGCGGTCTTGAGCACCTGATAGGCTGCCGTGACTGTTGGGTCGCCATCAGAGAGCTGTTGTTTGATGCGGTCGAAGTCTGCCTGCGTGTGCAGACCTCCCGGATGCTTGAATCCACGCTCCTTTGCATGGAGTGCGGTAGTAGAGAGAAGGAGGAGGAGAAAAAGAAGATTTTTCATATACTTACCTAATATTCTAATAATCTTTGAAGTGCTTCAATATAATAATAATCTGCATAGTTGATGCTGGCATCAATCTCGCTGCCGGCAGGGAGGTTGCCTACAGAGTGGAGGAGGAAGGAAGGGGCTGTGGCACGACTCTGGTAGAGGGGTGAGGAGAGAGAGGTGAGCATTGCCTTCGCCTCACCGAGATAGAGGGCGGACTTGGGAGCATCGACATAGTGGGAGAGTTCGATTAGTGCGGATGCTATGATGGCTGCTGCACTGGTGTCCTTGTACTGCTTGTCGGACGGTGCATCCATATCCCAAAGGGGGATACGGTCGGCAGGGAGACGATGGAGCATGACATCTGTCACCTTCTGTGCAAATTCGAGGTACCTCTGCTGATGAGTGAAACGGTACATCATAGTGTAGCCATATATAGCCCACGCCTGTCCACGACTCCAGAGCGAAGAGTCGCTATAGCCCTGATGGGTACAGTTGCGCTGGTGCTTTCCGCTCTTTGGGTTATACACCGCCACATGATTGGCTGTACCATCAGGACGGAAGTGGTACTTCATGGTGGTGTCGGCATGACGAATGGCGATGTCTATGTTCTCTTTCTTGCCAGAGAAGAGGAGGAGTTCGAGGTTTATCATGTTGTCGATGATGGTGTTGTGACCACCAAACATCTTCACATTGCGAGGCCATGAGAGGATGGTGCCAACACGAGGATTGAAGAGTGTGGCGAGACTATCGGCTGCTGCAAGAAGCACAGCCTTGTAATGTTCATCGTGAGTTGCCTCGTACCCCTTCAGGAAACTGCCTATCATCTGGAATCCCAAGTCGTGGTCATATATAGGACGGTAAGCGAGGTACTCGAGTTCGTTGGTATAGGCACGAGCCTCTGGTATGCGGTTTGCCATCCACAAGATGCCTGGCCAGAAACCACTGCACCACTCTTCTGCAGTCTTTGCATCACGGAGATTCCAATGATGCTCACCACTGAGGATGTTACGAGGCGAATGGGTGTAGTCGAGAGGTTGGAGTTCGGAGATAGAACGCTGCACCTGACTCTTGCAATACTCCAGTTCGGGCTGAGGGTTGAACTCCTCAACGAGGAAGGTGGTGCGTGCCTTCTCTGGTCCAAAGGTATAGCCATTGCGCGATGTTGTTCCCAACGGTTCGTACTCGTACATGTCACCACTCTTTCGAACAGGTGTGAGGTCCCAGTATTCAGGCCAACAGTCAACGGTGCGAACAAGGGTGAGACGAACGGCATTCTTGAGGCGAATGACGGGTTCTTCGGCGGGTGAGTAGTCGCGTTTCTCGTTGAGCGAATAGCGTTTCATGGTTGGCAGAACGGTGGTATTGTCCACCTCCGTATCTTGATAGAAGAGGAATGTGCCGAAACCAGGATTGTCGCAAGTGAAGCCTGCACCTTCAGGACGAACGAAATGGCCGAGAGCCTGACTGGTATAAGGCATCTGAAGGTGTTGGCGACCAACATAATGGTTGTAGGCTATCTCGAACACGGAACGCCACTGTCCGAGTGCGCCTTCAGAGAGTACGGTCCAGTTGCAATACTTGCCTGTGAGGTCCTTCCATGTGGTGAAAGGAACGGAATAGCCGAGATTTGCCTTTGATGAGTATTCGTAGCCCTTGAGCAGACGATTGTCGAGTGCTGAGTAGAGGTCATCGCCCTGTGACCATGCCACCTCGCATATCTCTGCCAGTTGCCCAAGTCCGAGCATGACATGAGCCTGGTCGCGGCCCGACTCCTGACATTGTCCCGACTCAGCGATGTAATGCTTGAGAGCACCATCATCATTGCCTTCGTGGAAGTAGCTGATGGCACGCTGGTACTGCTGTTCATCGTTGCAATACACACCTATCGCCAAACGCATCTTGCAGACGGCTGCTCCCCAGTTGCCATTAGCGTATGGAGACTGGCGGTCGAACTCATCGAGCACAGGGAGGAAGGCGGTGCGAAACATCTGTTCGGTATGCTTCGTGTCACTCTTCTTCCAACCCTTGTAGCCATAGCGGAGCAGTTCGCAGGCATTGATGAGGATGAAGCCTTGAAGGGCAGCACAGAGGGGTGCATCGTGGCCCTCAATGCGAGTGAGGGTACTGCTGTAGGCACGGATTATCTCCATAGCCTTCTCTGCATGAGCAGCATCATGGGTGGTGGTGTAGATGATGGCGTTGTAGTAGGCAGAGAGGAAATCGTTCTCACAAGGTCCTTTGGTCTTGCCATACTGTCCATCACGAGCGATGATGTCGTAAGGGCCACGCATCTGGTAGTCGGTGCGTGACTTGGCATCATTCACGAGTTTATGGTAGGAACCCATCGCTACGGGGTTCTGTTCTTCGTACAGTCGCTGCATACGCTCGACAGAGCTCTGCGAATGGAGCAATCCTGGATGCTGGAATGCTCTTGCAGATAGGATACTGCAAGCAAGGAGAAGGTATATTAGAAGTTTACGCATATATTAGTAATCAATGTTTTTTATCTTCTTTCCATTTACACGGATATTGTCAAAATGGAGGTCGGAGACGGTGTGGGTGGAGTCGTAGCTCTTTATCACAGGAGGGGACAGACGAGAGGCATCGCCATTGAAGTAAATGTCCTTGAACCAGATGTCGCGGATGTAATTGCCCGGAGCACGATTGTACTTCTCTGAGAAGTTCACCTGAATGTTGAAGAGAGCAGCTCGCACCACATCCTCGATGCGGATGTTCTCAAAGTGTATGCCCTCGACCATGTTCTTGTCACCACAACGAACAGCAAAGATGCCATCGCAGTCGGCAGAGAGAACATCGCAGTCCTCTATCCACACATTGTGGAGCAGTTCGCCCGTATCGGAACGGTCGTCACCATGACTTCCGAAGTTGAACGGATGGGCAAGGTCGTTGAAGATAGTGGCACGACGAATGTGGTAGTTTTCTGTTCCACCCCAGTACCACCAGCGATGGTTGTAGATGGCAAAGGCATCATCATTGTTGCGGAGGAAGACATCCTCAATGGTGACATTCTTGCAGCACATCATGTCGAAGCCATCGCTCCAAGGATGGCGAGAGAAACTGCGTACATTACGAACAGTTATGTTCTCGGACTGACCTCCAAATACGGTGTAGTGCTGTGGGTTGATGACTGTTAGACCATCTATCTCCACATTCTTAGAATAGGTTATCTCTACTCCACGAAGTGGGTTAAGAAGCACACCGCGACCTATGATGCGGACATTCTCTGCTCTATCGATGATGAGACGAGCGCGAACAACGGCTCCTGGTGCAATATAGACGGTTGCACCACTCGGTATCTTTATCTCTGCACTTGGCAGGTCGTGTGGTTTATGGATGCCCGGTCCGAAATATATGAGTCGAGGGTTCTGAACAAAGACATCGTGGTTGTTGAGCGTCTTCCAGTTGATGTCCACCTTCGAATCGGGGTCTGGTGCCTGATACACTTCCTTCTCTGGTCCATCAATGAAGATGTGAAGACAATGCTCGCGATCTCCGTTGATATCCACCTCGAGGGAATAGCCACGATTGTCCTTCACGGCTGGTACGGTGAACTCAATAGTCGAGTCGTTCACTTGTGTGTGCTTGATACCTTTGGACTGAGGACGAACAATGGCTGAGTGTATCTTTTCGCCACATTTTGTGACACGGATACGAGCATCACCGAGTGCCTCAAACTGACACCACGATGCTTTCTGCACCTTCTTGTGGGGATTGACTTCACACTGATATGTCTTTATCTCTTGTTCCTGAGAACTCACGGCAAAATCGTGCATAGGGGTGAGTCCTTCCTTGCCCTCAGGATAGTCGTACACCTTCACCTGAGCATGGCACACATGCACAGCAAAGCAAAGGAGCATCAGCAGTTGGTATTTCATTATTGTTTGTGGGATTAGATTAGTTATATTATATATTACGAGAAAATAGATGCTTTATTGTACGAAGGTCACATTTTCTACATGATTGCCGATGTAGGCAGGAACGAAGTCGGCTGTCTTGTACCATCCAGGTTTGCCAGGCATGGTGTCGTAGATGGCTGTACCGTTGATGGTGAGTCCCTCGAAACGGATGTTCTTCACCTTGCGTTCCTTGTTGTATCCATTGATGAGGGAGATGTATGGAGGCTGTCCCTTGTATGTGACATTGCGGAAGGTGATGTCCTCCACTCCTCTGCCCGGAGCAGTACAGTACTTCTCGTTCCACGAAACCTTAATCTGGAAGAGGCATCCCTGAAGGATATTCTCGATGCGAATTTCGTTGAACTGCACATCACGAACGAGATTGTTATCGCCACAGTTGATGGCAAGACAACCCTGATAATCCACTTGTGCCTCTGCATGACAGAGGATGTCGAGGTTTTCATACACAAGTCCTACGATGCTGTCTGCCTCGATGCCCTTCTCGGTGAGTGAACCTGCACCGTGAATGCCAATGAAGATTGGGTGTGCCACATCAGCCCAGAGGGTGGAGTTCTGCATACGAACATTGTTCACACTACCACTGAACCCCTTTCGTGTGGCATAGGCTGTGGTGCAATCATCACTGTTTCGGCAGAACACACGGTCGTAGAGCACATTGCTCGAAGCAAAGACATTCAGTCCGTCGCCCCATCCTGGATGTGAGATGCTGCGAACATCGTGGAGTGTCACTCCATCGCTTCCGCCTACAGGACATGTGCAGAGTGTTACTCCATCAATTAGGATGCCCATACTGCGATGCACATGCACGCCCTCGTAGCCATCGGAAGGACGACAGATGCCACGACCTATGATGCTCACATCCTGTGCATCCTCAATGGCGAGTGTGCCATTGATGTAGCATCCTGGTGCAAGATAGACCACCGAAGAGGATGGAATGCGAATGATGCTGTTTGACACTGGAGCTGAGGATGGGGTAACATCGACTGCATGTTTTGCACTTTTCACCTCACCCAACTTGGACGCAAGGAGTTTCTTCAGTCCATCGAACGAGGAGGCATCATAATATCCTGGAGCAATATAGAGGAACTTGCGACCTTGTCGCTTGGCTTCCTTCTTTGCTTCGGCAACACTCTGCACAGGGGCACTTGTGAAGAGAAGAAGGTTGTCGGTTATGTTGCCATCAAACTCGATGCTGATGTTCTCAGGTTGTGAGAGAGTGAAGAGGACTGTGGAGTCGTTCTGCACATCACACTTTATACCTTTTGAATCGGGGCGAACCTTTACGGATGGTTTGGTGCCGGAAGGATGGAGGATGTGTTTCACAACCTTGATGTTCACCTCGCCTGTGAAGTCGAATGTGGCGTATGAAATCTCACTCACCTTGTGCTTACCTTCACCTATTGGTGCATTGACCTTTGCCATATAGGTGTCAATCCTTGTCCACTCCTTTTCTCCTAACGACTGGACAAAGACATCGTAGTCATGCTTCATGGGTGCTCCTTCTGGGGCTTTCCATACTGTTACTCCACCCTTGCTGGAAGCAAACGAGAATGTACTGAATAAAATGAATAAAGTAAAAAGAGAGATTCGTTTCATGGGATTATTTTTTTGAAGTGAAAAGTGAAGAATTACTTTCCTCACTTTTCACCATATTTGATTTTACTTAACAAGTACCTTGCTTGTAACAGTTCTTCCATTAGCAAGCTTCTGAACTCGGATGTTCACACCTGTGTTTGGAGCGGCGATGCGAGTACCTGAGAGAGAGTAGTACTGAGTGCTAACCACAGCTGAAGACTCTACGATGTCGATACCTACAGCATTGCTGATAGTCTGATTTGAGAGTATGAAGATGTAGTTAGGTGTAGCAGTAGTGTTAACCTGGTCGTAAGGGCTCTTCCATGTGAAGGCGTTCGACCAATAAGCACCGCTCTCATTCATGATGGCGAAGACCTCATCGTCGGCATTGTACTTGAAGAAACGGAATGCTGGAGCAGCATTTGTATCGATGCTCTCGTTCACATACCCCTGTGCAGTAACATAGCCACCAACACCGTAAATTGATGTCTGCTCAACAGGAATAGTGATTTCATCACCTGTGCTCTCATCGTATTCGCCTGTCGATACCTGCTTGATGAAACGCTTGAAGTTGAATGTCCAGTTGTATGTGTCTGGCTCGATGTTGTTCTTCACAGCATCTGCTTCAACAGCTGCGAGGTCTGCAAATGCAGCATAGTAGTTTGTGCCGTTTGCGTTCTTGTTCTTCTGAGTGAGGAATTTCTCTGTATCTGCAATCTGGATTGAGTATTCGCCCTCGATGAAGAATTCGTAAGGGAGACGAGAGTCGATGAACGACTGTGACAATGCTGCGAGCAAAAGTTCCATCTGGTCCATGTTGTACTGAGTTTCACCATTTGCAATCATAGCATTTGCCGCTGCGATACTTTCTGTGAGTTGGTTGCAGATGTCAGCTGAGTACTGTCCACCTTCTGTACCTACATTATCCTTATGAGCATCGAGCACACCCTGAGCTGCTGCTACAGCAAGTGTGAGGGATGCTGGGTCGCCTTCTGAATAAGCATCGAAGAGGTCTGCCTCTGCTGGGATGTTGTCGAGAGTGTAAGGTTCTTCTTCGCTGATACCTGCACATACTGTGAGGGTTGTGATTTGTGTTGCGGCACTTGAATTACGGTTTGTAGTGTAGCAGTCGAGTTCCCAAGTAATCTTATCGCCCTGCTTCATGTTGACATAGTATTCCATTGCGATTGGTGCCTTACCACCTTCGCCATCGTTCTGTACCGAACCAAACTCCTTAGCATACATGAACGATTCCTTGTCCTGAGTGTCGATACCGTTGTTCATGAAGCGAGCACGAATCCAAAGAGGGTTCTCTACCGATGCGTTTGGATTAGGACGATAACAACCGAAGTTCACCTTATACACACCATCCTTAGGTGCTGTGAACATGATTGCTGGTGCGAAGTTTGTCATTGGGTGGAGCTGTCCATTATCTGAGATGTAGAGCCAGTCGCCTGTACCCTTGTACCATGCGTTCACCTCTGTGCTGCCATACTTACTGCTTGTGTCGTGGTTCACGAACTTGTGGTAAACACCATTTGCCACCTCGTAATAGTAATAACCCCAAGGAGTGTCAGCATTCGCTTCAAGGACTGCTGTGTCGTACTTCACGATTCCTGTCGAAGCCTCTGTAGTGAAGAGTGCGTAGTTGCCTTCAGCACTGTAGTCCATTTCTATCTTTGAATCCAAGAACTTAGCCCAGAGCGACTTCAACTCTTCAAGGTATGACTGTGCGTTGAAGGCATGAACCTGTCCCTTCTGTATTGCCTCGTAGATAACTCCTGTGAGTTCCATAACCTCATTTGCAAGTACATCACTGTACTGGCCAATCTCAGTTCCACATTCTGCGTTCATGATGAACTCCTCACACTCATTCACAAGTGCAAGCATAGTCTCGAGGTCACCACTCTCACCGTATGTGTCGGCAAAGTTCTCGTTCTGTCGAGCGTAGGTCTCTGTTACTTCTGAAATCTTGAACTCCTTGTAGAAGGTACGACCGTAATAGTCGCGAGCCCAACTGCTCATCACACCTGTGCTATCGGTGTTCACCTCGAACGAGATGATATCGCCAGCCTTACCCTCAAACGACATAGTGATGTCATTTGCTTCCTGAGCAATGTAACGCTGTGCAGCTGCAGCACTGATATGAGCACTACCTGCCACGAAATCATCTACCTCACCACCAATCTGGCCAAAGAGGTAACGGCCCATTCCATACTTTGTGTTTGCATAGTCCTTGTCTGTTGCTGTACTGTAGCGATAGCGTGGAACGATGCTGAGCAAACCTCTGTCGGCTGGCACATCCTGGCGAATGACTGTTGCATCCATCTGATAGAAACCATCCTTAGGAACGACGAACGAGATGACACTCGCATATTCATTGTTGGCATATACCTCGTAACCGAGTTTCTCATCACGAGCAACATACGCAAAACGGTTCTTGCTATCGCTTGAAGCACCTTCTCCTTCAGAATATGTAAAGAAGTCGCTCCAACCCTTCTTGAGCACTGTAGCGTATGTCAGGTTGTTTGCCCATGTCTCGAGTCCTTCAATCTCTACGGCTCTCTCTCCTCCTACACGGCATGGCTGATAGATATCAACATAATTGGCTGCTGAAGAGTCAGTGAATTGAGTGAAGAGCGAGTACTGGCCATTTGAATAGTTGTACTTCTCAAATCGCCACATACCTTCAAGGGCTGGGTTCTGAGCGAACTGTTCTGCTGTGATGTCATTCAGGGAATAAACATTGAGTGGCTTGTACTCTTCCTTTGTTGATTCGAGTTTCCACACGAATGTTGCCTTTCCAGCATTTGCCACATCATAGCAAGGGTATGGCACTGCTTCTGTTGTGTTCACTGTCCAGTAGCAGTTCTTCGACCACGACTGCCAAACGAGTTCATCAGGACATGTGGCATTTGTTGCGCGTACCGCATATACATATTCTCCAGGGGTCTGCACATCTGCCTTTGCGTACCACACCTGGCGTTCGAAGTCTGGACGGTCGTTCTTGCTCTCAGCCATGCTGAGGTTCTTCTGGTTGTCGGATGCTGAGTTGCTACCGTTCGAGAAACGGAACTGGTCTGCATAGCTCACTCTCCAACCTTCATCGGCAAACTTAGCGAGCCCTGTCTTCAGTTCGAAGGCATACTCACTGGCTGCTTCCTTGTCGGAGGTAAGGAACACCTTACGGTCGCTCTGAGTGTAAAGATAATACTTGGTACCTGACACCTCTGTATAGATGCGGTAGTTACCATCGGTGATGGTCTGGTTGGCAAGTGTGCGTTCTGCCTCTGTTGGCTGGTAAGGTTCCTCGTCTGCCCATGCATCTGAAGGAACAAAACTCATACCCAACATCACCATTGATGAAAGAAGAATAGATTTGATTTTCATCGTAGAAAAGGTTTTAACATGATTAATAATTGGTTTTCCGAGTGCAAAATTACAGCTTATTATTATGACACCAAAATATTATTTGCCTTCGCTTATCCAACATTCTAATATTGGAACGAATTAAATCCTACATTCTTATTTTCAATTACATAGACTGTAAAATGCAGAGTCCATATAAATTATTTCGGACAAAACTATTGCATATATCACAGATTATATTTACCTTTGCGACCGACAAAATACCATTCACCATGACATTAATCTACCGCATACGATGCTTCGTGCTACTTCTTTTCCTCGTGCTATGTGAGGAAACGAATAGCCAAACCGTGTGCAATGATTTGTGGAACAACACCGTTTCCCATATCATCAAGGACAGCAGAGGAATAATGTGGATGGCCGGCAGTTCTATTGTCAGTTTTGATGGCATCAACTGCACTGAACACGATAAGGGCCACACTTCATACGGTTTCAGCAAGAATGGTTCTAACATCTGTGAACTGGACAACGGACAGATTGTCTGTGGTGACAGATTTGGAATGTATGTCACTAACCACAAGAACAAGTCCAGCAACAAGGTGGACCTCAACATCGTGGGTGTCACATCTATCCAGAAGGTTAAGGACGGTGAACACTCGATTGTTGTGGTGGGATGCCGACAGGGTGTGTGGATATATGATTCGTCGCTCCACACAAAACTCAACTCTATCCTCATCAACAAAGGTAGTGTGATAGAACGCGAGAACGCTATCGCTGCTATGGCTACTGATGGTGAACGCAATGTGTGGGCTATCAACGACTACGGCACACTGCTCCACTACGACTCTCGCACCTCGAAGAGCAGCATCTTCAAGTTACCACGAACACTGCTTACTGGTTCTGTCAACGACCTTGCACTGAAAGGGGATAACCTATACATCGCTTCGGCAAATAATGGTCTGCTGATTTTCAACACTCGCACCCATGTCACAAGTCGTTCTCACCAGATTGAGGCTCCTGTCATCAAACAGATTAGGAACTTCAACGACAGTTTGTATATCTGTACGGATGGCAGCGGTGCATATCTGATAACAGACCATTCGGTTTGCCAACTCAAGACAGAGTCCAACACCGTGTATTCTGTGTTTCATGACTCAGAACTGAACATTGATTGGTTTGGATATTACCGCACAGGATTCAGTTATACACAGCGCAACAAACACATATTTAATATCTATAAGTATAAGGATTTCACAACGGAGGGACTCTTCGTTCGCAGTTTCTGCAAACGAGGGAAGCAAACCGTACTCGGCACTCGTGATGGGGCGTACTTTGTGGATGAGCAACGCGACATCATTCGCCACTACACTCCTAAGGAGATTGGGGGAGCCATCATCCTTGATGTGATATATTTCGAAGGCAAATATATTCTTGCGAATTATGAACATGGACTCTACTCCATCAATCCTGCAACTCAGCAACTCAGCACGGTTCAGATGCCGGAACGACTACAGCAGGCAAGTTACAGCCGTCTTGTGCTGTCGCCTGATGGTAAGAAGATTTATGCTGCAAGCAATGTGGGACTCATCGTGCTTGACAGGAACCTGAAGGTCATCGAGGAACACAACGAAACACAATCGGACATCTTTACATCTTACATCTATGACATTGCCTTTGATGATTCGGGCAAACTATGGATTAGTACGCTCAACGGCATGTGCCTCTTCAATCCCGAAACCAACCGCATACAGAGCGAGGGATTTCCACAAGGATTCTTCAACGAGGAATCCAACCTCAGTTTCAACATTGTGCCAGGTGGAAAGATGATTGCAGCATCGGAGCAGGCTCTGTTTACTACAGCCACTAATCTCAGTTCGTTTGAGAAGCATGATGTGTTCAAGAAGCTTGGTTTGGGGTATGTCAACTTTGTTCAGCCACTGAAGGTGGGGGGCAAGACGCGTTATATGCTTGGAACGGATAGAGGACTGTTCCTTTTCAATGATTCGTTCGACTCATTCTGCCAGTTTGGACAATATGATGGACTACTCTCCTCGCAGTTCAACCGTGACAACTGTTTCATTGATAGTGAAGGACGCCTTTGGATGCCTACAACTAACGGATTAGTCTATATAACAAAACATAGCCAAGAAAAACTCATCGCTCCTCTTCATTCCAATGTATTCGTAGGGCAATACTCTATTGATGGGAAAACCTACACAACAAATTCTGTTGAGGGCAATAGCAACGAAATACGGATGGAATGGAACTTCGCCTCGAAGGAACTGGTGATTTCTCCTTTCACCCTCGACTACAAACCTGCGGCATCGAGCCGCTATTATGAATGGAGCATAGATGGTGGAGAGCGATTCGTGGCATTCGATAAACAACCTATCACCGTGTCGGACCTCATGCTCGGTGTGCATCACCTGCGCATCTGTGTTGCTGGCCATCCAGAAACGGAGATTGATGTGAAGGTTACTGTTCTGCCTTCACTGATGCTGATACTGGAGATGCTTCTTGTAATAGTCCTTATCATTGCCATAGTCATATCTATGCGTTTGCATAACAGACAGGTTCAACTTATGGAACTCATCCGACAGAAGCATCATCTGGAACTGCAACTTGCTTCGCACAATGCGGTGTCGGACCATATCAAGGCGAATGAGGAACAACGCATCAGACATGAGGAGCAGAAGAAGATTGAGAAGGAAGAACAAGTGAAGTATCGTTCGCAGAGCTATAAGGAACTGGAACGACTGGTGAAGAAATACATGGAGGAAGAGCAACCCTACTTGCGCAGTAACCTTCGCATCAGTGAGGTTGCCGCACATACAGGAACCAATGCTGCCACCCTATCCCAGATGTTCAATGACTATCTTCATACCACATTCTACGACTTCATCAACCATTATCGTCTTGAGGAGTTTAAGCGCCGTGTTCGTTCGGAAGAAAACAAGGACTTCACTATCACGGCGATTAGTGAGATGTGTGGTTTCAAGCGTAGCACTTTCTTTGCTACCTTCAAGAAATTCGAGGATTGTACACCTAATGAATGGATGAATAAGACAACGATATGAAAACTATTTTTACACTAATCATCGCTTTATTTATGATGACACAAGAAACAATAGCACAGACAAAACTGAAGAACGGAGACCTTCTTTTCAATGTTACGGACACAACAACAGCAAGCCAGTTTGCGAAGTCGATAGTGGGAAGCACTAAGGGACTTGACAATGCTCAGGTGTGCCATGTGGCGATTGTGTGCAAGGAGAGGGATGGTCTGTTTGTGCTGGAGGCTACAAACAAACACGGAGTGTGGATGTGTCCGTTGAAGGAATATCTGGATAATGCAGACAAGGATGCGGAGGGCAACCCAATGGTGTTTGTGGGACGTGTGACTGGTAATGTGGATGTAAAGAAATCGATAGCTAACGCAAAGCGTTTCATCGGTTGCAAGTACGACTTCACGTTCGACCCTTCGGACGATGAGATGTACTGTTCGGAGTTGGTTCAGAAGTCGTATGTAGAGAAGAATGGTGAGGTGATTTTCAAGCCTATACCTATGTCGTTCCATGATGAGGAAGGACGCATCCTCCCATACTGGATAAATTATTACTTGGAACGCGACCTCGATGTGCCTGAGGGTGAGCCTGGAAGTAATCCTGGGGCTTTGTCGAGAGATAAGAGGGTGAAGGTGATGAGGTTGGAAACTTATAAGTGAAAAGTGAAGAGTGAAGAGTGAAGAATTTCCTGCCGGAAGAGTTTATCCTCTTGCTTTTACTGCGGAGCGATAACATCTCTTGGTCCAAGGCGGAAGCTTATCGCGTAGCGCTTTCGAGCCCGATAAGAAAGAAATTTTTCACTCTTCACTCTTCACTTTTCACTCCAACATTCGCAAGCGAATGTTGGGTTAGAGATAGAAGTCTTGGGTAAGATTCTTGTAGGCTTCGGTATAATTATTGTGCGCATCACGGATATGGAGAATATCGTGGTGCGTTTCTTTTTGGTGCTTTGAAAATTCGAGGAGTGTGCGTTTTGGTTGCTTGTTGGGAGTGGTGACCACATCGGTGCGGCGAGAGAGGAAGAGACCATGTTGCGCTCCTTCGCTGATGACTTCGGGAACGAGGGAGGTAGGGATGATAAGGGAGAAGAGTCCTTCTGGAGCAAGGAGGGAGGCGGCACCACTCATGAGGGATGAGATGGGGAGTGAGGATGTGTGTCGGGCGGCATCTCGCTTGTCATCGGGACATGAGGTGTGTTCGGTGTAGAAGGGAGGGTTGGAGATGATGAGGGAATAGGGGCTTTTGAGTGAAGAGTGAAGAGTGAAGAGTGAAGAATTTGCTACCGCCTTGGAGCAAGAGGAAGTAGAGATGGGAGAGGTTAGTGTGAAGTCCTGGAGATGGACTTTGATGCGGTCGTGAAATGGACTGGCTGCTATGTTCTCCTGTGCTTGTGCCACAGCATCGGGGTCGATGTCAAGGGCATCGATGAGGAGGTTTGGGTTGCGCTGGGCGAGCATGAGGGCTATGAGTCCTGTGCCTGTACCGATGTCGAGTGCGGTAGAGGCATGGGAGACGGTTGCCCATGAACCAAGTAAGACACCATCGGTGCCCACTTTCATGGCGCAACGATCGTGTCTTACAAAGAATTGTTTGAAACGAAATCCGTTCATTTATTCGATTACCACTCTTGTCCAACCGTGCTTGTCTTCTTCGAGACCGTACTGGATGCCACGAAGGAGGTTGAAGAGTTTCTCAGACCATGGTCCTGGCTTATCACCAAATACGTATGACTTGCCTGTTGCTGGGTCATCAATCTTTGAGATTGGAGAGATAACGGCTGCTGTACCACATGCGCCTGCCTCCTCAAACTCAGCGAGTTCATCTACAGGAATAGCGCGACGTTCTACCTTCATGCCGAGATCCTCTGCAAGCTGCATGAGCGACTTGTTGGTGATGGAAGGAAGGATGGAAGTAGACTTTGGAGTAACGTATGTGTTGTTCTTGATACCAAAGAAGTTAGCTGCACCAGCTTCGTCGATATACTTCTTCTCCTTTGCATCGAGATAGAACTCACAAGCGTAGCCCATGTCATGAGCCTTCTTGTTGGCCTGAAGGGATGCTGCGTAGTTTCCGCCCACCTTGTAGATACCTGTTCCGAGAGGAGCCGAACGGTCGAACTCGCGGATGATTACGTATGGATTAGCGAAGAAACCGCCCTTGAAGTATGGGCCTACTGGAGTTACGAAGATAAGGAAGAGGTATTCCTCAGAAGGATGAACGCCTACCTGTGCACTTGTGCCGATGAGGAGAGGGCGGATATAGAGAGTAGCGCCACTCTCGTATGGTGGGATGAAACGTTCGTTGAGGCGGACAACCTTGTCAACCATCTCGTTGAACTTCTCTGTAGGGAGCTCAGGCATGAGTGTGCCGCGACATGTAGATTGCATACGAGCTGCGTTCTCATCAGTACGGAATACGCGTACCTTTCCGTCTGGACAGCGGTAAGCCTTGAGTCCTTCGAAACATTCCTGTCCGTAGTGGAGACAAGTGGCAGCCATGTGCATAGGGATTGTTTCCTCAGAGCAAACTTCTATTTCGCCCCATTCTCCGTTGCGATAGTAGCAGCGTACGTTGTAGTCGGTCTTGCGATAACCGAAGCCAATGTTGGCCCAATCAAGTTCTTTCATAATCGTAGTTATATGCTTTTTGTGTTTTTTAGTTTTTTAATTATTCAGCTTTCATGAACTTCTTGATTTCTTCGTCAGTCTTTGTGAGCTTGTCCTTGCAGAGTTTGATAAGTTCATGAGCATGTTTAAGCTTCTCTGTGAGCGACTCTATGTCAGTCGGATTATTTTCAAGTTCCATGACTATGCGCTGGATCTCTTGAAGAGCTTCGTCGTATTTCATGTATTGACTTTGACTTAAACTGTGACTTTGACTTACTTCTCGCGTTTGAGCATTTCGTTGAGATAGTCATAGAGAGGCTGCTTTGTTTCGTTTGCCAAAGATACCTCGTCGAGATTCTTGCGTGCGAGACGGAAGTAGTATTCTATCTTCTCCTGGGCAAGGCTGTCTATGCCGAGCTCGTTGTAAAGGTTTGTAACGGCAGAAATCTTCTCCTGCGGCGTGTCATACTCCTTGCCGAAATCAAAGCCGTCAGCCTTGTTTATGGCGTTGATGAGCATGAATGTCTTCTTATCACAAAGAATATCGCCACCGATAGCCTTACCGAATGTCTTGAAATCTCCATAGACATCAAGGTAATCGTCCTGAAGCTGGAATGCCAAGCCCATATTGATACCAAAGTCATAGAGCTTGTCGCAGTCTTCCTTAGGTGCATTGGCAAGGATGGCACCAATCTTTAATGCGCAAGCAAGGAGAACGGATGTCTTAAGACGTATCATCTCAATATATTCCTCCTCCTTTACGTCCATGCGAGTCTCAAACTCAAGGTCGTACTGCTGGCCTTCACCTATTTCAAGAGCTGTTGTCGTGAAGAGGTCGAGCACTTCTTTCATGCGTGGGTTCTTCAGTTCAAGCATACGTTGATAAGCAAGCACGAGCATGGAATCGCCGGAAAGGATAGCTGCGTTCTCGTTCCATTTCTTGTGAACCGTAGGCTTGCCACGTCGAACATCTGCCTTGTCCATGACGTCGTCATGTAGGAGCGTGTAGTTATGGTAAGTCTCTATGGCGAGAGCGGCAGGCAGGATCTCTTGCACGTTGTCCTTATAGAGCGAGTAGGCGAGGAGCATAAGTACCGGACGAATGCGCTTGCCACCCATTGAGAGGACATAGTTTATCGGGTCATAGATGCCCTGTGGCTCCTTGTGTATCTCCGAAGAGGCAAGGTAGCTCTCGAAGAGTGAAAGGAAGTTTGATGAAGTATTGTTCATATTGGCGTTTTTGTTTGTTTTGGAACCCAACGGAGAATCGTTGGACACAGTTTCCTACAGCGGCTGGAAGTTTACTGGTATGACGAAGTATGTGCGGACAATCTTGCCCTTTATCTTTCCAGGCTTCCATTTCGGCATCATCTTGCATACGCGGAGGGCTTCTTCGTCGAATAGCGTGTTGGCTGATTTTACCACTTTGAAGTCTGTGCATGTGCCGTCCTTCTCTATGAAGAATGCTACTTCCACCTCGCCCTTGAGCTTTCGACTGATAGCTGACTGCGGGTACTTCAGGTTCTTGTTCAACCATACAACGAGTTCCGACATACCGCCCGGATATTCCGGAAGCATCTGCGACTTCTCAAGGTCCTCCTGCTCAGGGTTTGCTATCGGCTTGGCGTCCTCAGCCTCTTGCATCGGAGCGTCGTCTTCCAGTTCCGTTTTCTGTTCTTCCTGAGGTGTTTCCGTTTCCACGATTTGTTCCTTAGAAGCCTCAAGGTCTGTAGGCTGTTCCTCAGGAGGGTCGATGGCCTCAGTCACGGTTTCCACCGGCTTGATGATTTCGGTAACCTCGTCTTGCGTTTCCGTCTGAATGGCTTCTATCATTTCGTCCTCCTCCTTGAAGTCTATGTTGAGGTCTTCTATCACCTCATCGTCAAGACTGCTTTGGAGGTTCATTATGGAGCTTATCATGATAGGCGAGAGCATGACGATTATCGACAGGGCGACCATACTCATGAAGATGAGCATGAAGCGAAGCGGACGCGTACGCTCAAGGTCGGAGTTTTGTGACTTTTTTAACTCCATAATTAGTGCGCAAATTTACATAAATTTTAATTATTTAATATAGACTATGAAGAATAATGCAGAGAAAACTATTTTTTCTTGATATTATTACATAGAAGGAAATGAAAAAATCCCTTGATATGAAGGAAAATCAGCCGGTGTGTGAGTGATAATAAAGTAAACGAAAACGATATATAAAGTA
>CALBJW010000023.1 GCA_937893145.1 uncultured Prevotellaceae bacterium | reverse complement strand
CCAAAAGAAACAAACTGGAAACAAAAATTTCAAAAACCCCAAAATGAAAACATTTGCTTAACATATCTTAACACGGAAAACAACGGAAATTTTCATTTTCTATCATTTTGTCTTGTGTTGTACAATTAAAGATTGAAGCTAAAAATTGAGTGCCTTAATCTTCAAATAATAGAATTTTTGAAGTCAAAATAATCATTTTTTGTATAATAATTATTAACAATTCATCTTTTCATAAGAAAAATTACAATAAAGTGAAATATTTTCACTATATTTGCATCAGAAATTTGTAGAATATGGAAGATGTAAATCGTATTAAGGTCGTACTTGTTGAAAAAAAGAAAACAAGTAAGTGGCTATCTGAACAGATGGGGGTTACTCCTTCGACTGTTTCAAAGTGGTGTACAAATTCATCACAGCCAGACTTGAACAGCCTACTCAAAATTGCAGATTTGTTGGAGGTTGACATAAAGGAACTGATTACAAGAGAGTACAAACAGTACATCGTATCAACAAACTCATTGTAACTATATGGATCAACATATAACATCATACCAAGCAAAGTATTTTGCACACTCATTGACAAGGCGGCTCCCTGCCAATGATGGTGCAAAGTTTACTGCTACCCTTCAAGATGCACGTGTTGACCTTACCCCCCACCAGATAGATGCTGCTTTGTTTGCTTTCAAATCACCTTTATCAAAAGGTGCAATCCTTGCAGATGAAGTTGGTTTAGGAAAGACCATTGAGGCGGGAATTATTCTATCGCAGAACTGGGCAGAACACAAAAGAAAACTCATTGTAATCTGTCCTGCTAACCTAAGAATGCAATGGTGTGAAGAATTGCATTCAAAATTTCACCTGCCTACCATCCTTCTTGAAGGCAAAAGCTTTAATGCTATCATCAACACTGGAAACTTTAATCCTTTCAATCAAGAAAAGATTGTTATATGTTCGTATCAGTTTGCAAAGGCAAAGGCTCCTTATCTTAGACAGACAGAATGGGATTTAGTTGTCATTGACGAGGCTCATAGACTGAGAAATGTATATCGTCCGACAAACAAAATATCGAACATCATAAAGGATGCTTTAGAAAGTCGTAAGAAGATATTGATGACTGCCACACCTCTACAGAACTCAATCCTGGAGATGTATGGACTTGTGTCTATCATCGATTCATATCTTTTTGGAGACTTGAAGAGTTTCAAAGAACGATATAGTCATAATCTTGATGACGCGGCATATCTCGAATTAAGAGATCGCTTAAAGCCTGTTTGCAAGCGAACACTTCGCAGACAGGTACTTGAATATATACGATACACAAAACGAATAGCAATACTCGAAGAGTTTTTCCCTACAGCAGACGAACAAGCTCTTTACGAATTGGTCTCTGATTATCTTCAGCGACCAACATTGTATGCACTTCCAAATAGCCAACGACAATTGATGACGATGATTCTCAGAAAATTGTTGGCTTCATCAACATACGCTATCTATGGAACATTCTGTACTCTGATTGATCGTCTCAAACTTATCGTCCAGAAAAATGATGATAGTTTCTCAGCCGACTCCTTCACCCAAGACTATGAGTCTGTAGATGATGAACATGACGAATGGCTGGACGATGATGAAGAGTTTTCTGATATGTGCAGTGAGCCACTCACTCCATTCCAACTGGAAGGTGTTCAAAAAGAAATTGGCGAACTGGAAGCCTTTCGTGATTTAGCAAAGAGAATCAAAAAGAATAGCAAAGCAGAACACCTGTTCCAAGCACTTGACAAGGGTTTTGAACAATTAGCTAAACTTGGTGCAGGCAGAAAAGCTCTTATCTTCACCGAGTCACGCAGAACACAGGAGTTTCTTTTTGAACTCCTTGAAGAAAGGGGGTATAAAGGTGAAGTAGTATTGTTCAATGGTTCAAATTCAGACAAATTATCGACTGCCATTTACAACAAATGGAAGGAAAAGTACAAAGGGACAGACAAAGTAACTGGTTCTGCGACAGCAGATAAAAGACAAGCACTTGTAGATTATTTCAAGGAAGAAGCAACAATCATGATTGCAACAGAAGCAGCAGCAGAAGGTATAAACCTTCAGTTCTGTTCTCTTATTGTGAATTATGATATGCCTTGGAATCCACAACGAATTGAACAGCGTATCGGTAGATGTCATCGATATGGTCAACAGTTCGATGTGGTTGTCATCAACTTCCTGAATAAGGCGAATGAAGCAGACATTCGAGTTTATGAGTTACTTGATCAAAAATTCCAACTTTTCAATGGAATTTTTGGTACAAGTGACGAAGTTCTTGGAAGTATTGGAAATGGTGTTGATTTTGAGAAACGCATTGCTGAGATATACAACTCATGCCGTTCAAAAGAAGAAATTACTCGGGCTTTCGATAATCTGCAATCAGAACTTCAGTCGAAGATTTCAGATAAGATGATTGCTGCTCGATCAACTCTTCTGGAGAATTTCGATACAGATGTTGCAGATAAGTTGCGAGTAAATCTTGCAAATACCATAAGTAACCTTGGCACCTTCGAACGTCAAATGTGGCTCTTGATGAAGTATGCACTTGCTGATAGTGCGTCTTTTGATGAAGATAACAAAACGCTTTGTATACCTACAAATAGTCCTTTTGCAGGAACCTATTACCTAACCGCCAATAATAACGGGAAAAGAGTGACATCGTCTGAAACAAAAGGTGTTCAATTGCGTGTTGGTCATCCACTGACTCAAAAGGTTATTGCTGATATAATAGGCGGAACGTCATTAAATCATGAGGTAGTATTTGACTATACCAACTCCAATGATAAATCTGCCTACATCGAAAATAATTTGATAGGTAAGAGTGGTTGGATGCACGTAGAGAAAGTATCTATTGACTCTTTTGAGGAAGAGGATCATTTGCTTATTAGCTGCTTTACATCTGACAATGAAGCTATCCCAACAGACATAGCCGAACGTATGTTATGGCTAACTGCTTTTGAAGGAAGGGAAATGATAAAAATACCAGCTGCCGTAATTAGCCAATACAATAAGAATATCAATGAACAACGTGGAAACATTATTGAAGAAAGCAGCCTGAGGAACCAGACATTCTTTGATGATGAAATGGACAAACTTGACACTTGGGCAGAAGATATGAAGCTAAGTCTGGAAAGAGAAATACGAGACCTTGATGCAGAAATCAAATTGAAGAAGGGCGAAGCAAAGAAATTATCATCATTGGCGGAAAAGGTTGCTACTCAACGAAAAATAAAAGATCTTGAAGCAAAAAGAAAAGAGAAACGTCAGAATCTTTTCGAGGCACAAGACGAAGTTGATACCCGAAAGGAAAATCTGATTTCAAAAATCGAAAAGATGCTTGATCAGAAAGTTGAACAGACATCACTTTTTACATTTCACTGGATTATAAAGTAATATAAATATGCAGAAACTTGAATTAACATGGGTCGGCAAGAACGACCCAAGAGAGCATGTTGAACCTCGAATTTTGCTCGAAAACGAGGAGTTCAGTTATGGTGAACCAGAAGAATGTGTTTTGCCAAATGGAAAAAATTGGCATGGCAACATGATTATTCATGGTGATAACTTGTTGGCACTTAAAGCTCTCGAACAACACTACTCTGGATGTGTTAAATGTATATACATAGATCCTCCATATAACACTGGTAAGGCGTTTGAGAACTATGATGACATGCTTGAACATTCAATTTGGCTCGATCTTATGAGACAGCGACTTGTCATCCTTCATAATTTATTGTCTGATGATGGCTTTATTTGTTGCCATATCGATGACAGTGAAGGCCATTATTTGAAAGTCTTAATGGATGAAGTATTCAATAGAAATAACTATTTGACTACATTCTATATTAGAGTGAGATACGCAGATAAGACTCTCAAACAAGATATGGATTACCACAAGGAAATTGAGTATGTTCATATTTACAGAAAGACACCTAAGGCAAAGCCAAACAAAAATGTTATGCCTTATGACTTTGGTGCCTTTGAATACTATTTTGAAGAAGGAACACCTATAAAAACTATTGAACTCGGAGGCAAAAGAGTTGATGTTTTTGAAAAAGGTCAATGGAAAGTGGTAAAACGTGAAGGTACAGAAGATGGTCGAAAAGAAATATGGGCATCAGGAACTATTCTTGACGGAAATTCATCTGGTAGATTCTTTAGAGACTATCTAACAGGAAGATATGAAGAAGATGGTTATGGTGTCCTTTACAAGGTATATAACATTGGTGACGACAAATTTGACTATAGATATTTTACTGGTCCGAATAAAGTAGGTGCTACTAAAGGTAAATATTACCAAGGTGTTCCTACGGACAAATTGGATCTAAGCAAAAAGAATGTTTCTTATTCTCCTATTAACAATTTCTATGACCTTGCAGCATCCTTTGGTAATTGCCGAGGTGAAGGTGGTGTAGAATTTAGAGGAGGTAAGAAACCTGAAGCATTATTGAACATTATATTAAAGCATTTTTCTAATGCTGAAGATATTGTATTAGATAGTTTCTTAGGTTCTGGAAGTACCTGTGCTGTGGCTCATAAAATGAACCGCAAGTATATTGGTGTAGAAATGGGAGAACAAGCATATACCCATTGTTATAAGCGCTTGTCTTCTATTATTGATGGCAATGATAAGACTGGAATTACCGATGATGTCGATTGGCAAAACGGAGGCGGATTCAAATTCTATGAATTGGCTCCAAGTCTTTTGCAAAAAGATATTCATGGTCAGATGGTAATCAATAAAGAATATAATGCCAATATGTTAGCAGCAGCAATGGCAAAGCATGAAGGATTTAACTATAGTCCTTCAGCAGACTATTATTGGAAGCAAGGCATGAGTTCTGAGGATGATTTTATATACACTACTACCCAGTTTATTACCAAACAATCTTTAGAAAGGATTCATGATGAAATGGGTGATAGTGAATCATTGCTTATTTGTTGCACAGCATTTCAGGAAGAGTGTTTAGGGGCTTATCCAAATATTTCCATCAAGAAAATTCCTAAGATGCTCCTTGGTAGATGTCAATTTGATAAAGATGACTATAAGTTGAATATCATCACTCTTCCTGAAGATGATGAGGAAATTAGTGACACTAAGGAATAATATTATACTCTATGAATAAAAATTGTTCATACATAAACCAGAGGCTTTCTTTACGCAAACCTCTTGGTGAAGCCTTAGAAATGGTAGAGCATATAACTGATGCAATGCCATTAGAAAAGCCAGATAACAGTGACTTACAGACATTTCTAAGTAGGAAACTGAGTGAAGTGCAATCAGTTTGCCCTCAATGTGTTGACTTTGAACGAGATTTCCCTTCTTTGTCATTTTCGATAGCTACAGGTATCGGAAAAACAAGATTGATGGCAGCTTGCATAACATACCTGTATTTGGAAAAAGGTATCAGGCATTTCTTTATTCTTGCTCCTAACTTACCTATTTATGAGAAATTAAATAAGGATTTTGGAAATCCAGCATACTCAAAGTATGTATTCAAAGGTATTGCTGAATTTGTAACTCATCAACCTTATATCATAAATGGCGAAAACTACACTCAGCAGGGTAATCGATTAGTCTTTGACAAAGATGAGATTGAAATTAACATTTTCAATATTTCGAAATTCAATACAGACAGTAAAACTTCTAAAAAGAAGGGGCAAACTCTGGCACCAAAAATGAAAAGATTGTCTGAGTATTTAGGACAGTCTTATTACGAACACTTGGCAGGGCTTGACGATCTTGTTGTTCTGATGGACGAAGCACATCGTTATCATGCAGATGCATCTAAAAAAGCTATCAATGAATTGCATCCTGTACTGGGATTAGAAATGACAGCAACTCCGTTTGACGAAAATGGTAAGTCTTTCAAGAATATAGTCTATGAATATAATTTGGCTCAGGCTCTCGATGACGGATTATATGTAAAAAATCCGACTGTAGCCAGTAGAAGAAATTTTGAAAGAGGTAGTCTTACGGAAGACGAATTGGACATCTTAAAGCTTGAAGATGCTATAAGCATTCATGAGCAAACAAAGATTCATCTGGAGTTGTATGCAAGAAACAACAACGTTCAAATGGTCAAACCATTCATACTTGTTGTATGTAAAAATATTAATCATGCTATAGAAACGAAGGACAGAATAGAAAGTGATAATTTCTTTGATGGTCGCTATCGTGGCAAAGTTCTTCAGATTGATAGTTCAACTAAAAAAGATGAAGAAGTTGAAGAACTTTTTATGTCGCTTGATACTCCTGAGAATGAAATTGAAGTGGTCATCCATGTCAATATGCTAAAAGAAGGATGGGACGTAAGTAATCTATATACTATTGTTCCACTTCGTGCTGCTGATGCACCTATACTTGTAGAGCAATCTATTGGTCGTGGACTTCGTTTACCTTATGGTGGAAGAAGAACGGGCGAGCCTGAGGTTGATAAACTTACGGTTATTGCACATGAGAACTTCAAGAAAGTAATCGAAGCGGCAAAAGATCCTAATTCTGTACTGAATAAGATTAGTTATGTAGAATTTGATCCGACAGCGACTAAAGAACGTGCAAAGGTCGTAACGGCAGTAACTCAGCAGGAACAAAAGATACAGCAACAACAGGAACAGGCGAAGACTCTGACAGTTGAGCAGCAGAAGGAATCTCAAGCAAATATAGATGCACAGAAAGCAGTCTGGGCAGTACTTCCAAAGCTTAACACAAAAGTAGAGTCACAGAAACAGCTTACTCAAACTGAGAACATACAAATGGTGAAGGAAGCAGCCATTACCTTCATTAAGCAAAAGGCAAAAGAAGCAAATACTCTTTTTGCTGAACAAGAAGCCGAGGAACAGATTGAACAAGTTGAGAAGGTTGTACAAATGGTAGTTAAGGATTACGTTCAGAATGTAATCCCGATTCCTCGAATGACTATCCAACAAGGTGAAACCCATATTGTTTATAACGACTTCGATCTTGATGTAAGTAGCGGATTCTCTTTGCCATATCTCAATGAAGAAATTGTGCGTATTGGTTTGATTGATAATAGCTATGAGATAATTCAAGCACAATCAAGTGGAGCCTTTGGAGATCCTGTCGAACAGTTAGTTGCTGAACTTATCAATTTTGACGATATTGACTATGATCTTTGCTCTGATCTTCTGTTCAAATTGAGCGGTCAAGCCGTTTCTGCCGTTCAATCTCAGTTGAATGCTGATGCGGACATTACTCGTGTCATTCATCAGTTTAAGAAGATTCTTGCCCAAAGGATTCACGACCAGATTAAGGATCACATAACACTGGAGTCAGAGGGATTCGCCATACCGAACGTATTACCATTTGTCGAGATACTTCCTCAACACATGACAGAAACTGAGGGATATGGAAGAAAGGATTATCGTGACGTAATAACTCCTAAGAGTGCAGTTTCTAAGTATGTCTTCACAGGATTTATGAAGTCATATTATGTTGAAAACAAATTTGATAGCACTACAGAACAGGATTTTGCTTTCGTTCTCGAAAATGACAAAGATGTATTGAAATGGTTACGTCCAGTAACTAACCAGTTTAATATTTACTGGGGCAATGGTGCTCATAAGTACGAACCTGATTTCATTGTAGAGACGGAAGATACTATATACATGGTTGAGACAAAGAAAGCAAAAGATGTAAATGAAGCAGATGTTCTATCAAAGAAAGAAGCAGCGGAAGAGTTCTGCAAATACGCATCTGAATACAACAGCAAGCATGATGGCAAGACTTGGAAATATGTGTTGCTCCCTCATGACTCTGTAGCTCGCAATTACTCATTTATGTATATTATCCATCTTGGTAGAATCTGATAGATTGATATATGAACAATAAACAAATAGACGATTTAGACACTTGGAAGGATTTTGTCTTGAAGGTAATCATTGAAAGAGGTGAAGCAACTCTCACAGATTACGTTTGGGATAGAATAGAACAGGAATTTCATTTGGATGACAACAACGTTCATCACTATCGCTATACAGACTGTGTTATTCCATGCCTTGAAAACGAATATGGCCTGATTCGAACAAGTGGAAAAAGAGGAATTCAGATAACAGAGAAGGGAAAACGAGTTGCAAAGATTGGCTTTCGCTCCTATCTGAACTCCTTGGAACGACATGAACGAATACAGAAATGGAACGATTATCTGGGATTGATCACAGGTGGTTTGTCGATAATAACAACCCTTGTTGGCTTTGCTAATATGTTTATTGGTTGGATTGACAAATTCACTGCGTTTATTCCTGCTGCTATTCTTGCTATTTTGTTTGCGGCTACCAAGTTCTTATGTAAGACAAGGAAGTAATCATCTTATTAAGATTGACAACTGAATAAGCAGACCCACTGATTTTCAGCAGTAATGCCGATTGTCAGTGGGTTTGTTGTTCCCAAAATGAATCCCACAAGCCATGTTGGGAACATTA
>CALBJW010000022.1 GCA_937893145.1 uncultured Prevotellaceae bacterium | reverse complement strand
CGGCTATGGACTTAGGCAAATACTGGAACATGGAACTTCGTTATCGTGTCACACACAACGACATGCGACTCTATAATGAAGGTGAACACATTGCAAATGTCGAATATACCAAACATCGTGGTCTCATTGATTTCTCACGCTCAGGCAAAAAGTTCAAGATAAATATCGGAGCGCAATACTCATTCATCCATTATCCTACACTTCTTACAGCCAACAACTGGGCAGACCTCAATCAAGTTGCTGTAAATGAGCGTTCTCTGTTCTATTACATTCAGCTTCAGTTTGACAACCAGAACTCCCGTCTTCTGCCTACACGAGGCATGAAGTGGAGTGTCAAGTACGACTATTCCACCGACAATGGCTATGGCTTCAATGGTGGTGCAGGATGCAATATCGTTGAGGGCTATTGGCACATGGCAATCCCACTTTCTCGCACTACCTTCCTCAACCCATCCGTCGAAGGTCGATTCATTCAGAACAACAACACCTACATCTCGCATTGTAACTTCATTGGTGGTATCAACTCCTACGGACATTACATCACTCAGCAAGTATCATTCGCAGGTATCAACTATGTCCAGATTGCACCAAACTCCCTCCTTGTAGGAGGAGTCAATCTTCGCCAACATCTCACCGAGAACAACTACCTCTTCCTTCAGGGCAACTACGGCATAGCAGGTTCTTCCCTCGAACGCTTCGTCACCCAGAAGCACCTCGTCGGTGCCGCCCTCGGCTATGGCTACAAATCTCCTGTAGGACCTCTCGAATTCAACCTCAACTGGAGTAATGTGACCAAAAAATTAGGTTTCTACCTTAACATTGGATATATGTTCTAACAACCAAATAACCAAACTATTATGAAAAAGTTAAATTCGTTAATTCTTGCTCTTATTCTGTCATTAACAGCAAGTGCTCAATGGGACCACCAACCATCCCCATCCGACACCCATCCATACCAGAAGGAGCAACTCAATCGTGGACTTGTCCGCATTCGTACCTCGTCTATCTCGCAGGTGCTGTCATGGAGACTTCTTGACACCGATGACGAGCAAACTTCGTTCCTTGTCCTAAAGAATGGAAAGGTGTCGGGCGACACTATTCGCAACGCCACATTCAAGCGAGTAGCTGCTATGGTTAACGACTCCCTCCATCTCGTTACCCTTCAGAATGGCGTTCCTCAGGACACACTCTCCGCACAGGCATTCAGCAATGTAGGCTACCACCTCATGAACCTCGACCTTCCAGCTCCTGCTGCTGACTATTCCTATGTTCCAAACGACGCATCTGTTGGTGATGTCGATGGCGATGGAGAATACGAAATCATCCTCAAGTGGGACCCAACCAATTCAAAGGACAACTCACAGAGTGGCATCACAGGCAAGGTCTTCCTTGACTGCTACAAGATTTTCTCAGGTGAAAAACTCTGGCGCATCGACCTCGGAGTCAATATCCGTGCAGGAGCCCACTACACACAGTTCCTCGTCTATGACTTCGACAAGGATGGCAAGGCAGAAGTAGTCTGCAAGACAGCACCTGGCGCACTCGACGGTACAGGCCACTATGTCTCTGAAGCAGCCGACAACGCCACAATCAAGGCTACTGACAACAAGAAGAGCTACCTCACCTCCGATGGTCGTGTCAATGGAGGTCATGAGTATCTAACAGTCTTCGAGGGAGCAACAGGTAAGGCTATCCATACCATTCCATATTTCCCTAATCGTAATGCTGAAGCCAAACTCAGCACCGCAGAGGGAACCTTCAACTGGGACACCCGTTCTGGAAAGAGCGACAAGGGCAACTATGGCAATCGTGGCGAACGCTACCTCGCTTGTGTGGCATACCTTGCAGGTAAGGACCAGCGCCCATCAGCCGTCATGTGTCGTGGCTACTACACCTACTCCCACCTCTGGGCAGTAGATTTCGATGGTTCAAAACTCACCACTCGTTGGCTCCACAGTTCCATCAGCAATACTCAAGTTCGCCTTACCGACTCAAAAGGCACTTCTACCACAAAGACCTATTCCAAGACAACTGACCCACTCAAGACGCACAACATCTACACAGCGATGGGGCAGGGCGCACACGGCATCAGCGTAGGCGACCTCGATGGTGATGGAAAGGATGAAATCATGTATGGTAGCGCAGCCATCGACGACAATGGTTGGATGCTCTATTCCACAGGATTCGGACATGGTGATGCACTCCACCTTGGCGACTTCGACCCAGACCGTCCAGGACTTGAGTTCTTCATGGTACACGAAGAGAGTCCTTACGGATGCAACTATCGCGATGCAGGCACAGGCGAAATCCTCTTCTACACCTCAGGTTCAGCCGACAATGGTCGTGGAGTATGTGCCGATGTGAGCGGCACTCGTCGTGGAGCTGAGTTCTGGTCAGCAAAGGTTGACAACACCTACAATGTAGATGGCAAGACCTTCTCATCAGCCAAACCATCCATGAACTTCCGCATCTTCTGGGATGGAGACGAATACGAAGAACTCCTTGATGGCACATCCATCACAAAGTGGTCTGGTTCAGCCAAGACACTTGGCATCTACACCAGTGCTACAGCCGAGAAGTCATTCACAGAGTTAGGCATGTCACCATCCTCATGCAACAGTACCAAGAGTACCCCATGTCTTCAGGCAGACATCTTCGGTGACTGGCGCGAGGAAGTAATATGGTGGAACTCCAAGAACCCAGCCCAGCTCTACATTGTCAGTTCAACCTCCAACACCAAGTACCGTGTTCCAACCCTCATGCACGACCACCTCTACCGTATGGGCATAGCATGGCAGAACACAGCCTACAACCAACCTCCACATCTCGGCTACTACCTCCCAGACTACGTATCCACGTTCACTGGAGTAGCCGACGACCCACAAGTGTCAGTATCCTTACTCACAGCCTCTTCGCGCACCCTCCTCAGCGAGACATACTACACTCTCAGTGGTCAGCACATCAAGCACCCATCTGCCCACAAGTCATCTTCACCCCACACAGTCTATATCATCCGTCGCCTCTTCTCCGACGGCACAATCCAGAACCAGAAGATTACTTTCTAAGTAATGCTCTGGGAATTAAGATTACAATTTAGTTGCAAATAAAACGACTGCATAATTAACTAAAATCGACCGCATGTTTCACCTTAAACTTGCGGTCGATTTGGTTCATTTGACCGCAAGTTTTAGCTCATTCTTGCGGTGTTTTTGCATCGAGGGTGCCGATATTGCGACTTTGACCCTTACAAAAGAGTTGTTAGGGTTGATATTCAAAACTATTGTTTTTGATTAAAATGAAGGGGTAATCATCGAAATAATTTGCTTTGCATCCCTTTTGATGCTTTTTAGAGGAACAATTTGATGCGTTTTGTCCACATTTTTATGCTTGTATCATAAGTATAACAGTCTTTACAATATTATAATCGGTTAATATTCAGCTTTTTAGACAAATGTATATTTCTAATCTTACATCTTACAGTTCTTACAGCAAGTTATTTTGATGTCCCATTCTTTCTTATTTTATATATAACTATATATATATTAATAAGTTATATAGTATATATAGGGAGATGTTGTAAACAAATAAACAGTTGTAAGAACTGTAAGATGTAAGATTTTTAATTGGTACCTACCCCTAACCTCTTCCATATATAAAGCAAAAATGCCACCAGCTTTAGGGCTGATGGCAAGTGTGTAATTATTCTTTAGAGTTCGGCTTCCTTCAAACGTTCTGCGTTTTCAGCCACAATGAGGTGGTCGATGCAGTCTTGAATGTCACCGTCCATAAAGGCACCAAGATTGTAGATTGTATAGTTGATGCGGTGGTCGGTGATACGACCTTGTGGATAGTTGTAAGTACGAATCTTTGCAGAGCGGTCACCAGTTGAGACCATAGTCTTACGGCGAGAGGCGATATCGTCGATATACTTCTGATGCTCCTTGTCGTAGATGTATGTGCGAAGTCGTGCGAGAGCTCTTTCCTTATTCTTTGGCTGGTCACGAGTCTCGGTACATTCGATGAGGATTTCTTCTGTCTCACCAGTATTTGGGTTTTTCCACATATAGCGGGCACGAACACCAGACTCTACCTTGTTTACATTCTGACCACCTGCACCAGAGGAACGGAAGGTATCCCACTTGATTTCGCCTTCGTTGATCTGCACATCAAATGCTTCTGCTTCAGGGAGTACGGCAACGGTAGCGGCAGAGGTATGTACACGTCCTTGAGTTTCAGTAGCTGGCACTCGCTGTACGCGGTGTACGCCAGACTCGTACTTCATGGTTCCATATACATTCTCGCCTGTGACATTGCAGACGATTTCCTTGTAACCGCCACTTGAACCTTCGGAGAAGGATGATACTGTAATCTTCCATCCCTTGACTTCGCAGTACTTTGTGTACATACGATAGAGGTCGCCAGCGAAGAGTGCTGCCTCGTCGCCTCCTGTACCGCCACGGATTTCGAGAGTGACATTCTTTGAATCCTCTGGGTCGGCAGGGATAAGGAGAAGCTTTATTTCCTCTTCAAGTTCAGGAATGCGCTTCTCGTTGGCAGCGATTTCCTCACGAGCCATCTCCTTCATGTCGGGGTCGTCTTCCATAGCGAAGAGTTCCTTTGCCTCCTCAAGTCCGTTTATGCAATTCATATATTCCTTGCGGGCATTCATGATATCCTCAAGGTTCTTATAGTCTTTGGTTAGTGCCACATATCGTTTCTGGTCAGCAATGACACTTGGGTCGGTGATGAGAGTTGACACTTCCTCGAATCGAGCTACAAGCCCGTCAAGTTTATCTAATAAACTATTGTTCATTCTTTTTCTTATTAATATTTTTCATGTATCGAAGGTATATCAAGACCCATCCGGCTGAACCAAGCAAGGCGGTTGAGCTATGAAAATAATCCGCATCATAAATGATGTCTCTTACAGCCTGCTGAAAGAGATAAATAGAGACAAAAAGCATTGCAAACATAATGCAGAACTCTTTGGCCGTATAGTTTGCTGGCTTGTTTAAGTTCATATTAGTAGTTAAATTCGCCAAATTCTGACTTAATAGTGAGTGACTTAGGACCTTCTTCAATATGTCCGATAATCTGAGCGTCGATATTGAAAGACTTGCTGATTTCGATAACCTTGTCAGCATCTTCTGGAGAGAGATAGACTTCGAGACGGTGGCCCATGTTGAAGACCTTGTATGCCTCAGCGTAGTCGGTGCCAGACTCTTTGATGATAGCCTTGAAGAGTGGAGGAACAGGGAACATGTTGTCCTTGATGACACGACAGTTGTCGCCTACAAAGTGAAGAACCTTTGTCTGTGCTCCACCAGTACAATGTACCATACCATGAATCTTAGGACGGAGTTCGTCGAGAAGACGCTTAACGACAGGAGCGTATGTACGAGTAGGGGAGAGAACGAGTTTTCCTGCATTGATAGGAGAACCCTCTACCTCGTCTGTCAACTTATATGAACCAGAATAAACGAGTTCGTCTGGCACAGCCTTGTCGAACGATTCTGGGTACTTCTCTGCGAGATACTTTGAGAATACATCGTGGCGAGCAGAAGTGAGTCCGTTTGAACCCATACCGCCATTGTATTCAGTTTCGTATGTTGCCTGTCCACATGAAGAAAGACCTACGATAGCATCACCTGGACGGATATTTGCATTGTCGATTACATCGCTACGCTTCATACGACAAGTGACGGTTGAGTCAACGATGATAGTGCGAACAAGGTCGCCCACATCGGCTGTTTCACCACCTGTAGCATAGATGCCAATGCCCATGTCTCGCATCTGCTGAAGGAGTTCGTCAGTTCCGTTGATGATGGCAGAGATTACCTCACCAGGAATGAGCATCTTGTTGCGACCAATGGTAGAAGAAACGAGGATATTGTCAACAGCACCAACGCAGAGAAGGTCGTCAGTGTTCATGATGAGTGCATCCTGGGCAATGCCTTTCCAAACGGAAATGTCACCAGTCTCCTTCCAATACATATAGGCAAGGGATGACTTTGTGCCTGCACCATCGGCATGCATGATATTACAATACTCAGGGTCGCCACCAAGGATGTCTGGGATAATCTTGCAGAATGCCTGTGGGAATATTCCTTTATCGATGTTCTTGATGGCATTGTGAACATCTTCCTTAGCAGCCGAAACTCCACGCATCATGTAGCGTTGTTTATTGTCGATAGCCATAGTTTTATATCTTTTATTCGTTAATTTTGATGCAAAGGTAGTGAAAATTTGTTATATTTGCTATTTATGTCGAAAATCTTTATTAAATTTGCACAAAATATAATAGTTAATTAACAAGAAAGTTTACTATGTGCAACACCGAATGGTAATTGTCACTTGGTAAATGGTAAATTAGAATATGTTTTTTACAGCAGAACAGATAGCAGGATTATGTGGTGGAGTCGTTGAAGGTAATCCACAAGCACAGGTCTCAACATTTGCGAAGATAGAAGAAGGTGTGGAAGGGGCTATTAGCTTTCTTGCAAACCTGCAGTATGAGCATTATATATATGTTACTAAATCGAGCGTTGTGCTCGTAAATAAAGATTTTGTAGCTAAAGAAAAGATTGCAGCAACGTTGGTTCGAGTTGACAATGCTTATGAGGCTGTTGCAAAATTGCTTCAGATGTATCAGAGTATGCAACAGAAGAAAGTGGGCATTGACTCTCTTGCATTTATCGACCCTACAGCAAAGATTGGTAAGGATTGTTATATTGGTCCTTTCGTTTCGATAGCAGAAGGTGCTGTAATTGGTGATGGTTGTGTTCTGCATCCTCATGTTTCAATAGGTAGTAATGCTAAAGTCGGCAACGACACTGAGATATATAGCAATGCTGTTATTTATCACGACTGTAAGATTGGCAACAGATGCGTGCTTCATGCAGGTTGTGTGATAGGTGCTGATGGCTTTGGATTCGCTCCTACGGCTGATGGTTACGAGAAGATTCCTCAGATTGGTATTGTGACTATTGAGGATGATGTAGAGATTGGTGCAAACACATGTATTGACAGAAGCACAATGGGTAGCACTTATGTTCGTCGTGGTGTGAAACTTGACAACTTGGTTCAGATAGCTCATAATGTAGAGGTTGGTGCCAATACAGTTATGAGTTCTCAGACAGGCGTGGCTGGTAGTGCTAAGGTCGGCGAATGGTGTATGTTTGGTGGACAGGTTGGTATTGCTGGACACATCATTATTGGCGACAAGACTCATATTGGTGCCCAGAGTGGAGTGTCGGGTGGTAATCTTGCTAAGAATGGTGGTGCTGTTCTGATGGGTTATCCTGCAGTTCCTCATCGTCAGTTTGCTAAGAATAGTGCTGCTCTGAATATGCTTCCTGACTTGATTAAGGAGGTTCAGAAACTTAAGAAAGAAATTGAAGAACTAAAAAAATAATTCGATGAATCAAAGAACATTGAAGGACAGCTTTGTGATGAAGGGCAAAGGTTTACATACAGGTGCCTACATTACCGCAGAGTTTTGTCCTGCAGATGCTAATAGTGGATACAAGATACAACGAGTGGACCTTGAGGGTATGCCAATCATTGACTGCGATGCTATGTTAGTAGGCGAGACTCAGAGAGGAACTGTACTTGTTAAGGATGGAATAAAGGTTTCAACTATTGAACATGCTATGGCAGCACTCTTTGCTGCTGGTATTGACAATGTACTCATAAAACTTGATGGTCCAGAAATGCCTATTCTTGATGGTAGTGCGTATTACTGGACACTTAATATAAATAAGGTAGGTTTTGAGGAACAAGATGCTGAGCGTGAATATCTCGATATAAAGGAGAGAATTGAAGTTGATGGTGAACACGGAGAAAAACTTGTTGTTGAGCCTTCTGACCATTTCTCTATTGAGGTGACTACGGATTTTGATAGTCCTTTCTTGGGCAGAATGACTGCAAGCATCAACGACATGGACGATTTTGCCGAAGAATTTGCTTCTGCTCGTACTTTTGTCTTTGTTCGTGAGATTGAACCTCTTCTACAGATGGGATTGATAAAAGGTGGAGACCTTGGCAATGCTATCGTCATCTACGAAAAAGAATTGCCTCAGGAGCGTTTCAATGCTTTGACACAAAAGATTGGTGTCGAGAACATGGATGCTACTCAACTTGGTTATCTCAATCCTAAACCTTTGACATGGGATAATGAATGTACAAGACATAAATTGCTCGATGTTATTGGCGACCTTGCTTTGATTGGTAAGCACATCAGAGGCAAGGTGGTGGCATATAAGCCTGGACATGGTATTAACAACAAATTTGCTCGTAAGATTTTAGAACAATGATAAGCCCTTTAGCTTTTATAGACCCAGAAGCAAAGATTGGAGAAAACTGTGAGATTGGTCCTTTCTGCTTTATCGACAAGAATGTCGTGATTGGTGATAATAATGTACTCATGAACAGTGTTACTCTCTTGAGTGGTACAAGAATGGGTAATGGTAATACTCTTTTTCCTGGTGCTGTGATTGGTGCTATTCCTCAAGACCTTAAATTCAAGGGCGAGGACACAACAGTGCAGATTGGTGACAACAACAAGATTCGTGAGAATGTCACTATCCATCGTGGTACAGCAAGTAAGGGAACAACAATCGTAGGAAGCAACAACCTCATAATGGAGAATGCTCATATTGCTCATGACTGTGTGTTTGGCAATGGAATTATTATGGGCAATTCCACAAAACTTGCTGGTGAAGTTATTGTCGATGACAATGCCATCCTTTCAGCAGTGGTACTTGTACATCAGTTCTGCCGTATTGGTGGTTACACTATGGTTCAGGGCGGTAGCCGAACTCCAAAGGACATTCCTCCATTCATTATGGCTGGTAAGGAACCTATTTCTTACTTCGGTCTTAATGTTGTAGGTCTTCGTCGTCGTGGATTCAGCAATGAAATCATTGACAATATTCATCATGCTTATCGTCTCATCTATAACTCTAACCTCACTATTGCTGAAGCTGTTGCAGCAATCAAGCAAGAGGTGCCAATGAGTAAGGAGATTGAATATATCATAGAATTTGTAAGTAATAGTAATAGAGGTATAATTAGATAAATAACCCTATGGTTTACAGATTTACCATTATCTCGGATGAGGTCGAGGACTTCATGAGAGAAATTAAGATTGACAGTGATGCAACATTCTTGGATTTGCATGAGTTGATTATCAAGAGTTGTGGTTACAAGGATGACCAGCTCACTTCATTCACTATCTGTGAGAATGGATGGGAGAAGGGACAAGAAATCACAATGGAAGTGATGGATACAGACTCTTATGAGGATAGTTTCATCATGGCAGAAACAGAACTCAGCGAATTCCTCGAGGATGAAAAGCAACATCTTCTCTATACTTTTGACCCATTGGCAGACCGTGTGTTCTTTATCGAACTTAGTGAGGTAATAACAGGTAAGAGTCTGAAGGAAGGTACAGTATCAAAGAGTTATGGCGATGCTCCTCAACAAATGCTTGACTTCGACGAGATGTTCAATGCTAATCCTATCCAGAATGGCAATGTCTTTGACGAAGATGATGACTTCTTCGGTGATGGCATAGACCAGGAAGATATTGATTTGGAAGGATTGGAGATAAGTGATGGAGAATTCTAAATTAGTCATCATCACTGGTCCAACGGCTGTTGGAAAGACTGAACTTAGTCTTCAGGTTGCTGAACGATTAGGATGTCCTATTATAAATGCAGATTCAAGGCAAATATATAAGGATATCGAAATTGGTACGGCAGCACCAACAGAAGAGGAGATGAAGAGGGTGAAGCATTACTTTGTTCATTCTATTGAATTGGATGAATACTATAGTGCTGCCAAATTTGAAGAAGATGTACTATCTCTTACCGATGAGCTCTTCAAATGTCATGATTGTGTTGTTATGACAGGTGGTTCGATGATGTATATCGATGCTGTAACGAATGGTATTGATGACATTCCAACTATTGACGAAGAGACAAGGTCGCTGTTGAAACATAGATTTGGGGAAGAAGGACTTGAACCACTTCTTGCAGAACTTAAACTTCTCGACCCAGAATACTATGAGATTGTAGATAAGAAGAATCATAAGAGAGTAGTTCATGCCCTTGAGATATGTTATATGACAGGGCAACCTTATTCTTCATTCAGAACAAAGGACAAATCGCAAGATGAAAATAAACGACCTTTCGAGATTATAAAGATTGGTTTAAGGCGTGAACGAGAAAAACTCTTTGAAAGGATTAATAAAAGAGTGGAACTGATGATGGAACAAGGATTTATGGAAGAAGCACGAAGAGTTTATCCTTTACGACATCTCAATTCTCTCAATACTGTAGGTTACAAAGAACTATTCAATGTGATTAGTGGAGAATGGGAACTTGGTATGGCTACAGAACGCATTAAGAAGAATACGAGAGTTTACGCTAAGAAACAGATGACTTGGTATAAGAAAGATGCCAATATGATCTGGATAGATATGGACAATAAAAGTGTTGGTGAACTTGTTGAAGAGGTAATGAATATAATAGGAAAATGAAAAGATATTTTCAAAAAGCATTCCATGCTCTCCGCCAATGCTGGAGATGGTATGTAAGTCAGTTCAAGGGTAGATGGTATCAGAGAATAGTTGCTCCGATATCAACTATTATTGTTTTGTTCTTTCTCTATTTAGGTGCTGTAGATGTAAACTTCCTTTGGTTGTTTGGTGTTTCGCCATCTATGGAGATCATCCAAAACCCAATTAGCAATGAAGCATCATATATATATACAGAAGATAGTGTTTTGATTGGTAAGTTCTTCAATGAAAACCGTTCTCCTGTACAGTTTGAAAATATCTCTCCCTATGTAATAAATGCTCTTATCTCTACTGAGGATGAGCGATTCTATTTGCATCATGGTATTGACTATCAGGCAATATTTGCTGCAGCCAAAGATATGGCAAAAGGAAATGCTCGTGGTGCAAGTACCATAACCCAACAGTTGGTGAAGAATCTTTTCAAAGTTCGTAGTCAGTACAGTACAGGTTTGCTTGGCAATATTCCTGGTCTTAAGATTTTGATAATGAAGTCAAAGGAATGGATTACTGCCATTAAGATTGAAAATCTGTATTCCAAGAAGGATATTCTTACTCTTTATTTGAATACGGTTGACTTTGGTAGCAATGCTTATGGTATTAGAACTGCTGCCAAAACATATTTCAATACTGAGCCTGCTAATCTTACTGCAGAAGAATCTGCAACTCTCATTGGTCTGCTCAAGGCTACAACCACTTATAATCCTAAGATAAATCCTGAGAATAGTTTTCGTCGTAGAAATCAGGTTTTGCATAACATGCTGACTCATGATAAGATGTTTCAGGTTGGTAATATGACAAAAACTGACTATGATTCTATTTGTCAGATACCAATCAATATGAAGGATTTTAAGGTTGAAGACGCTTATAGCGGTAAAGCCTTGTATTTCCGTAATGCTGTTAGAAATGAACTGCGTGAGTGGTGTAAAGCAAATGAAATAGACCTTGATGGTGATGGTTTGAAGATTTACACTACTCTCGATTCCAAGATGCAGGCTTATGCCGAAGCTGCTGTGAATAAGCAGATGAGAATTCTTCAAGACCGATTCGATGAGCATTGGAGAGGACAAAATCCTTGGCGAGATGAACGAGGAAAAGAAATCGAGAATTTCATAGAGGACCTTGCCAAGAAATCTGAATATTATAAGATTCTTGACAGAAAATATGAAGGCAATGCCGATTCTATAGATTACTATATGAATCTTCCTCATAAACTTAAGGTCTTTGCTTACGGAAAGGGAGATAAGAACGGATTGGTGGAAAAGGAATGGAGTACAATGGACTCTATTCGTTACATGGTTCGATTCTTGCATTGTGGTTTTGTAGCAATGGAACCACAAACAAGCCATGTTAAAGCGTGGGTTGGTGATGTGGATTTCGATTCTTGGAAGTATGATAAAGTGACTGCCATGCGTCAACCTGGTAGTACATTCAAATTGTTTGTTTATGCTTCTACTTTCGAATATAACGACTCTATTGACCCAAATTATATGCTTCAGGATGTGAATGTTAGCATTGAAGTTGATGATAAAGCTCATCCTGGCAGAAAGAAGATTTGGAGACCACATAATGCTGATGGTTCTTATGGTGGTGCTTATGTTCCTCTTCATACCGCTTTCGCCCAGTCTATCAATACTGTTGCTGCAAAACTCGGCATTGAAGTCGGTATCGGTAAGGTTGCAGAATTGGCATATAAGATGGGTGTTAAGTCAAAACTCGAACTCACACCATCACTTTCTCTTGGTGCAAGTGATATGCAGCTTATCGAACTTGTTGATGCTTATTGTTCTGTCATGAATGATGGAATGCAGCGTAATCCTATACTCGTTTCTAAGATTGTAGATCGTAATGGAAAAGTGATATATGATGCTGAGGAAGAGGTGGAAAAAGCACAAAAGGTCATGAAATATACCACAGCATATTATATGCAACGACTTTTATGGGCTGGTGCTTATGAAGGTGGTACTTCAAGTTCTGCTCGTGCTTATCTTGGAAAGAATTATGATACCGAAGTAGGTGGCAAGACTGGTACATCAAGCAATCATAGTGATGCCTGGTTTGTTGGTTGTACTCCAAACCTTGTTGGCGGTGCTTGGGTTGGTGGTGAGTATCGTAGTATTCACTTCCGTACTGGTGCACTTGGTCAAGGTAGTAGAACTGCACTTCCTGTATTCGGTTATTTCTTGCAGAAGGTTCTTGATGATCCGGATCCTCGCTATAAGAAGTATCACGCTAAATTCCCTAAAGCAAAGGAAGAATTGCCAAAGATTGAGTACCATTACGAAAGAACTTATACACATAGTGACTCTGATAGTATTGACGTTGATAATTTGCAGTATGATGAAGAATTCAATGATGAATACTATATGGATGATGTTGAAACTGAAGCTGTAGAAGAGAACGTATAAAAATTGGATATAAAGAAGATAGATATTGATAATCCGCAGTTCAAGAATGCTCTTGACCTCGTACAATTTACCAGTCAGTCCGTGTTCTTGACCGGAAAGGCTGGTACTGGTAAATCTACCTTCTTAAAATATATTTGTGAAATCACAAAGAAGAAATATGTTGTGCTTGCTCCAACTGGTATTGCTGCTATCAATGCCGGAGGAAGCACCATTCATAGTTTCTTTCATCTTCCTTTTCACCCATTTGTTCCTGATGACAACCGTTTTCAAACTCCAGGAAGATTAAAGTCATTTCTCAAGTATAATAAAGAACACGTTAAACTCATTAAGAATATTGAGCTCATCATAATTGATGAAATCAGTATGGTGAGAGCCGATGTTATCGACTTCATCGACCGTATTCTTCGTGTCTATTGTAGTAATTACCGTCAACCTTTTGGAGGAAAGCAATTACTATTTGTTGGTGATGTTTTTCAGCTTGAACCTGTTGTTACAAGAGATGAAAGAGAAATTCTTAGTAAGTTTTACGATACATCTCATTTCTTCTCTGCAAGGGTATTCAAGGAAATCCAGCTTGTCAGTATCGAACTGACCAAAGTGTATCGACAAACTGATAATGCTTTCATTACAGTATTAGACCATGTAAGGACCAACAAAGTGACAACTGGCGATTTGCAGCTCCTCAATATGAGAGTTACCACTTCTCCAGAAGATTCAAGTTCTGTAACATCAGAACTTGAAGAACATACTTCTGATGTTCCTCAAGATTTAAGTCCTTCCGTTACTCTTGCTTCTCGTCGAGATATTGTTGATTCCATCAATCAAAAGAATTTGAATGCTCTTGAAGGTGATGTTTTGCATTTTCAAGGTGAAATTCAAGGCGAATTTCCTGAAACCTCTCTTCCCACTTTACTCGACCTTGAACTCAAGGTTGGTGCTCAAGTTATCTTTATAAAGAATGACCAGGATAAGCGTTGGGTTAATGGCACCATTGGCACAATAGTTGGCATTGACCTTGATGAAGCCAACTATATCACCATTGTTACTGATGAAGGAAAAATGTTTGATGTAGAACGTGCTATATGGTCAAATGTTAGATATTCATACAACGAAACAGAAAAGAAGATTGAAGAGGAAGAACTTGGTCGTTTTGTTCAGTTCCCGATTCGTCTTGCTTGGGCAATAACTATCCATAAGAGTCAGGGTTTAACCTTTAGCAAAGTGTCTATTGATTTTACAGGCGGTGTATTTGCCGGAGGTCAAACCTATGTTGCTTTAAGCCGTTGCCGTTCTTTGCAAGGACTACAATTAAATAAACCGATTGCACTTTCTGATGTTTTCGTTAATCCTTGTATCGTAAAGTTTTCCGAAATGTTCAATAATCAAAAGGCTGTTGAACTGGCTTTGAAAAGGGCAGGGGCTGACATTGAATATAGTGATGCTGTAAAGGCATTTGACAATGGCGACATGAATGAAGCACTTATACATTTCTTCAAAGCCATTCACATGCGTTATGATATTGAAAAACCATGGGCTTGGAGATATATAAGAAAAAAACTTGGCATCATAAATATCCTTCGTGCAGAAATAGAAGACTTGAAATCTCAACTCAAAGCTAAGCAGTCAGAACTTGATGAGAAACAGCTTACTCTGAATGAGTATGCAGAAGAATACTATCATCTTGCTCATGAATGTATCGAGATGGATGACCATAAAGCTGCTATTGCAAACTACGACAAGGCAATAAGAATGAATCCTCGATATGTTGATGCTTATATTGGCAAATCAAGAGCATTACTCGATTTGGGAAAATTGCGTGATTCACATGTTGAAATCAATAAAGCACTTGACATCGTTCCTGTTCATTTCAAGGCAATATATTTAAGGGCTAAAATTCAGTTTACTCAGCAAAATTATGAAGAGGCAGAACATGACATTTGTCGTGCATTAGATTTCAAGCCAGAAAACATTTCTTCCCACATTCTCTATGGCAATATTCTCGAAGCCAAAGGTGACGAATCGGGTGCAGCAGTTCAATGGGCTATTGCTGAGGAATTGAAGAAAAAGAAGATTAAGAAATAGTAATTCTTCATACATATATATACAAAAAGCAGCAGGGTATTCACATATCCTGCTGTTCTTGTCAAAGTATTTCATTAAAATAAAATACAATTGAACTAATACTATGAAAAACTAACTCTGAAAAAATTACTTTATTTACAATGCAAATTTACGGTTTGTTTTTTATTCTGCAAAACTTTTGTCTCAAAAAATATATTTTTTGATTTAAAAAGTGTATTTATAGGTAAGAATAGAACAAAATTGAAGAATAATGCGTCAATCTTAGTTCCAAAACTCCCAAGCAGCTATTGCTTGAAGAAGCAACATTTCAAGTCCATTCTTTACCTGTGCACCTCGTTCTTTTCCCTTTTTCATGAATAATGTTTCATCAGGATTATAGACAAGGTCGTATAACAGATTATTATAATTTAAGTATTCGTATGGAATGTTTGGACATTCGTCATTATGAGGATACATTCCCTTTGGCGAACAGTTGACAATCACTTCGTATTCTCGAAGTACCTCTTCGTTGATGTCATCATAAGTAATACATTTATCTTTCTTTGTTCTCGAAACGAAGAGAGGTTCAATGCCGAGTTTCTCAAGCCCATACTTGATGGCTTTTGAAGCACCACCAGTTCCAAGAATAAGAGCTTTCTTGTGATGAGGTTTAAGGAGTGGCTCGATACTGCGAGTGAAACCAATAACATCAGAGTTGTATCCTATCAGTTTTGGTGTCTTTCCCGTATGTTCAACCTTAATCACATTTACCGCACCGATAGCTCTTGCTTCTGGAGCAACATCATCAAGGTAGTTCATCACTAACTGCTTGTATGGAATAGTGACATTCAAACCACGAAGATTTGGATTATTTTCAATTATCTGTGGAAATTCATCAATACTTGGTATCTCGAAATTGAGATACTCAGCATCAATCTTTTCACCTTCAAACTTATCATTGAAGAAATTCTTTGAGAATGAATGGCCAAGAGGGTAGCCAACAAGTCCGTATTTATCCATTTTTTTCTGCTGTATAAAGGATGCACATACCAAAAAGAAGACGCTTGTAGTTTGCGTTCTTAAATCCCGCCTTTGATATTATGTTCTGCATTGCTTCAGCTTGAGGCACCGCATCCATAGTATCTGGAAGATAAGAGTAGGCTGTGGCATCTTTTGAAAGTAGTTTGCCCAGAGTAGGCATTACCACCTTTTTATATATATAGAATAGTTGTTTCATTGGGAAAGAAACTGGAGTACATAGGTCAACAACGCTGAGATGTCCTCCTGGTTTCAGTACTCGATGCATCTCCATGAGACATTCATCAAGGTTCTGGAAGTTTCGAAGTGCAAAAGCAGAGATGACAGCATCAAATTTATTGTCATCAAACGACATATTCCCGCAGTCTTCATTTTGGAAAGTTATTGTCTGTTCCAAACCAAGTTTTTGTACTTTCTCTCTTCCTATATTCATCATTCCTTCGCTAATATCACAACCAATGATTTGCGAAGGATGAAGTTTCTTATATGCAAGAATAGCAAAATCACCAGTACCAGTAGCAATGTCGAGAATGCTACCAGACTTGGTGATATACGGTTTGAGGTAATTGATTGCTTTGTTTCTCCAATGCTTATCAATACCAAATGAGAGTGTATGATTCAAAAGGTCGTAAGAGTGAGCTATGTTGTCGAACATCTTCTCAACCTGCTCACGCTTACTACCTTCCGATTTATATGGTTTTATGTTCTCTTGCTTATACATTATCTGCTTGCAAGATATTCATTTACACGCTTTTCGATGCGACCAGCAATGTCATCACCGATGTCAGACTTATCAAACTTCTCACCGATGATGTTTTCGTAAAGTTCGATGTAACGCTCTGAAACCGACTCTGCATATTCATCAGTAATTTCTGGCATTGTCTGACCTGGCTGATTCATGAAGTTGTGGTCGATGAGCCATTGACGAACAAATTCCTTAGAGAGTTGCTTCTGTGGTTCGCCCTTCTCAAACTTCTCTTCGTAACCTTCAGCATAGAAATAGCGTGAAGAGTCTGGAGTGTGAACCTCATCGATAAGGTAAACCTTACCGTCATGCTTACCAAACTCGTACTTTGTATCAACGAGGATAAGACCCTGCTGTGCTGCTATTTCCTGACCACGAGCAAAAAGTTTACGAGTGTAGTCTTCCATCACTTCGTAATCTTCCTTTGAAACGATGCCCTGAGCAATGATTTCTTCTTTCGAGATATTGAGGTCATGACCTTCATCAGCCTTTGTAGTAGGAGTGATGATTGGTTCTGGGAAACGCTCATTCTCACGCATTCCTTCAGGAAGTTTCACACCACAGATTTCACGACAACCATTCTTGTAGTCACGCCATGCAGAACCAGTAAGGATGCCACGAATAATCATTTCAACCTTGAAACCTTCACACTTAAGACCAACAGTCACCTGTGGGTCTGGAGTAGCAAGTTTCCAGTTTGGACAGATGTCTGTAGTTGCATCGAGGAACTTAGCAGCAATCTGGTTAAGAACCTGTCCCTTGAAAGGAATACCCTTTGGAAGTACGACATCAAATGCAGAAATACGGTCACTTGCAATCATTACCATAAGGTCATCACCGATAAAGTAACAGTCGCGAGTCTTGCCGCGATAAACTCCCTTCTGTCCTGGGAAGTTGTAATCAGTACGAATTAATGAGTTCATAATTTGTTATAATTGTTTATATCTGAATTTCTAATTACTATTTGTTTTTGAAAGTCACAAATCCCGTTCCTTTACTATCGTTACCAATTAAGCGTTCTTGTTCTTTTTCCAGTCTTCGCTTTTCTGCCATTTCCTTGTCGTGCTTATCATAAGCATTAACAATTCGAGTAACGAGTTTGTGACGAACAATATCCTTATCATTCATCTCGACAAACGCTATGCCTTTCACTCCAGCAAGAACCTCACGAGCCTCCTTCAATCCTGATTTCACAGAGTGGGGGAGGTCAATCTGAGTCATATCACCAGTGATAATCATCTTTGTGTTTTGTCCCATACGAGTAAGGAACATCTTTATTTGCTGTGTGGTAGTGTTCTGTGCTTCATCCAGAATCACAACAGCATCGTTCAGTGTTCTACCACGCATAAAGGCAAGAGGAGCAATTTGTATGACATTCTGCTCCATGTATTCATTCAGTTTTTGTGCAGGAATCATATCCTGCAAAGCATCATAAAGTGGTTGAAGATAAGGGTCGATTTTATCTTTCATATCTCCTGGCAGAAAACCGAGTTTCTCACCTGCTTCTACGGCAGGACGAGAAAGGATTATCTTCCTTATTTCCTTATTCTTCAATGCTCTCACAGCCAAAGCAATACTGACGTATGTCTTTCCAGAACCAGCAGGTCCTATGGCAAACAACATATCGTTCTCGTTGTATGCTTGCAGCAACTTCTGCTGATTTTCCGAACGAGGCGATATTGCCTTGCCTGTCACGGAGTAGCAGATAGCTGTTCCGTCTGTGACAGAATTGTTTTGTTCGCCTTTGACAATGCTGAGTATTGTTTCTTCGTTCAAGGAGTTATACTTTGCACAATGCTTTTGCATCTTCTCGATGTTCTCCTCAAACGCACACATCTCTTCTTCATCACCCATCACCTTGATTACATTGCCTCTTGCAACGATGCGAAGTTTCGGATAGAGGGCCTTGATCATCTGCAAGTGCAGATTGTTTACACCGTAAAAGGTAACAAGGTCGATGTCCTCAAGTACTATATGTTTTTCTATCATATCCTCTTTTTCGTCGTCTTACTTCAAATCATGGTTCATGAGTCGGTAGTTTGCCATCTCCTCATATTTTGTTCCTGGACGACCATAGTTTGCGTATGGATATATGCTGATTCCACCTCGAGGAGTGAAAATACCAGTCACCTCAATATACTTTGGATTCATCAGTTTGATGAGGTCCTTCATTATCTTGTTCACGCAGTCTTCGTGAAAGTCGCCATGATTGCGGAATGAGAACAGATACAACTTCAAGGATTTACTTTCCACCATCTTCTCGTCTGGCAAATAAGAAATGCGTATCTCAGCAAAGTCTGGTTGACCAGTGATAGGGCATAGGCTTGTAAATTCAGGACAGTTGAAACGCACCCAGTAGTCATTCTCTGGATGTTTGTTTTGGAATGCTTCAAGCACTTCTGGCGCATAATCCTGTTTGTATTCAGTCTTTTTGCCCAGTGCCATCAATCCTTCCTGTTCTCGTTCTTTATTCATATAATGACGGATTGTTTTGTTTTCAATAATGCTTCTACAATTATTATTTTTTGCAAAGTTAAAGAAAAACTTGATTATAATTGTAAAATATCCATAGATTTTTTGTTTTGAAAATATTAAACCATTATATTTGCATTAAAATGTTAAGATTTTACATACCTAAATTATATATTCTATGCAAAAAGGCATTGATTGCTTCATTCCCTACATTGATGAAGAAACAACCCAAAATATAGTTGACCAGTTTCGTGCAGAAAGAAATATCAATAACATTTTCATCCTTGCATTAGGAGGCAAAGAAGTTACAGTCTCCGATGCACAGGTCATTTCTGTCGATAGTCTTGTGAGTCTTTCCACTTATGTGACTATCTCCGAAACTGTCCAGTCAGAGTATTTCTTTCTCTACACCAAGACTCTCCATCTCACATTAGGATACAATCTTGCTGGTCGTTCCTATTCCGTAGCAACCAACATCGATGCTTCCATTCTTTACTATGACCATTACTCTGTAAAGGGTGGGGAAGTTATTACCACTCCAGTGACCGACTGTTTCTATGGTAGTGTTCGTGATGACTTTGATTTTGGTTCGCTTGTACTCATCAATTCTCTGGTGTTGAAGAACTACATTGCAGAACAGGCATTCCCAGAATTGAAGTATTCAGCGTTCTACGGACTCCATCTCTATTCTCTTCGTCACAAGCGTACCAATCCGCTCTTCCATCTTCGTGAATATCTCTATACCGAAGAGGAGAATGACCTTCGTAAGAGTGGTGAGAAGCAGTTCGACTATGTCGATCCTCGCAATCGTGTTGTGCAGATTGAGAAGGAACAGGTGTTCACCGACCATGTCAAGAAGATTGGTGCTTACATGGACCCTCATAGCATCTCGTTCATCGACCCTAAGCGTGATGACTTTGAACACGAAGCATCTGTCATCATTCCTGTTCGCAATCGTGTTCGAACCATCGAAGATGCCATCCGTTCTGCTCTTTCTCAGCAAACTAACTTTAAGTTCAATGTCATCGTAGTTGACAATTTCTCTACCGATGGCACCACAGAGGCTATTGACCGTATTGCATCCTCTGACGACCGTTGTGTCCACATCATTCCTTCACGCAAGGACCTTGGCATTGGTGGATGTTGGAGTGTAGCCATTCATGATGAGCGTTGTGGTCGTTTTGCTGTTCAGCTCGATAGCGATGACCTCTATAGTGGTACCGACACTCTTCAGAAGATTGTTGACAAGTTCTATGCCGAAGGTTGTGCTATGGTCATTGGTTCCTACCGAATGTGCGACTTCCAGCTCAACACTCTTCCTCCTGGCATTATCGACCATAAGGAATGGACCGACGACAATGGTCGCAACAATGCTCTTCGCATCAATGGACTTGGTGCTCCACGAGCATTCTTCACCCCTCTCCTTCGCAAGACATCTATTCCAAATACAAGTTATGGCGAGGACTATGCACTTGGTCTTGCCTTCTCTCGTAAGTACCACATTGGTCGTATCTACGATGAAGTCTATCTTTGTCGTCGATGGGAGGGCAATAGTGATGCAGCCCTTTCACAGGAAAAGATAAATCAGAATAATGTCTATAAGGACATGCTCCGCACAATGGAAATCATCGAACGCCGTCGTCTCAATGAGTTCTGGTCTCGCGAAGCCACTATTGATGATGCTCGTTCCCTCTTCCGCAGTCAACTTGACCATTGGCCTGATGCTCGTCGTCGATACAATGACCTCAAGAATGTAAACAACAAATCACTTCTTTTCGACAACAACTACATCGCTGCACAGTACAATCCTGCACGCATCACTTCCACTGGTTGCAAGATTGACAAGAAGTCCATTGCCGAGCGCCCTTGTTTCCTTTGCGAGGTCAATCGTCCCGAAGAGCAGGACTCCCTTCCTATGCTCTCGCTCTACCATCTCTTGGTCAATCCTTTCCCAATTCTCCCTCGCCATTTCACCATTGCGAAACGCTATCATACTCCACAGCAAATCCTTCCTAACTATGCCGATATGATGCGAATCACCGTTTCGCTCGACGACCTTCTTGTCTTCTACAATGGTCCTATGTGCGGTGCTTCCGCTCCCGACCACATGCACTTCCAGGCAGGTTCTCGTGGCATCATACCTCTTGAGAAGGATTACGAGAGCAAGTATATGCGCACCACATCACGCCTTTATCCTATCAGCGATGATGAGTTCATTGAGGCAAGCAGACTCGAAAACCTCACCGAAGAGATGGGTATCTATGTCATTCGTGATTACCTCTGCCCAGCATTTGCCGTTGTGTCTCTCACTCCAGAGGCAAACGAATTCCTTTTCCGCAAGTTGTACAATTCGATAATAGTACCTGATGGCGAGATTGAACCACGAATGAATATCCTTTCATTCATGAAGCAGTGTGCCTACAGCAACAACAAGTGTATTGTCTCCATCATCATTCCTCGCACCAAGCATCGTCCTGATTGCTTCTATGCTGAGGGCAAGGAGCAGTGCATCGTTAGTCCTGGAGCACTCGACATGGGTGGTCTCATCATCACTCCTCGCAAGGACGACTTCATGGCTATGACTGCCCAGAAGGCAGAACAGATTATCTCAGAGTGTGGCATCTCCCATTCTGAAGAGACAGAAATCATCAAACGAATGAAAGGTTCAAGCCTATGATGCCTCGTGTAAAGGTTGGCATACTCCTTGCTCCAGAGATTCGTTTCAGCGTTTCTGGAGCCGACCACCTTATATATTATAAAGATGGACTTCTTCATTGCGATGGTGTGTCTCAGTCCGCTTTCTCCTTCAACCTCGATTCCTCTTCCCCTTTCACATTGCACGATGTAGTTATAGGTATAGGGTTTCATTGGCAGCGCACAGAGTCGCAGACCTTTCACGGCATTCTCCATTTCATCATAGAGAACGGTATGGTTCGTGCCATAAATGAAATAGATGTCGAGGACTATCTTCTCTCTGTCATTTCAAGTGAGATGAGTGGCAGTGCATCACCCGAATTTCTCAAGGCACATGCTGTCATCTCTCGCAGTTGGTTGCTCAATCGCATCACCACTACCAAGAATTCTCAGAACACCATATCGCATATCACTCCCCATTCCCTCATTCGCTGGTACGACCACGACGACCATACACTCTTTGATGTATGTGCCGACGACCACTGCCAGCGTTATCAGGGCATATCACGAGCCCGCCAGGATGCTGAGCGATGGGCAAAGGTCAGCGATGTCATTCGTGACACTCGTGGCGAGGTCCTCATCTACAACGACACCGTTTGCGATGCACGCTTCTCCAAGTGCTGTGGTGGTGTTCTTGAGCAGTACGAGAGTTGCTGGGACGACACTCACCATCCTTATCTCATCACTAAGGCAGACCCATACTGCAACACTCGTAACATTCGTATTCTCTCTCAGGTCCTCAATGGCTACGACCAGGAGACTGTCGATTTCTATCGTTGGACCGTCGAATATACCTTCCCCGAACTGTCCTCTCTCATCTCTCGTAAGAGTGGAATAGACTTCGGACAAGTCCTTGAACTCACACCAGTTAAGGTTGGTCCTTCTGGTCGTATCATCGAACTCACCATCCGTGGCACCAAGCGCACCATGACCGTAGGCAAAGAACTTGAGATACGCAAGTGGTTGTCCCCTTCCCATCTCTATTCCTCTGCCTTCACCGTCGAGCGTACCGACCATTCCTTCATCCTTCATGGCAAGGGGTGGGGACATGGAGTAGGACTCTGCCAGATAGGTGCTGCCGTCATGGGCGACAAGGGTTTCACGTACCAGCAGATACTTTCTCATTATTATCCTAATTCTAAAATACAGACAAAGTGGTAAGACATAAGCATAACCCATTCCTGTGGATTCCTACTCTCGTGGCTGCCGAGGAGATACCTACGACAGTCATCACGTTTGTCGCCCTGCTGATGTTCCTTCAGTTTGGCGAGAGTATGGCTATGTCTGCTCTCTATTCCTCCCTCCTCTTTGTTCCGTATGTTCTGCGTTCCTTCTTCCGCCATAGGGTAAGTGCTGCGGGCAACTTCAAGCAGCGCATTCATCTTTGCGAAATGCTCATCTTCCTTTTCCTTATGCTTCTTGAGGTGTGCATCCACTACTATACTGGCAGTGTGTTCCTCATGTTCATCATCACCTTCGTTATATCGTCCCTCTGTGCTTGGCACGACATTCTTGGTCGTATGTTCTATGATGGAATGCTCCATCCACGACTCCAGAACATCTTCAATCGCAACAAGATATTTGCCTCCATCACCACCACCGTACTTACCTACGGAGTGCTTATCATGTTCGTAGGCTCACTTGAGGTCATCTTCCGTATGCCTACCGAAGTGCTTACCAAACGCCTTGCGTGGTCTATGGAGTGCTACATCATTGCGGGCGGTTTCATGTTGTTCTCTCTGCTCAATGTCGTTCTTCTCAAGAACCCTCTTGTGCAGAATCCACATCGCTACGAGACCATCCGCAACACTGTTTCTGCCGAACTTCGTGTACTTGAACGCATCAAGAAACAGCCTTATTCCCAGCATATCATCCTCTCCCTCTTCTTCCTGCTCCTTCCGCAGTCACTGATGTTCTTCACTCGTGTGTTCTTCCTTCTTGCTCGTGCTAAGGATGGCGGACTCGACTGCTCCATTCCAGAGTTAGGATTTGCACAGGGAACCATCGGAGTCATCGCCTTTGGTGTAGGCATCCTCACTGGTCGTCAACTCCTTCGCCGCTATGGCACTCGCACCATGTTCTGGTGGATGGTAGTTCCTCTCACCCTCTCGCCAGTCTTCTATATGTTCATGGCACACGACCCACTCGTTGACCACCTCCCTGCCATCTGTTCCATGTGTCTTCTTGCCCAACTCTTCTTTGGGTTCGGACTCAATATATGTCACGCCTTCGTTCGTTCCATCTCTGGCGAACGCTATCGCAATACCATCGGAGTGTTCTACATTCCCCTCATTGCAGCAGTAATGTTCATACCGATGGCTGTCAGCGGACTCCTCTGTCAGCGACTCGGTTTCCGTATCTTCTTCACTATCGATGCGGCACTTGCCCCCCTTGCGTGGCTCGTTCTCATCATTCTCCACATTCGTACAAAACTCCCTCTCAATAAACATCAGCAATGAAAACTACCAAACCATACTCTTGGGTTCCTACGCTCTATACCGCCGAAGCCATTCCCTACGCTGTGGTGATGACTCTTTCCACCATCATCTACAAGAATATGGGCATGTCAAACACCGACCTCGCCCTCTACACCTCGTGGCTCTATCTTCCCTGGGTTATCAAACCCCTCTGGAGTCCTATCCTTGATGCCTTCGGCACTAAGAAGTCGTGGATTCTCACTATGCAGACTCTCATCGGCATTGCACTTGCTGGTGTAGCCTTCACCCTGAACACTGCCTATTGGCTGCAACTCTCCCTTGCCTTCTTCTGGTTGATGGCATTTTCGAGTGCCACCCACGACATTGCTGCCGATGGTTACTATATCCTTACTCTTAACTCCAACGACCAGGCGTTCTATGTAGGCATTCGCAACACCTTCTATCGCATTGGCAACATCTTTGTTCAGGGCATCCTTGTCATGCTCTATGGTTGGATGACGGAGGGTGGTCCATTCTTTGGAGACAAGAAACTTCTCCCTTCTCTCGAAGGTAAGGTCACCGTAGGGTGGGGCATAGTCCTTGCATTCCTCGCATTGGTGTTTATGAGTTTCTCTCTCTGGCATCGTCGCACACTTGTCCCAGATGATAAGGTCCAGCTCTCCGACACAAGTATCACTACTATCATTCGTAAGACACTCTCGGAGTTTGTGCATACAGTCACTATCTTCTTCACTAAACCGCAGGTTATCTTCGCCATCCTCTTCATTCTTCTTTTCCGTTTCCCTGAAGCCCAACTTGGCAAGATGGCAACACCCTTCATGCTCGATCCTCTCGACAAGGGTGGTTTAGGTCTCAGCAACGAGACCGTCGGATTTGTTTATGGCACTGTTGGTATCATCGGACTCACTCTCGGAGGTCTTATTGGTGGTTTTGTAGTCTCGGCACATGGTCTCAAGAAATGGTTGTGGCCTATGGTGCTTTCCATCTCGCTTCCTGATGCAGTGTATATCTACATGAGCTATTTCCAGTCACAAAACATCTATCTCATCAACTCGTGTGTCTTCATCGAGCAGTTCGGTTATGGATTTGGATTCACAGCCTACACCCTCTATCTCGTCTATTTCGCTCGTGGCGAAAACAGCACATCAGTCTATGCCCTCTGCACTGGTCTCATGGCACTCGGCATGATGATACCAGGAATGTTTGCGGGCAAACTATGCGACACCTTCGGCTATCCCCACTTCTTCCTCTGGGTTATGGCATGCTGCATCATCACCGTCCTCGTCAGTGCCTTCGTAAAAGTCGATGAAGATTATGGGAAGAAATAAAATAATAAACTATCAAGGTAGCATCGTAGCATTGTAGCATTGTATAGAAACAAAAATGAGGCTTGTCACTTCTGAACAAGCCTCATTTGCTTATTAATCATTTCGTACTAAAGCAATATAAGCAGAAGCACATATTACTTTGGAAATTCTTATAGGTAAGTCCTTTAAAAGTCTTCCGCAAGTTTGACCTCATTCTTGCGGAAGAATGACCTCAAACCTGCGGAACTTTTCACTCATTTTTGCGGAAGACTTTTTCAGAGCAATAATTGCTGTTTTCGCATTGATAGTGTGAATATGACTTGCTACAATGTTACAATGCTACGATGCTACCAGGTAGTTTTTAAAACCTCTTATAATATATATATAATAAATATATTTCTAATAACAGGTGATTAGAAAAATAGTATATATGTATTTATAAGCATCAAAATATCCAAAAACAACCATAAACAACCATTGATAAAGTATTGATTATCAATGGTTGTTTAATTTTAACACTTCGCCGACTGATTTTGGTAGTTTCATATAAATCCCATACTTTTGCAACGTATTTCTACCGCGATGTATTTTTGCGCAGTCAATTGGGTAACGTCTGTGACGAACTTGGAAACAGTTGACAAGGGAGAACATGCGCTGACATCCAAAGACAAGGCAGGCATGGCTTCCAGGATGAGGAATAGGACATGTGACAATCTTGAGCCAGTTTACCATGGCAGACTAACATTGACAAGCGTTGACATGTGTTTTTGATGCTTTCAAATCTTTGTCGAGCGTCACACTTGATTTAGTTGACAACGGATGACAACACGATACGACAGTTGACATCATCCTTCTGCCCTCTGAATCCCTTTTCCTTTCGTCATTATCCTGTGGCCTTCTTTACACAGTTGACAATGGTTGACCGCCTTTTACGCGCATTTACACTCGCATAGAGTACACAATTCAGTTTGTTGTATAATCAAAAAATGCACTATCATGTCAAAAATGAAGAAATGCGAGTGCTGCGGACGTATGTTCAAGCCCTCTAACGACGCTCAGCGATTCTGCACCATCACCTGTGCAGAGATTACCCTTACCAAGAAGGAAGCTCTCAATTCTGCATTGGAACCCATTGTCAATGTCTCCAATGCAGACTATCTCACATTCTCAAAGGCGGCAGTCCTCATGGGATGTTCCCGTCAATACATCTATAAGCTTGTAGCGGAAGGCAAACTCTCCGCTTCACGCATAAGCAGCAGAATGTCCTTCATTCGCAGAAGTGACATTGACACCCTGCTTTCATCTAATCCATATTACAGGGTAATACCTGCAGGAACTCCAAGACGCAACCCATCTGTATCAGCAAGTTCTTCCGAGATTCCATTCTCTGCTGATGACTTCATCACTATAGAAGAAGCCGTTGAGAGATTCCATGTGAGCAACACTACTATATATAATAGAGTAAGGCTCAATTCCATTCCTACTTGTAGAGTTGCCGGAAAGACCTACTATTCCAAGTCCAAGTTGGAAGATGTCTTCAAGGCAAATGTACCCTTGACACTATCAAAAGATGTTGCCATCACCACAACAGACAATATCGAATGGATGACCTACAAGGATGCAGAACATTTCTTCGGCAAAAGCAATGCTGCAATCAGAACCATCATCTATCGTCATAATATTCCAACACAAATGATCAATGGCAAGAAGCATTGCTCAAAGACCCATATAGAGCAGCATATTAGTTCTTGTTCCCAAAAAGCAGAATGCGAGAACCACTATACACTCACCCAGTTTGCAGACATGTTCTGCATCAGCAAGAGTATTGCAGTTGCTTTTGCCAGGCAGAATGGAATATGCTTCACTTCTGTCGGCAGAAGAAACTATTTCCTCAAGACAGATGTTGACAAACTTTTAAGCGGAATACGGAGGAACAAGGTAAAATAACAAGGAGAAAAATCGTGATGACATTATATTTTCAGAACCAATTTCCATAATAACCACAATCATCGAGTGATAATGCAGAGTTTTGGGAATTATCAGAAAATAACGGAATTTCACTATTATCACGATATAATATTTCAGTTCCTTTGCACCGTGAAATTCAAGTTCACCCAGAGTATTAACAATTAATGGATAACAAAACAGAATGACTAACATTTGCAAGACTGTAACTTTGCGTACCCGCAAGATCAAGAACGGCACGCAGCTCAGCTTCTATCTAGACTACTATCCCGGCTACAGGGACGAGTCAACCATGAAGATCATGAAGCATGAGTCACTTGGCATATACATCTTTGCCAAGCCAAGGAACCAGAGGGAGAGAGACTATAATGAACGCATGACCGAGAAGGCAGAGGCAATCCGATGCCGACGCTACGAGAGCATAGTCAATGAAAGGTATGACTTCTTCGACAGGGAGAAGATGAGTGGAAGCTTCCTTGAGTATTTCAAGAAACTGGCAGAGAAGCGTAATGCACGCACTGTCCAGGCATACGAGCACTTTGTCCGATTCACAGAGAACAAGTGCACCTTCATGGAGATAAATGTCGATTTGTGCATCAAGTTCCGTGAGTATCTCCTTACAGAGGCACTCTCATCAAAGTCGACAAAGGTGCCTAAGAGACTTCACATAAACACGGCATCGCTCTACTGGTCCTCATTCCGCGGAGTGCTCCACACCGCATACAGAGACCACAAGATTCAGGAGAACCCCAACCCTTATCTTGACAAGATAGAGAAGATTCCTACAAGGAAGGAGCATCTCTCACAAGATGAGCTCATCCGACTTGCCGAGACTCCATGCACATCGCCAGTGCTGAAGAAGGCATTCCTTTTCTCATGCCTTACAGGTCTCCGCTTCAGTGACGTGAAGGCACTTACATGGGAGAAGATACAGCCATACGGCGATGGCGGGATGTACATTACCGTGCGCATGATAAAGACAAAGCAGTTCGTCAACAACCCTATAAGTGACGAGGCGCTTGAACTCATAGGGTTCGAGAACAATACGGATAACGTAGAGAATCCTGTGAGAAAAGACCAAACCAAGCAATGCCAGACAGGCCTTGTGTTCCCAGGATTAAAGAGCAGTCTTACACAGACAGACCTTCCCAAGTGGTTGAAGGCTGCAGGCATCACAAAGGACATAACATACCACTGCTCGCGCCACACATTCGGCTCGCTTCAGGTGGATGCTGGCACAAGCATCTATATTGTCCAGAAGATGCTTGCGCACAAGAACGTGTCAACGACCCAGATCTATTCCGACATGTCTGACGACAGAAAGCGTGAGTCCGTTAACAGAATCACACTCAAGCCAAAGGGTGCGCCAAAGATGAAAGTCGTAGGTCAAGACTGAATCTCAGTCGCCTGTTTACTTGGTCCTATTGGCATATCAAAATAGAACCAAGCGAGGAACAACAGCGAAAAACAAAGCGTAATGAGAACCATTTTCTTGTGGTTCTCATTATTTTATATACCTTTGCCAACGTTTTCAGCGATAATCACAAATAACAGCAAACAACAAGGAAATCATGCCAAATGAGAAGAGTCCGGGATTTCCCCTCTTGAGAGGCATCCCATATAGCGAGCTTGCTCGCCTGCCGTGAGCAGATGAAGTACATTTTCGGGACAGTTATGCAACAAAAAGTAGCACTTGTCCTTAAACAGAAACTGATGACATTAGGTTTTGGTTTTAATACTTTTTAAAGGTTGCCCAACCTGATTTTCATCAGCCAAGAAATCATGTAATTCGAGCCTGATTTTTAAATCAGGAAGCCTAATTCCCGTTAACATCCATTAACGCATATTCGGCACTGCAATTTTCAAATTGCGTAGCCTAATACGCATTAACATCTGTTAATACATTAGGTGCCTCCTCTGCGAGGTTCCTTCGGGGAGCAAGCTCAGGCAAATTTCACTTACATAAATTGTCAATATTATGAATAAGAATGAGAGAAAGAAACATGCCTCAAGGGCATGTGGCATTACTCCTTGCGAGTGGTGTCTGGTATGGGGATTCCCATGTACCATTATGCTGGTCATCTCGACTCTTGCCGCATTGAGAATCGGGACTCAGTTAGATGGAAATCCATCCTTTGAACTATGCGTATTTTTCGTTTCATTCGCATTGCAGGCTATGGTGTACTATACAGTGTTCCTGTATATGATTACATGCATCAGCTGTATGTTCAAGGTTTCGGTAACGTTGTCAAAGCCATTCGGCAAATATGGGCATACGGTTGAAGATACCGCAGACGTTGTAGTAAAGGAATTCATAGAATCAGAAGAGGTAAACCCTTCTAAAAATACAATAGAAACGACTATAGCCATCAATCCAACTCCCCCTAGTAATTCCGAACAAACAAGCATTGCGATGCAAACACGAGAATCATTTGTAGATGTGATTCAAGGCAATGCTCATGAAGCAGATGAAGAAATAGAACCATTGGAATCATTAGAATCAAATGACAGCAAGGTAACTGTTGAAGCAAAAGAATCAGAGGAAGCAACAGAAACTATGCAATCAAAAGAATCTGCTCAACCAATGCAGACTATGGAATATGTTAAGCAGGAGGAATGTGTGATACGGAAAGATGCGAAGATTCCCGTGCTGTCATCAGAAGCATATACTCAGCGTAACGAAGAGTATATGGCAGAACTTGAGGCAGAGAGGTCAAGAGTATTGGCTGCCATCATTGAATATGTGCACTATACGATGTCATGCTTCATGAAGGAAGAGGACATGCCTTCCTTCTGTCAGGAGATAGTCAAGTGGGCAGATGATCCATACTATGCTCCAAAGTCAGCAAACCTGAAGGTGAAGCTTTCAACTATCGAGCTTCGCCATTTCATCTGGAATATAGGCGAACGGCTTGGAAGGGAGAACGGATATGACGGATATGCAAGAGCACTGTTTGCAATGTCGCTGTTCCCTATGGAGTTTACTGGCATTGAGATTGACACCGTCAAGAACTTCACTGTCGAGCCTCGCAAGGGAAGAATCAAGCTTGACAGACCGGACCCGGATTCATACGAGTTTCATTATCAAAGGAAAATTCTGCCTTGAGGATTATAAGGCAGGCATGAAACGAAGGCTTGTTCACGGTTGTTCGCTATTATTCATGAATGTTCTGTGAGTGATAGGTTTTCTGAAAATGATTGGTGATTAATACAGTCACGGCAGTACCATTGCGTTACTTTGCACCGCGATTTCAAAAAACAGTCGCAGAAATCAGATGAGAGAAACAGAAATAACATTCAACGACCTTCCAAAGATCGTAGCCCAGCTTCTGGATGAAGTATTGGGCTTGAAGGCAATGGTGTCAGAACTCAGAAGAGGAATGGCACAGCCGAAGAGAGAGAGCAGGCACAAGCCAATGACACCAGAGCAGATGGCGGAATACACAAACATTCCGCTTGGTACGATATACCAGAAGCTTGCAGAGGGTGAGATACCCGGCACAAAGCCTGGCAAGAGATGGGTGCTCTACCTTGATGAGATAGACAAGTGGCTTGAGGTTAACCGCAAGAATGGGATTCCTCAGACAGATGAGGAAATCAATGCGTCAATCATGGGTGAGCATAGACGCAAGCCTGCGAAGAGCAGTCATATAAACAACAATACAGGTCTGTTATCTTCTAAGTAAAAACACAAGGATCTGCATCATCTCTCTATGTCTATAATGAATGTGACATTATATCCATACAAAGGATGTTCTGCAAGTGTCAGCAACATATTTTGCATCATAAGTATCTGTCGGGAAAGAGAAAGGCCTATACCAGAGCCTGTGGTCTTAGTTGTGAAGAAAGGAATGAAAATCTCGCGTGCAACATCATCCGAAATAGTATGTCCGTTGTTGCTGATGAATAGTCTGCCATCCCAACTTATACCTATGGTGTTGGCACCTGCCTCAATAGCATTCTTTGCCAGATTGATGAACACTTGGCGAAAGAGATTACTGTCAGCTTTGAATGTCAGGTCAGACGGAATATCTACATGCCATATTATGTCAGGATAAAGAGTAACTACAGAATTAGTGAATTTAAGCACATTCATGTCCTCAAGTATAGGTTCTTGTAACTGAGTCAACTTTCTGTAACTGTCAACAAATGACGCGAGTCCCATACTTGTGTCATGTATTGCTCGTATGCCTTCTTCATACATTGTACCCTTTATGTTGGGATTGGCAAGGTATGCCTGGCTGATGCTTTGAATAGGAGTTGTTGCATTCATGATTTCGTGAGTGAGCACACGAGTGAGTCGTTGCCATGACTCAACTTCATTGTGTGCAACAAGTCTCTGAATGTCTTGTCCCATATCGTTGAGTGCTTCCTGCAATGCCTTTTCACCAAACAACAACCCTTTAGTTGGAAGGCGAAACATGAAGTCGTGATGGCGTATGGCATCACGCATCAGTTGCGCCCTGTCCTTCAACAAGCATTGATGGCGATAGATGGCAAAACCTACACCTAATATGATAGGCAATATGATGCACACGATAATCATTGCTGATACTTTTTGTATAATGTCTGACGGGTAATGCCAAGCAGTTCTGCTGCCTTGCTCATGTTTCCATGACACTTATCCACCACTTTCTTGATATGCTCCTTCTCAAGTTCGTCAAGAGGCACTACCTCCTTTGTTTTGTCGATTGCATCTTTGAGCTTGCGGATGAGGTCATCATTGTCCCAAGGTTTGGTCACGAAATCCACGGCTCCATTCTTCAATCCTCTCACGGCAAGTTGCACATCTGCATATGCTGTTACCAAAATGACAGGAATATCAGGATGCTTGCGGTGAATGGTCGTGAGCCATATCATGCCCTCTTGTCCTGAGTTCACACCGAGTGTGAAATTCATGTCGAGAAGTATCACGTCAATATGCTCCTGCTGGATAGTAGGCAGGATGGCATCAGGCTTGGACAGTGTGATGATGCGTTCAAACACACCATCGAGACAAATCTTCACTGCAGTAAGGATGGCAGGATTATCATCCACAACAAGTATTGTTCCATAGTTTGTATTCATAGCGCAAAGATAAAGGTTTTAATTCATAATTCACAATTCATAATTCATAATTTTTATATCTCCTGGCAAAAAGTGTATGATTTTCATACAGTATTGTGTATGATTTTCATACAATCTGCATTTGGAGGGAGAAAATTCCATTGTTCTTTTATATATGGAGAGTACCTTTGCATCATCAAAAAATACTCCGACAATGAAAAGAATTATATGTTTAATGCTCACGTTTGCTTTTTGCAAAGGCATAGATGCAACGAGTGCCGATACTCTTGTGCTTGGGTTGGAAGAAATGAAAGAGCTTGCACAGCGACAATCTCCATCAGCACAAAGCGCACGCAACACTTTCCTCTCTGCCTATTGGAACTACCGCTACTTTCGTGCAAACTATTTGCCTTCGATTACACTATCTTCCTCACCTTATATTAATAAGGAGATGAACAAGATAACACAGTCGGACGGAACGGCAATGTTCATCAAGCAGAATCAGTTTGGTGCCGACCTCACGCTGAAGGTAAACCAAAACATCAGTTGGACGGGCGGAAGCCTTTTCCTCAAGAGTACGCTCAACCGACTTGATGAGTTTCAGAACAAGACGACGGCTTATAGTTCTCAACCTCTTGTCATTGGTTATGAGCAGAGTCTCTTCGGCTACAACTCCTTGAAGTGGGACAAACGCATTGAACCTATCCGCTATCGTGAAGCGAAGAAACAGTATGCCGAGACACTCGAAATCATTTCTGCCACGGCTTGCAACTATTTCTTCTTACTTGCCTCTGCTCAAACAGAACTCGATATGGCTCGACAAAACTTTGCATCTGCCGACACACTCTACAGCATGGCACAAGGTCGATACAAGATTGGAACCATAACGGAGAACGAGATGCTGCAACTCGAAATCAACCGACTCAACGAAGAGACCAATGTGATGGATGCAGAAATCAATCTAAAAGAAGTGATGCAGTCGGTTCGTTCTTTCCTTGCTCTGGAACAAGACACCGAACTGAAACTCATCATGCCAGAGATCGTTCCTCAGTTTGAAGTACCGTTGGCAAAGGCTCTACAACTGGCACTTGAAAACAGTCCTGATCCCGAATACTACAAGCGCATCATCAAGGAGAGTGAAAGCAATCTCTCGTATGCAAAGGCTAATGCAGGACTCAGGGCAGACCTCTATGTTCAGTTTGGTCTTTCGCAGACAGGACGCGACATTAGCACTTCGTACCGCAACCTTGCCAATCAGGAATATGCCAGTGTGACACTTTCGCTCCCTATCCTTGACTGGGGGCGAGGGAAAGGTAGAGTAAAAGTAGCAAAATCGCAACTTGCACTCACTACTACCCAAGCAGAACAAGGCATGAATGATTTCAACCAGAATGTACAGAAACTTGTTCTCCAGTTCAATATGCAGGCACGCCGGGTACACATCGCCTCGCTCACCGACCAACGAGCCGAACAGCGATATTCAGTAGCCAAACGTCTCTACATCATGGGGCGCAGCAGTATTCTCGACCTCAATTCTGCCATCAATGAGAAGAACTCTGCCAAGCGAAGCTACATCAGCACATTGCGGACATATTGGAGTCTTTACCACACACTCCGCAGCATGACTGCTTTCGACTTTGAAAACAATATGGCAATATCCGAGGAATTGCCAATCAATTGATAATAAGCCGAGTGGTAATTATGAATTGTGAATTATGAATTATGTATTAGACTATGGATATTCAATTAAAACCAAAACCTTGGTACATCAAGTACAAGTATTACATCCTTGCAGGCATCCTTTTCCTCTCCTTCTCCATCTATGTCCTCGTCCTCGCACTCGGTCCTCGCAAACTGAAGATTGAAGCCGAAGACTACAAGATAGCGGAAGCAGTCGAAGCTCCTTTCATGGAATACGTCGATGTGGAAGGACTCGTCCAACCTATCCAAACCATTCAGCTCAATGCTCTCGAAAATGGTTTCGTAGAACGCATTGTTGCCGAAGAAGGAACGATGCTCAACGTTGGTGACACCATTCTCGTCCTTTCCAATCCCGAACTTCTCCGTTCCATCGATGATGAACATGCAGAATGGCAGAACAGCCAGCGCAACTACCGCGAACAAGAAATTGAGATGGAGCAACGCACCATTCTCCTTCGTCAGCAGGCTCTTGAAGCTGAACATCAGATGTCCTCACTTGACAAATCCTTGAAGCAGAGTCGTGAGGAATATCGTATGGGCATAAAGAGCAAGGCTGAACTCGATGTGATAGAAGAAGATTACAACTATCAGCACAAGAAAGCTCAACTACAGATGCAGAGTCTTCGTCATGATTCCATAGCCACTCGTCTCAAGCGAGAAATGGTTCTTGCCAATCGAGAATCATCCACTCGCAAACTCTCTCGCTCCACAAGTCGTACTTCCAACCTCATCGTTCGTGCCACAGTTGCTGGTCAACTCAGCTATCTCAACGTGACTATAGGACAGCAAGTGTCAGCAGGTTCAAGCATAGGCGAGATAAAGGTGCTGACTGAGTACAAGGTGCATACCTCACTTTCGGAATATTACATCGACCGCATCACTACAGGTCTTCCTGCCCACATCAACTACCAAGAACGTAAAAACGAAAACCATACTCAATTTCCTCTCCGCATCAGCAAAGTAATTCCCGAAGTGAAAGACCGCAACTTTGTCTGCGACCTCGTCTTCACAGGCGATAAACCTTCCAACATCCGTCTTGGCAAGAGTTACCGAGTGCAGATAGAACTTGGCAAACCTGAAACCGCCCTCATCATCCCACGAGGCGACTTCTACCAAGCAACCTCAGGTCGTTGGATCTATCGTCTCTCCCCCGACGGCAAGACAGCCCATAAGGTTGAAATCGAAATCGGTCGTCAGAATCCACAGCAATACGAAATCCTCTCAGGCTTAAATCCTGGTGACCGTGTCCTCGTTAGCGGATATGACAAGTTTGGAGAAATTGAAGAACTGGTGATAAAATAAAAACTCAACAATATCGTTTATAAATATATGAATATGTTACACCACAACCTTACGATTGCATGGCGCAATCTCATGAAGTACAAGTTGCAGACCTCTATCAGCATCCTCTCGCTGACGGTGGGTATGATATGTTTCGCACTCTCGGCACTGTGGCTGAGGTACGAGGACAGTTATGACGCATGGTGGCCAGAATATGATGATGTGTATATGTTGCAGTATTACACCTCACTTGAACACAATCAGGAGCAAAAGTACACTAACTATATGCCTCTGCCTATTGGACAGAAGATTGCAGAAAGCAATCCTAATATTGACATGTTGTCTGGAGTGCTGTTTTTCAATGGAGAGTTGAAGTGTACTCCCGAATCAGAAGACAGTTGGGGGTGGTTCTATATGCAGATAGATGGACATGCTCAGGAGGTGCTCGGCATCAAGGTACTGGAGGGAAAGAAGAAACTCGAATTTGGTCCTGATGAAGTGGCACTCACTCGCACCACAGCCGAACGCCTTTTCCCAGGAAAGGGTGCATTGGGGCAGAAAGTGTGGTATCCCGAAAGGAACTACGAAGCAGCGCGTTACCTTACGGTCGTGGCTATAGTTGAGGATCCTCAGAAACCGACATCTTTCCCATACGACTTTATTAAGGGGATCAATCCATTCTTTGAAAATGACGGTTTTGCAATCGCTAATATCTTTGTCAGGATTAAGCCTGAGAATGTAGATAAGGTGGCAAAAGCACTTGAGAATGCAAAGGTAACATTTCAAAGGGAAGAATCTGCAAATCCTGAGTATGATGATAACGATAGTTGGACGCGTGAATACTCCTGCAAGCTTATTCCTCTCAGTCAGGTTAGCGACGAAGTGAAAATTGTGTTTAGAATCGTTGAGCGCAGTCACTTGCGCCTGTTCGTCATCCTTGGCATCATCGTCATTTGCTGTGCAATGTTCAACTACTTCACGATGCTCGTCACTCGCATTCGCATCCGTCAACGCGAACTTTCTTTGCGCCATGTGCATGGCGCTTCGATGGGCAATCTCATCACACTCATTGCCACGGAGTTGATGCTTATCCTCGTCATAGCTACTCTCCTTGCCACAGGCATCGTAAGCTATGTGTACGAAGACTTCAGAGTACTGAGCGGTGTTGATGAACCACAGTCGTATGTTCTTGGTTGGTTCATCGTCTTTGCACTTTCCGCATCATTGACATCGCTTGCCATCACAGCAATCATCGTTTATGTTTGCAGTCGCAGGCAATTGCGCATGGCACTTGACAAGCGACAGAAACCAGAAGGTGGAAAATTGCTGGGCAGCTTCAGTGGTGGTCTTATGATTGTTCAGCTTGCCGTAAGCATCGGAGCTGTATTCTGTTCGTTCGTGATGATGAATCAGATACACTTCCTCTTCTCATCACCCGACATGGGTTTTGCAAAGCACAATCGTGGTGTCATCTTTCTATCAATGCAAGATAAAGGTGACTATTACGCAAACATTGTGGAGCAAGATTTGAAGAAATGGCATGAGATAGATGAGTTCATGGTTGATTATGACTACCCGATTCCTGATGGCTTCCAGCGTTCGATTATTGTTAATATGGAGGATGGAGAGACGCAACAATTTCTCTCTACAAAAGCCGATGAACATTACTTCCGCTTCATGGAGATGCAGATGGTGGAAGGAGAATTTATCACAAGCAAGGATGAACCACAGATGGTGTGCATCAACGAAACTGCTGCTCGCATGTTAGGCGACCAGGGCAAAGTGGGGGGCAAGGTGAGATGTAAAGGAAACATAGAGTATGAGGTGAAAGGCATCGTGAAAGACCTCTCGTATATGTCGCCAACCACACCATCACAGCCTCTGCTCATCTTCCAACAAGAGTCACATCTGGAAGACGCCTATTTGATTCAGATACCTATACGTTGGAAAGAAGGAACAGATTGGAGAAAACTAAAGGAAAAGATTGATGAAGGGATACATCAAAGACTTTTTAGCGACGATCAGAATATCCAAATTTGGTCTTACAGTGCCGAGGAAGAGTACGACACTTTCCTCCAATCCGAACGCGCCCTCTGCCGCCTCCTTATGCTCGTCACCGCAGTGTGTGTACTCATTGCCATCTTCGGAATCTTCAGTATGGTGAGCCTTGCTTGTGAGAGAAGACGTAAAGAGGTAGCAATCCGCAAGGTACATGGAGCAAAGACGGGAACCATCATACGCATGTTCATCAGAGAATACATCTATCTGCTCCTCACAAGTGCCGTGATTGCCTTCCCTGTAGGCTACTACCTCATGCATCTCTGGCTCATGCAGTATGTCAAGCAGGCACCTATCTACTGGTGGATATACCCAGCTATCATCCTCGCCATGTTCGCCCTCATCTTCCTCACCGTCATCTGGCAGATACGCAAGGCAGCAAGCGAGCCCCCTGCTGATGTTATTAAATCAGAATAAGAGAAACCGAGCGTGCAAAGATTTGAATCTTTGCACGCTCGGTTTCTCTTATATCATTTTTTTATAAAATCTGTAAAGTATGACCATTCCTCAACCTTAAATCCTCGTATGTCGCGCACAGATTTACGAAACCATTCGATTGATTTTAAGTCATGCATAGCAGCTGTAAGGTTGACGAGGTTTCCAGATGGATACATCAAGCCTCTTTCTTAAAATAATCTGCCACGTCCCAAAAGATGTCTCCATTCTCCATGCGGACGACGATGACAGTTCCATGGAAAGGATTGTCTTCTACCTCGATAATCTGCCCTTTTGCCCAGTCTTGATAATGTGACACTTGAGGTGGAACCATTACATAATCATTTACTGCCATAATTTGTTAACTTTTAGATTTGATGCAAAGATATACAAAAAGGTTCGTTTTATAATTCTTAATGAAGAAAAAACACTCTTCATTACGTTATTATAATAAAAGTGTATGAAAATCATACAGTATTGTGTATGATTTTCATACACTTTTCATTTTCGGGTACTTTTTCTTGTACATTTATTATATATAAGGCTTACCTTTGCCGACGAAATATAAAATATCAAGCAATGATGAAAATACTAAGAAAGATTAAACACTCATGGCAGAGAATGATATATGGGATGCCCTATACATTCTCCCCCAAAAAGACGTACAGCGATAAGGATGTTATCAATCTTATACTTTACTGCTCAGAGGAAAAAGCAAAGGCACTTTTGAAGGAAGGTCCCGACTCGATGGAGGCAAAAAGCATGAGTACATATATTGATACTCTGTATGATATTTTGATAAGAAGAAAACAACATAATAAATCCTAAAAATCAACACTAATTTGTCAACTACTATTAAATCATTTGCTTACAAGATTCTTTAGTACGACATTTGTAAAAAAATGATAATATCAAATTTATGAAACGAACATTATTATCATTACTCATGATGCTTGCAACTGTGAGTATTGGGGCACAATCCATAATTTGCCAGATAGAAGGAACGACAACCGATACGAATACAACAAAATTATATCTTGTAGAAAGTGGTATAGACATTCGAACACAAAGCAATGTTATTAATATTCCTGTTGTAGACGGTAAATTCAGCTACACTTTGAAGAGCGATGTCCTTCGCTACTACGAACTAATCCCTGACAATCAGTATGAAGAAGGGAGTATAACCCCAGCATTCCTTATTGCAGAAAACCAACAAATCCACATAACCTTGGGCAAGAATGGGGATAAGATAATAACGAAAGGTACTGGTAAAGAAACTAAGTTAATGCTGCAATGCAACAACGAGTTAGATGCAATCTACACTCCTCTGCTTGATAGGGCTGATGCAAAAAGAGACTCACTTGACGCCATTATCTTAAAAGAGATAGAAGGCATGGATGCAGAACAAAGACGAACTTACATAGACAACTTGTTGTCCGACGATAGCACAAATCCGCATGCAGCCGTAAAAAAGCAACTGGATAAAGATTACGAAACTGCATATATGGATTGGCGAATTGCTACCGTGAAATGGCAGGAAAAGCATCCATGCATTTATGGACTCTTCGAAATGAAAAATTCACTATCCTCGTATAGAGCTCTAAAAGCTCCATTTACTCCTTTCTACATTAGTTCATACAAAAACACTTATAGCAAGAAGTATAAAGGACATCCTTATCACAAGAGCATCCAGAATGCCCTAAAATCGTTGGATCTCGTTCCTGGTAACAAATATATAGACTACGAGGTCACTAATTCTAATGGAAAGCAAGTTGCCTTATCCTCGCTTTTTACAGGCAAAGTCATCTATATCGACCTATGGGCATCATGGTGTGGACCTTGCCGTAAGCACGCCAAGGCACTCATTCCAATTTACGAGAAATACAAGGACAAAGGATTCCAAGTAATAGGCATCGCTCGTGAATTTGCCGAAGAAAACATGCACAAGGCTCTTGCAAAAGACGGGTATCCTTGGCTCAACCTCATCGAACTGAACGACAAGAATCAAATTTGGTTAAAGAATGGAGTAAGTCAAGCTGCGGGTGGTGGTTTTCTGATCGATGACAGCGGGACTATACTTTCTGTTTATCCTGAGGCGGAAGAAACAGAGCACATCCTCGAGGAAAATTTGCAGAATAAAAAGAAGTTATAAGTATGACTTGAAAATAATAAGGCTACATCTTCCGTTCCATCGTGATAAGTGTGGAAGACTATGAGTTCACCTGTTTCATAACTACAACAATTCAGTTCATCGAACATTGTTCGAAACAAATATGACAACAAGAAACAACAAATATAGTTTAACAATTATGAAACGAACAATCTTATCATTACTCATGGTGCTCTGCATGGTATGCGGATGGGCACAAAAGGCTGTGGTGTGGGACACTCCT
>CALBJW010000021.1 GCA_937893145.1 uncultured Prevotellaceae bacterium | reverse complement strand
AATATTATTGGGTATTATTGTTTATCTGGGCATTGTTTTTTTTTTAATTAATTTTGATTTTCCATTCTAATCAACATACTCCTTCACAAGCCTCATCTCCTCCAAAGCACCACACATACGCGCAGCCATATCATTAAGGTTATGAAACTTAGCATATAGAGTATCGGCAGGCACACCATTGCGCTCCTCCTCAGGCACCTCCCAAGGACCTACACACAACAGCAACCCCTCAGCACATCGCACTCTGTCCCTATCGCTCGGATGCCTCCTTGCAGTGAAAGGTTCCTTATTCACCTTTATCACAGGCAGGTTCTCATCCATCACCGCCTGCATTATCAACTTTTCGCCCTCACTCACCGTAGGCGACACAGGCACAGCCCCAAAGCGAGCCTCATGCAGCACCGCCTCCCTCTGCTTCCTGAACGCCTCCGTCTCCTCGTATGGAATAGGACATACGCAGTCCGCATTCCTACTCACCAACCAGTCCCTATCATAACGGCTCCGCACCCTCGCAAACAAGGACCGAGCCTCACGCTCCTCCTCCATAGTCCAGCCTCCTCGCTCTCCATGTCCTCCCCACCTCTCTTGCTCTCCACATCCTCCATGTTCATGCCCTCCATATCCTCCTCGCTCTCCATGTCCTCTAACAATATTGTTTGAGCCACCTACTCTCATGCCGCCAGCCTCCACAAACACCTTCCACATCCTCACATACCTTTCCCACTCCTCCCGAGTCAGCATACCCTTCCTCGCAAGCCTATGGCACATCACCTGCACCCTCTCCGTCCTTCTCAACAAGAACAAGCATCCATACGCGCTCACATCCATCACCTCACCATCACCCATCCTCATAGCCACATGCAACCGATGTTCAAACAAATGCGGGCGCACATCCTTCATCCACCAAAAGTAAGTGTTCATCTCCACATATCTTATCCACCCTGTCAACTTATCATAAGTATTCAGAATCTTATCACAATAATTCTTCTCCCATATCGAAGGGCGCTTAAAGTCTGGCACTTCCTCCCCACTCGCCAATGCCTTCATACGCGCATCGGGATTAGCCACAATCTCCTCCACCGTCTCACCAGCCTTCAAACGGTAATACCCACTCGAAGTACCCTGCTTCCATCCTCGCACAAAGTCGCTCAGAGTAATCTGAACCACCCTCCCCCTCCGCATAACCTTTGGAAGAGCCTTTGTTATCTCTATAGTAAAATGTACATGCGTGGGCATCACCACATAATTGATAAGCTTCAAAGAAGAAAACATCTTCACAAGCCTCTCATTCTTCCAATGTCCTATCTCATGCATTTTCCAATCCACAATCCTCCCCACATCTGTAAGCCGAGTAGCAGTACGCCTACCTACAGGCACTGCTGCCACCTCATCCTTCGTCAACCCCTCAACCACACTCTCCACTCTACCGAGAATAGCATCCTCAAGATACCTTCCCTCCTCATCCTGCACAAGATGTATAGTCACACCATACCTACCAGGAGTAAAATAATCCTCCCAGTACGACCTGCGCGTAAAGCGATGCACTGTCTCCGCCAACGGTATTCCGAGCCTCAAGCAGTCCTCCCTTGTGTGGTGAGCCATAGAATATGAGTATCTGATTGCTTGCAAAAGTACGACATTTTTCCAATACCTCCAAACTTTTGTGGAGATTTATTGTTTGTGGAGTAGGATGTGGGACAAGCGGAGCGTATGCTTGTTTTGGATTTTGGTTAGGATGTCGAGCATAGCGATCTTTCACAAAAACGCTCATGAGAAGCGAGGTACTCGAGCGCATTTTGGCAAGGATTTTCTGCGGATTTTGAGGAGCACAACGACGACCACCATATATATCACCCCTCTATTTTAAGCAAGATTTTCAGTACTGATTTCAAACCACAAAAGTCCACCCACTACCAAACAGGCTCGACAACATTTCGTTATCGAGCCTGCGAATATATAGAATGTTTGAATGTTATTGTTTATTACCAGCCGAAAATGTTATTGTTTTACTCTGCAAAAAGTAAGCATTTCTATATTTTTCACAAGATTCTTGGTATTTCCTTCGAATAAAATCAAGGAAAAAGTGTAACTTTGCACACAAAAGTCGCCCGATTTTGTGTAAACCAAGAGCAAAAAGTCGCCCGATTTTGTGTAATGAAACATTATTAAGTTACCTTAACCCCAGTACAAAACTCCAAATCACTATCCTAATATGTTCAAAAGAAAAATAGAATCAGTCTTAGCAAGATGGAAAGAGAATCCCAATCACAAGCCTTTGGTCATTAAAGGAGTCAGACAATGTGGAAAGACAAGTTCAGTATTAGATTTTGCCAGAAAGAACTACAAAAATGTCATATACCTTGATTTTCACAGACAGGAGGATCTATCAGAACTTTTCAGCGGCTCCCTCGAAACTGACTATCTAACTCTCATGATTTCTGCGGCAATTCCCAACGCTCATTTCGAAGCGAATACAACATGCATCATCTTTGACGAGATCCAGAACTGCCCACGCGCACGTGCTTCCTTAAAATTCTTCAAGTTAGACGGCAGATATGATGTTATATGCACTGGTTCACTGCTTGGGGTTAATGGATACAAATCCGATGACCAACTCAAAAAAGAAGAAGAAGCCTCTGTACCCGTAGGCTTTGAAATGATTGTTGACATGTACCCTATGGACTTTGAGGAATGGCTTTGGGCAAACAACATGCCGAAGGGTATCTTTGATATGCTACGCAAGAACCTTCAAGAAGAAACCCCTGTTCCTCTTGCTATACATAATAGAATGCGAGAACTTCTTCTGCAATACATCGTGATTGGCGGAATGCCCGAAGCCGTCCAAACATTTTTCGACACGCACGACATGAACCAAGTGATTGCCATCCAAAGAGGAATAATAGAAGAGTACAAATCAGATATGGTAAAGTATGCGCGTTCTACAGACAAACCCAAAATCAGGGAATGTTTTGACTCCATACCTCGCCAGCTGAGTCGAGACAACAAAAAGTTCACCTATTCGGTTGTTCGCAAGGGAGCCAGAAGTAGCGAATATGTGGGCAGCTTGCAATGGATAGAGGATGCCGGCATTGTACGCAGATGCTATAATCTATACACCCCCGAACTGCCATTTAGTGGAAATGCTATTCAAGATTGCTTCAAAATATACATGGCAGACACAGGATTGTTCATAAGTATGCTTGACGACGGAACACAGGCAGATATTCTGAAAGGTAATCTACATAGTTACAAAGGAGCTATCTACGAAAATGTACTTGCGGACATCTTGGGCAAGATGGGCAGAAAACTATACTACTTTCAGAAACCAGACAGTTTAGAAATAGACTTTATAATCCGTTATAAGGGAGAATGCCATCCATTAGAATGCAAGGCAACGACTGGCAATACAAAATCGTTGAAGACCTTACTCAAACATCCAGAGAAATACCATGTATTTCACGCATTGAAAGTGGGCGATTATAATGTAGGTCGAAGCAATGAAATTCTAACCCTACCTTTATATATGTCATTCCTTTTGACAGACTTATAAACCCAAGTTTGTTCACTTTGTTTACAGAATCATCGAGTCCACTCGCTTTGCTCTCCCTACCATTCTCTGCTCCCTCACCTCCCCCACCCCTTCATTCATACCCAAAAACATTACAGGCTCGACAACATTTCGTTGTCGAGCCTGCAAGTATATAAAAATAGATATATAAGTTAAGCTTGTAAATGTATTATCTATCTTTAGTCATATTTAGAGTTGGTAATATGACCGGCTTTATTCCTGATATGCTCGTAAGTGTTGTCACATGTGCTCTCACATACGGAAAAAGTATTGCTGGCGCATTGATCTTAATAAAAGACTCAATATCTTTTAATTCCTCTGCGATTACAAAATTACCTACAATGCCAACCTCTATTTCTAAAGCACCATTCTCGTCACAGATTATTATGTTCAAAGGATAGACTATATGACCACCTTCTGCACTAATATTGTCAGGAATTGCAAATGTCACCTTTAATTGTGAACTAACTTCTCCTTTTTCAGGGTGCAGGCATAAAAGTGATTTTGTAATTCTGTAATCTGTAAAATTAAATTTTGAAATTTCTTTTTCCATCGTATCAAGTATTTAGCAACCTCTAATAATTCACAACGAATACCTCTTCTTTCTTCATGTTAAAAACTTTATTAGAGGAAAAAGTATAGTTGTCATTATTGTTCATTGTGAAACTCAGCACAACCGGTTTGTGAGTTGGGTGTATTATGTCTTCATTTAATGCACAAGAGATTTTTGCCAAAGTAGCAAATGTTATATTGTGCGTACCACTAAGCCATCTGCTTACTTCATTTTCAGACTTTCCAAGAAGATGAGCCAAGTCTTTTTGCGACATACATCTTTCTTCTAAAATCTCGTAAATACGATTTGCGACACCAACTTGCATATCTACTTGTTTCTTTATTTCGGGAGAAATATGATTACGTCTATATTCCTCAAGCATAGCATTCTTTTTCATAATTCTTGATTTGTTTGAATGAGTTGATTAATCCTTTATGTAAAAATGCAAATCTCCTGTTAATTCTTTGCCTGATATGTTTATTCTCTTCTGGTTTTGGAATTGTTTTATTTGATAATCAATTTTTTGTAGTTGCTCAACATAAGAATTTAGCAGAGGATCTTCATTGTAAGTTTGTGATTGTTTGATTCCTCCATTTCCCAAAATTACAATGCTTTCATTTATAACAATACAATAAACTCTTAGATGTGTGGTTTCTAAATGTGAGGGTATTGCATTTACTCTATCTCTTTTCTTTCCTTCATATCTAAAATGCCTATCGTTAGCTCCATCTTCTTGTATTTTTTCAATTCTATATAGTATTTGGCTTAAATCATCCTCCAGTTCAGGATTATCTTTAACGCTCAAGAAAAACTTCTCAAACTCATTAAATTTTTCACCCTGAAACTTGGGCGAGTATGTATTGACCTTTTCGCCCTCCTCCAGCAACTCTATGTCTAAATACCTATTCATTATTACATATCAGATGTTTTTTTCGTGTGCAAATTTAGTCATAAGAATCGTAAATACCAAGTTTTTTTATAAAAAATAACCATTTATGTCAATTTTTCTTATTTCCACATATGTAAACACAGAAAAATAATAATAGAAAGACCATTAAATTTGCAGTATTCTTCAACCAAACAGGCTCGACAACATTTCATTGTCGAGCCTGCAATTCATATTATATTGTGTGAACTTGGATTACCAGATAGATTCTTCGTCGGAGAAGTCAACATACTGGCGTTCCTTAGAAAGGGATGCTACATCTATATCATCCACACCGCTTTCATCTTGTGCATCACCACTACCAACCTTAATCAACAGGTCATCGGCAAGGAATTCATGAAAACGCGATTCCGGTTGTTTATATACCTTCTTCATATTGTAATCTGTTTTTAATCTGTTATTACATTGTTTTACTTCACAATCACCTTCTTGATGACACCGTTGCTCATCTTGATGATGTTCACACCCTTCTGCATCTTGTCGAGCTTAACTCCAGAAAGCGAGTAGATGGCACTAATACCCTCAACAACCTCAGTCACAGCGATTGTAGTTGTTTCGTCTGCAAAAACCATACGAATCTTTGAATTACCAATCTTTGCAGCATTCAAGTAAGCTCGGTTCTTACTTACAGTCTGGTTATTGCCCTTGAGGAAGATACACTCACCATTCTGATACTGCATGATGTAACCTTCATCAGAACTCAACTTCTTGTCTTCATAAACACCTACAAGGTATTCACCACTGTTTTCGTTTGGAGTTCCAGTTGCGATGTCTTTATATGTACACTCAATCTTTTGATTCGTTGGGTTGTAAAGTATAACAGCAGTATTAGCAGACAGCTCTTTATCATTTATTTTTGTGATTACAGCTTCATCGCCATTTATCTCTGTCACCTTGTAAGCAGTAATGTTTTCTGGGAGAGTTACATCGAATGGTGCGATGAATGTACCATAGTGAGCTGTACCAGACACAGCAAGATAAACTGTTTCTGGAACTCCTACAAATTTGATAGACTTTGCCTTTGCCACATACCACTGACCACCATCCTTGCGGTTAGCAATACCGTAGGCAATCTGACCATTCTCGTCGGCTATTGCTGTAAGCTTACGAGGATAATTAGTTGGCGTACAACCATCCTGATAGATAACATCAATGTCTTCTTCTGTATCATTAGCAAAGAGGTAAGCAATATCTGAACCATAATACTGTGAAGAGAGGTTGCGAGCCACATTTGCTACAGCATAGAACTCAATCTCGTACAGAGCACCAGGGACAAGGTCTTCAACCACCTGATAGAGGATTCTGCCTTTTGGGTAAGGAGTGTCCCAATTATAGCGCTCTGCAGCGTCTCCATAACTACCAGTCTGTCCAATCCATGAACCTGGCAATACAGGCACAGTTTCCACTGTAGCTTGCGACTTCTTGATAGCAGCGACAAGGTTGTTGATTGCCATCTCGTATGCAGATGCGTTTGCTTCGCAATTATTAGCAGCATCAAGTGCAGTCTGCAGTTCTGTGTGGTCGATATTGCGAGTGAGTTCGCTTTCTGCAATAGTATTAAGGTATGCGATAGCATCTGTATAATGAGAAAGATCTGTTTCTTCTGGAGTAGAAACGCGAGTGAGGGTGAAGTTGTCTGCTGTCATCCAGTTTCCGCCGCCAGACACTTTAGCACCAATTCTTATGACACCATCTGTTACAAGGACATTCTGAACAGCAGTCTCTGCCTCGTTGCCATCTCCTACCGGCATAGTAGTTTCGAACGAACGATATGTCTCGCCATAGAGGGCTGCATTACCTTTTTCACGCTGATGAGTTACAGCTGTGATAGTATAGAGACCATTAGGCACTATGATGTCCTGATAATAGTTCGCATTGAGGTCAGCAGTCCAATGCCATGCCTCAATACGAGTGTCGCCAGTACCCTCAGTCCAATGTCCATTACCTGTCACATTAGTGCTTGCACCCATCCATCCTGTTGGAGCATCATTTGTAGTGCCGTTTTGGATGATGGTTGGATTGATGATGAGACCAGTGAAGTCTTCGCCTTCACCTTCACTTGGTGTATAGTTTTTGCACTTCTCTGCAACAGCATTCAAACGAGATATATAGCTTTCTATATTCTGGTAGTTAATAGGGCCATCACAATCTTCAAGAGTTGCTTTCAGTTCGTTCTTGAGTGATTGTGAAAGGTCAGCAGCAAGATACTTTTTCGCAGCATTGAAAGCTGTTGTATATTCAGAAACCTTTGCGTACTTGGACATTTGGTTTTCGGAGATGAACTGAAGCAATCGATTGTTGTTGTTGAAGTTTTGATATGGATAACTTAATCCTGTAGATGACATTTCGATATAGCGATTACGAGTACCATATCTATAACCAGGATCTCTATGATAAATATAATATCCACCAGTTTGGCTTTGAATAGTCCACTTATTGGTATTTGTGGTTCCCCAACTTTGACTACCTGCACTTTCGTAGATATACTTCGTTCCATTGTCGGAATATGAGATTGTTGCATTAGAAGTTCCCGACAAAGTGAACAAAGTAGCATTTGCAGGATTATTATCTACTGCACTTGTTTTTTTCAAGAATACATTATTTGCTTTGTTATAGATATAGTAGTTTCCTGCCACAGCATTCTCTCCTACCCATTCCCATTGTCCTTCAGTATATGTAGGTACATCTTCACTACCTTCAGGTACCATAACCATAATCGCATCACTCATCTCCGAACGATTACCACTATAATCTACTGTCTGAACCTTATATCTGTAAGCCTTTCCTGCTTCTACCTTTGTATCAGTATAACTTGTTCCTGACTGCAAGCGAGCAATAGTATTCCAACCATTAGCATCTTGACGAAGAACATTATATGTGACAGCCTTAGATTCGTCAGCAACAGCAGTCCATGAGATGTTTGCACTTGTAGATGTAGAAGAGCCTTCTGTGAGTCCTGTAGGTTTTGCAGGTGCTGTCTGCTCTGCTGTTGCATCAGTAGGCATCAAGCGCCACATGTACTTCCTGAGTATATTAGCACCAGTGCTTTTTGTAGGTGCATCCTGAAGAGTGAGAGTACCATTGTCGTTGTAAAGGTACTTGTTCGACTGACGAGCCATGATGTAGAAATAACCATCCTTAGCATAGCGGAGATACCATTGTTCAAGAGCATCGTGATTGGCGTTATAACAAATGACACGCGAACCAGCAGCCAAAGCTCCTGCGCCACCACCATTCAAGAGGTTCCAATGCTGAGTAGCATCGCCCTCATTATCTATGAACCAATATGAGCAGTCACCATCGCTACGGCCTGGATACACATGCCAACGCTGATTGTTATTGTTTGCCTGGGCTGCTGCAGAGAGGTGGTTATTACCATTCCATGCTCCGTTGCTTGTCACGAGTTTCATATCGGCAGCACTCATTATCTGGTAATTACCATCTATTGGAGCAGACTGCACATCCTCTCCGTAAGTGATGTCAAACAAGTATTCATAGTTAATCTGACCATTCTGATAACTACCTGAAGCACCTCCGACAGTTGTTACTGACCATTCTTTCTGTGGACCATAACCATTAAAATACACCTCACGGTCTTGGCACTGGAAATTGTATGTAGATACATTTGCCTGACGCTCACTCGATCCAATAAAACCATGTATCTCATTATCTTTTTCGTTGCGATACACAGCAGCCGATGTCCAACGGGAACGGTCTTCAGCATATCCAATACGCTTGCCCTCGTTAGAGTCGTGCATAAACTGACCACGAGCCTTCGAGTCAAAGCCCCACCAGATAGCGTTCTGCATTCCGTACTCAACACCTACCATTGCCTCACCTACATTGTGAACCTCATCGGCTGTAGCAACCTTGCCGTCATCGCGTACCTTTTTAAAGAAATTAGCATAGTTGTCAAACGAACCTGCAAGCTGATGAGTATTACCTTCATCAAGATAATCCTTTAGTCCATCGTACCATACTGCAGCGCGGTCGCAGTTCAATGTGTTACCACCACATACACGGATGCCGTCAAAAAACGAATCCTCCTTAATAGCCTGAGCAATAGCCTTGAATGTAGGAATACCATAGTTGTTCTGATTGGCTACCGAAGCACCATTTCCACCACTATAATATTGATTCCAACCATAGTCTGGCTCATTGAATGGAGACACACTTATCACTTCAAGACCTTGAGCTTGCGTATATTTGACAGTTGCCTTGATTAGGTTCACCCACTCTGTGGTTTTGTAACCAGTACGAGAAGTGGATACATAATTGCCTTTACCAACATTATCATTACCTAAGGCATCACTATAATTGCCTTCATCATCCATCTTTTTCACCAGTACCTCATGGTCACAGTTGATGTTGACCTTTGTAGCACCAGTGCGCTTGATGAGGTCAATACGCCATTGGAGTTTGCGCACCTGACCAGCAGAAAGACCGAAGTTAGCACTCGCATCATTTATCTTTGATGCATCCACCAGATTATAAGGTTGAAACGAGATACGACCTGTTGTGAAACCTGTTCCGTAGTGAGCGATACCACGCATCACATTGTAGTCCCAGTCCCAGGCTGCATCCATACCCCACTCTATCGGCAGGGCTTTTCCGGCATCCTTCACACTGAAAGGCACCGTTACTGTCTGTGCCTTAGCAGAAAACTGCATCAGCACAAGATAGAGAATAAAAAGATAAGATTTTTTCATTCTATTAGACATTTATGATTAATTATGATATTTTTATTGTTCTGCGCAAAGTTACACATTTTCAAGCAATAAACAAAATATAGGATGCTGATAATATATATTAGTCCTAAATTTATGCATACTGCACAATATATAATACAGGCTCGACAACTTTTCGTTATCGAGCCTGCGAGTATAGAGAATGATTGAACGCTATTGTTTATTACCAGATAGATTCGTCGTCTGTGAAGTCAACTGTTTCGCGTTCCTTAGAGAGGGCTTCAGAACCATCAGTACCGTTAGGATCACTGCCCACAATCATAGTTTCACAAAATTCATCTTCCTTAAACTCTACTACTTTACTAATAGGCTGAATATATTTCTTCATGATTCAACATCTATTTTTATGGATTACTTATTAAGATACTTCTTACCATTCTTGATTACAATACCCTTGTAATTAGCATCTACAGGCTGACCTGCAAGATTGTAGATTACACCAGTTGGAGCCTTTGTTGTGATGTCTGAGATTGAAGTTGTTTCATCTAACACAAAGAATTTCGCTGGAGTTGTACCATCACCTGCAGGCATAGTTTCATCAGGCTCTGGTGTTTCCTCCTCAGAAACGAAGAATGCTTTATAAGGTGCAATTTTACCTGTTGTAGCTCTAAAGAAACCTACAGTGTCACCCTTCTTGGCAAGGATATACTGAGTACCATCTACTGTAGTTTCAGTTGTCGAGTAAATCAAATTTGATATATTTGCAGTAATTGGCGTAGCAGAAACAACAACAGGGAATTCATAAGTGCCTTGTGCACCCTTGATAATCACAGCAGATCCCGCAGGAATTGAACCAACACTTGTCAAAGCTACCGATGTATAACTTGAGTTAATCTTACCAGCATAAGCAACCACTCCATCTGCAGGTTGTGTGTTATAAGTAGTGTTAACAAATGTTGCATAACCTGCTGCCGAAATAGTAGTCTTTATTCCTGTAACCTTTCTGTAAGAATATTTTACAGTTGCAGAATTCAATGTATAACTATTATATTGGCTACCAACAGTATATGAAATAGTAGCACCAGAATATTTTGTCGTCAAATTTGTTGAATTATTTTTCTTGTTACCCTTAACACTTGCCGCAGTAACACTAAAAGAAATTACTTCTACAAGATCACTTTTTGGAGTACATGTAACAGTAATAGAACCACCACTTGGAGCTGATGCTACAATTGTTATATCATCATTTGACCACGATGTTGTTCCACTAATAGTAGCAGAACCATTTACATCCTCTTTTACAACAGTTCCTTGTGCCATCGCACTTCCCAATCCCATTACCAAACATACTAATAGCATTGAGAACTTAAAGTAAATTTGTTTCATGTTTTTTAGTTTTTTATTGTTATTATTTCTTTTTGTTCTATAAGGTTTTTATAGGTAGAGCAGATGATTCATCTCAAAACATGTCACATATCACTTACCACACGCATCCACACAATACCAAAACGAATGCAAAATTACGCAAAATATCGAAAACGAACCACCACTTCATAAAAAATAATTTCCCACACCTTATTAATTTTAAATATATTATGCAAAAAATCCTCAAAAATAGGGGTATAAATTACAAAACGCACAAAAAAGCAGGCTCGACAACTTGATGTTATCGAGTCTGCGAGTATAGAGAAAGTTTGAATGCTATTGATTATTACCAGATAGATTCTTCGTCAGAGAAGTCAACAGACTGGCGTTCCTTAGAGAGGGCTTCAGAACCATCAGTACCGTTAGGATCACTGCCCACAATCATAGTTTCACAAAATTCATCTTCCTTAAACTCTACTACTTTACTAATAGGCTGAATATATTTCTTCATGATTCAACATCTATTTTTATGGATTACTTATTAAGATACTTCTTACCATTCTTGATTACAATACCCTTGTAATTAGCATCTACAGGTTGACCTGCAAGATTGTAGATCACACCAGTTGAAACATTTGTTGTGATGTCCGAGATTGAAGTTGTTTCATCCAACACAAAGAATTTTGCAGGAGTTGTACCATTACCCGCTGGCACAGTATTATCAACGAAGAATGCCTTATAAGGTGCTATTGTACCTGTTGTTGCTCTATAGAAACCTACAGTGTCACCCTTCTTGGCAAGGATATACTGAGTACCATCTACCGGAGTATCTGTTGCCGAGTAAGTCAAATTTGAAATCTCGTCAGTAATATCAGTAGCAGAAGCAACAACAGGGAATTCATAAGTGCCTTGTTCACCCTTAAGGATTACTGCTGTATTTGCAGGTATTGAAGTAACTTCTGTCAAATTCACCAATGTATAACCAGGATTAATCTTACCAGCATAAGCAGTTACACCATCTGCAGGTTCTGTATTATACTCAGAAACAAATGTAGCCCAACCTGCCGCAGAAATGTTAACAGTAACATTATCAATTTTATACAATTTGAAGTTATCCACATTTGTCCACTGATACTGGCTATTGGCAGTACCTCTCGCACCGATAGTAAGTGTGCCATCAGTAACTTCGGCAATGACCTCATAGGTCACCCAACCTTCGTTATTAGAGACTGTTGTAGTTTCGTTATTACCCGCAAAAATCTTCAGTGTAGAACCAGCAGATGCTTGGCAATCAACAGTCAACCTATAACAACCATTAGGGAGGTCTGTAATTGTCTGGGACATTGAGCAATCAAAACTGCTTGCCCACCAATCAGACACTTCAAAGATACCAACTTTTCCATCCTTGCCAGTATTATTGTCTCCATGAAGACGGTTAACTACACCTTCTGTTGTCCAGCAGCATTGTGGAACATAATTACCATTAGCATTCTTTATCTTATCCGATGCATCACTGTCAGTATCACTGCAACCTACTTGCTCTGCAGAAATAAACTGCCAAGTACGATTCGCATCTGTCATACCTTGCCTTGCATAGTCAACAACAGTAGCACTCGATGCGTGGATATATCTATCATATCTGTCTGTTATTTGATGGTGAATATAATAACCTCCAGTGGCTGTGTTATATTCTATAGTCCATGGCTGAGACTCTCCCCAATTTGAACCACCTTTATTTTCTGCAACATAAACATTACCAACAATATCCTTTATTGTAGCATTATTTGAAGCAGAAAGTTCAAACACAGAAGCATCAGACAAGTTTTCAGTCAATGTATTACCACTTGTAAGATAACGCTTCTGGCCTACATTATAAAGATAATATTTGCCTTCAGCAACCTCATCGTATGCAGGGAAACCCATTTTTTCAAATCTTGCATAGTAATGAACGATTGTCGGATTACTTGAGGATGTAGAAGTACCAGTCAAATTTGGTTTATATTCTAAATTTGTAGAGAGTTCTTTTCCTCCATTTTCAGAATCATACCAACCTACAAATTTATATCCTGCTTTTGGTTTAGCTGCAAAATAAGACGCGAAGGTTGCAGTTCTAGTACCTGTCTTATCTGCTGAAGATTCGTCATCTTTTTTCCAATCTGACTCTTGTGAGGGAGTATTGTTATTTAAAGATACATATACATACCCATCATCAGAAGTAGAGTGAGCATACACTTTAAGATAGATTCTCGCATTAACATTGCTAACTACTAAGCATAGTAATGCCAATAAACTAAGTAATTTTCTGTTCATAATTTTTATGTTTTATTTATTATTAATGTCCTTTTCTAACCATATTTTCTATGGCGATTATGTTAATAATCAATGTTTTTTCAGAGGAGTTTTATCGAATCTTTTTTCTTTCACTCTTTCCCCTGATACACATTACACTGGATGCAAAATTAAAAATAATTTTACAAATAGACATCATGCCCTGCAATATAATTGCAAATACTACCCCAATTTTAACACTTTTGCATTAAATAATGTAAAAAAATGAGGTATGAAGTGACAAAAAGGGATTCTTGCTAATGAACTTAAGTTTCGGAAGTAGATTATTTAATGATTTTTGTTTAGATTTCGAGCCCGAAGGGCGATCCTTAATAAAATCGATCCCTAAGAGCGACGAATTGGAGCGAATTTTCAGTCGAGATTTTTGTTTTGGATTTTAGTAGAGATTAAAATCTTTAACCAAAATCCTTACCAAAATGCGCTCGAGTACCTCGCTTTTTCGAAGTCATTGTTGAGGGATCGTCGCTATGCTCCTCAAACCGTCAGCTCATCGACCGTATGGGAGATAAATCCAAACCAAAATCCTTATAAAAATCATAGAATCAACTATATATGAACTTCCGAAACTTGTATTATGAACTTAACAGTGCACAGATATAAAAAGATACATGCCTATCTCCACCCTTCGATGACTTTGTACACAAAGTGAATTGACTTGAGTTTATAAGTCTGTCAAGAGGAATGCCATATAAAAAGGAAGGGGTAGAATCTCACTGTTACGACCTACATTGTAATCTTCTACTTTCAATGCATGAAATACATAGTATTTCTCTCGTACTTTTGCGCTGTGATACATAACGATTGGCTATGAATACTCGTCACTCATCATTTTTGTGCTTAAAGTACTATATCTCATATCAATACAAAGTGACGAGCACTTTTTTACTCGTCACTCACTCGTCACTATTTATACCTTCTGCTTGGTTACTATTTATACATTCTCAATAAAAAAATTCGTAGCGACAAGTAAAGGCTCTAAGTCATTATTTATCACTTCGGAAATTATGTCTGTATCAATATCAAATACACTTTTTATTTGTTCCAGCGCATCAATGATTATTTCACGCTGTTCCGTAGATATCGATTCCATATTTCTGTATCTGGTTTAAGAAGAATGGACGCATATTTGAGTGGCGTCGAATAAGGTCAACATCGCATCCGAGTATCTCTTCAAGGTAGTCTGCCGTCTCACAGAGATTGTAGGCGTTCGGAGGCATAACGACGAAAACGTCAACATCACTTCCTTCGTGATGCTGACCACGAGCTACAGAACCAAAAATTCGCATATATGTAATGCCGAACCTACTCGTGAGTTCTGAAGAGTGTGCTCTAAGTATGTCTATGTACTCTTGTCTTGTTTTCATACCTCTTTGCGTGAATTATTCAATATGCAAAAGTACACACAAAAATTGAAAATACAAAATAATTTGGTCTTTTTTTGTTTTTCTTTTGCTTGGGTGGTGTAACATCTATTGAAATCCTTAGATGTTTGTTCACCTTCTGCTTCTGCATTTTTTTCTATTTGTTCTCAACACAACATCTACTGAATTTTATAGAGTTATTGGTCACACATGCAAAAGACTATGTTTGACAGATGTCCAGCTGATGTTTTGTAGATGTCGCTGAGCGGAGCGACGTTCCATCTCTGTCATGCCTTTGACAGTTGACTGTCATACTGCTTGACAGTCGTCTGTCAAGCGAGTGACAGACAAAAAAAAATAAGACGTTAGCGGAGCGATTGATGATATAAAATGGATGTTATTAACCGCCATTTGAAGACATTTTATCGCTTCGCTTTCATCTTATTGGATTGTTTTGGAGATATCCTGGAATTATTGAAGTAAAACTACAAAACTACACATAATAGCATTATATGTTTATATGTCAGCGAGTTAATATAATGTAGTTTTTTTGTGTAGTTATGATTTTATAACAGCATAAACTACACAAAAATACATTCAGCCACCCAGTTTCCATGTATGTACCTATGTACCTTTAAAAACAAAGGTACATACAAAGGTACATGGTTTTATTAGACAGTATATCAGCATGTTATAGCGCTTTATGTACCTATGTACCTTACTTTTGGAATTTTCACATAAAAAATATGCTTTCAAACGGCAAAAGAAATGCCTTGTTCCTCCTCATGCCTTTACCGTTCATCACCGATGAACGCACGTTCACCGCGAAACAAACGTATGTTTATCATGCGATGAACATCATTACATTCCCTCTCTACTCTTCTCTCCCCCTTCTCTACAATCTCTACCCTCCCCGCTTCACCTATAATGCTCAAGCAGCCAATACTTCAAGATAGGGTCCCTGAATAGTCATATTGCCATAATCTACACATACGAGTCCTTTGTAATACTTCTATTTGAAATAATTACATAAATAATACACCATCCCCCGTTTTTATTCTCCCTACTTGTCTCTACTTTCTCTCACTCAAATAATTCTCCTCAAACATTTGGATGTATTAAAAAAATATTGTACTTTTGCAGCGCAAAGCACTGTGAAGGCAGGTGCGAGAAGCTTTATCAATGCGAACATGAGTAATATGAACGAAACATATCAGACAGAAGGACGCTACCTAAATCCCCTTACCGACTACGGATTTAAGAAGGTGTTTGGAGAGAAGGATGTTATGATAGCCTTCCTCACAGACTTGCTCAATCCAAAATCACCAATAGAGGACATCACCTTTCTTGACAAGGAAATGACCGCTGATTCGGAAGAGATGAGGGGGGTAATTTACGACCTGCGTTGTAGGTCTGTGGATGGAAGCGAGTTTATCGTTGAGATGCAGAACAAGGGGCAACTCAACTTTAGCGACCGCATCCTCTTCTATCTATCTCGTTCGCTTTCAACTCAGGAACGAAAGGGCAATTCGACTTGGAACTACGAACTCAATCCTGTTTATGGAGTGTTCTTCCTCAACTTCCACATGAAGGGACTGAAACCTCAGGCTATCCGTACAGTGCAGCTGAAGGTTAATGAGACAGGCGAAGTGTTCTCGGAAAAGTTGAAAGCTTTCACACTTGAATTGGTTGATTTTAAGGACAAACCTACCGAATATCCTCAGTCACAAATAGAATATTGGTTGTATAATCTCGTAAATATGGAAACTATGACAACAGCATTACCATTCCAGTCCCAGCAGCCTATCTTTGAGAAGGTTGGTGGCATTTCTGAACTCGTCCACATGAGCGAGGAAGAGCGTGTGAAGTACAACATCAGCCTCGACACCTACCGCACAAATCTCTCTGTCATGAAGAATGAACGCGCAGAAGGAAGAGAGGAAGGAAGAGCAGAAGGTTTTGCCGAAGGCGAAAGAGCCAAGGCAATTGCTATAGCCAAAAGCCTCAAGGAGTTAGGCATCCCAACAGACCAGATTGCCACAGCTACGGGTTTGACTATAGTTGAGATAGAAACTTTCTGATAGAACCTGAGATATATCATTCAAACTTTCTCTATACTCGCAGGCTCGACAACATGATGTTGTCGAGCCTGTAAGGTTATGGATAGGGCTTTTTGAACTATTTAAGCAAGGTTTCCAATCTTCGAGTAATTAGCGCTTTGAATTGTGCCTTTTGGTCCTCCTGAATAAAGGAGTTGTCAATGCATTGGAACCAAAGCTTTTTGTATTTCTGAAATTTCTTTAGTATGCGTTCGGCAGCTTTCTGGTCCACTCCGCTATCAACCATCGAGTAGATAAAGTCGAATGACATAAGGCCTTTTTTGAACCCCTGTAGTGGTAGAGCAAGTTCTTCCGTATCTTCTACATAGACTGTTCCTTGTCGCATACTCCTACCTCCTTATTAAATAAGTTTAGCACTTGGTTTACTTTGTCCAGACGGACTGTAGGTTTCCCCTGTTCAAGTTCGCGTAGGAACCTAAGTCCTACTCCAGACTTGATGGCAAGATCCTCTTGGGTTAGATTATATTCCTTGCGCAAATCCTTTATGACTGCTGATATTCTGTTTGAATTCATATACTATAGATTTATACCAATAATCCCTTTCGGGTGCAAATATAGGTTATTTTATTGGTTTAGCAAAGAAATCATCCCTAAAAGGTATAATTGTACATAAAAATTATATAATTACAACCGATAGGGTGTAGTTAAGAGCGCAACACTCTCCCCACTTCCCAATACACCACACCTATAGCAAGGGCTAAGATGATATGGGAGAGGTCCACGAGCTGGTGGGGATAGAGGAGGATGCCGATGCACCAAAGGAGGATGAGGGCGGAGTATGGTAGTGCCCAGAGTCGGCGCCACTTCCAGAGGAGGAGGGGCAGAGGGCAGAATGGGATGATGAGCCAGTTCCATTCGGTGCAGGTGAGGTCGGAGATGAAGACGAGGTAGGAGACGAAGAGTCCGATGAGGGTGGCGATGAGGAGGGTTGGGATGCGAAGCACCCATGTGTGAAGTTTGAGGTTCACTACAGAGAGAAGGAGCAGGAGGATGGATGCGAGAAGTGGTGTGAACCAAGTGTAGTGAATGGTGGCTGTTGGGGCGAGAAGCGCGTGAGGACGTGGGTTGGCAAGGGGTTTGCCGTATGCTTGTGCTTGACACACTACTTCTACGAGGTCGGAAGGAGTCATTACCTTTGAGAGAACATGTACATCGGGGTTATCTCCTTCACCAGCTATAAAGATTGGAAGAAAAGCATGTACCCAAGGATTATCTACCTGGTCGCCAACTATGCTCTTGCGATTTGAGTCGTATTTCTTTCCCCAAACACCATACCGTATGCTATCTGTATCGATAACATAGTCAAGCCAAGAGAGGACAGAAACGGCACATCCTTGATTCATGTAGTCGTAAGGGAAGTCGGGCTGTTGCACTCGTTCGTCCATCTGTTGCCAGAGGCGTTGCTTGATGGTTGGGGGAAGATTGAGGATATATTCCTTCACTCCTCTACCCTCTTCCTTGTACTGATTGACATACTCCCCAGTTTCTATCGCACGAGTTCCCATCATGAGTTTGCCTGTAAAGAAACGAAGCACATTATGGGCTGCATCTTCTGCCTCATTGCTGAAGATGTAGTCGAGTGCGAACTGTGGGCATTGCAAGCGAAGGCAAGCATGTCCTACAGCAGAATACACTTCTTCGCCTGGAGAGGCTACCACTACGGAGGCGATGATGAAATCATCTGCTGTGCGGTCCACATTATCATGGAAGACGGTATCAGCACATTCTTCCTGTGCAGAAAGAGGAAGGGTTGCAATGCACAAGAGGAGTAATATATGGAGTATTTTGCTTGTCATATAAGATAAGGCTTTACTATTATTCGTTTGCAAAAGTACTCATTTTTTTCTTGGTGGACAAGAGATTTGGGAAAATAATAAAAGAGGTGTCCGACAAATGAATTGTCGGACACCACCTAACTAACAATTATTAATTTTTTATATATCGCTATATAGAAAATCCTTAGAAATCCATGTCTTGAGAGAAATCAACATACTCACGCTCCTTAGAGAGTGCAGCACCAGTAGCACTTTGAGTCGAAATCTGTGACAAGCCCTGGAGCATCTCTTCTGAAGCAAGTTCTTCAGTTTCAATCTGTGGTTTGATATATATCTTCTTCATAATTGATTATCGTTTTTTGAAGTTAATTACTTTACGAGAACTTTCTTAACAGAACCATCAGAGTACTTGATGATGTTCATACCCTTCTGAGTAGCTGAAACGCGAGCACCAGCAGCATTGTAGATTGCAGATACTGTTGCATTAGCATTTACAGAAGTTACTGCTGTTGGGTTGCCAAATGAGAAGTTGAGTTTAGCAGAAGCTGCGGCTGCTGGTGCAATGTAGCAGCGGTTCTTGGCAACAGAAATTGTGCTTTCGCTTCCGACAATGTAGAAAGCAGTATGATTGTTGATGTAGTTGATAACATAGCTGTTTTCAGGAGCAGTTTTGCCGTCTGTGAGTACTCCTACGAGGCCGTTAGTGCCTGTGACTGTTTCGTCTGTTGTAGTAGGAACACCCTTGTAGATTACTGTTTCCTGACCACCTACCTTGTAAACTACAGCAGGAGTGCAAGCAGGAAGAACATTGCCTTCGATAGCTGTGAAGTTAGCAACACCGTCCTCAGCAGAAGTACCAGTTGTTGAAGCAATAGTATAAGCAGTTACACCTTCAGGAAGAGTAACATCGAATGGAGCTACGAATGTTCCGTATTCTGCAGAAGAGTTGATAGTGAGGTTTGCCTCTACTTCTGCATCAGAGAGGGTGTAAGTGATTTGGATGTCACGCAAATAAGTAGAACGATTACCAGTTGCAATTGAATTTGAATAATAATAATCAATTTTTGCGCCATCGCTAAAATCTGTACCTTTTGCAGATTCTACCAAATAGAATATACCAGCTAAAGTCATTCTTTGCACTTCCACATTAGCATCACTTGTACTGCCACTTGCTTCTGAATTTGGGTCTCCAATCAAACAATTAGTCTGGGAAGTTCCAGAAATAGCCATTGTCTTGATTGAAATTTTTTTTACTACGATATCCCTTCCAAAAGGAGCTTTCCATGATATATTGACACTTTTATGTTTTCCTTTGCTTCCATTTCCTATATGGAGAGCATCATTTGCATCTCCAAACTTTCCCTCATAATATTCAAGTTTATCGCTCTTGAGCTCAAATGTTACTCCGTGTTCGTCTGTAAATGTATAAACATTGTCTTTTACATAACTGCTATTTAGCCCAAGAGTAACAGTTATATCTTCTGCTTTGACACCAGTCCAAGCAAACATAGCGACGAAAGTCACTACTAAACTAAGTAATTTTTGTTTCATGTTGATATAATTTTGGTTATTGAAATTACTCTTTTGTTAGTGATAAAATAGAGAGAGGGAGGCACATATTATCAGTATCTGTTAGTGAATTTGTTCTTTGTTTAGTGGTAGTTTGTGCTAATCCCCATTTTCTTTATGCATGGCAAAGTTAAATAATATTATTTAAACGCAACACACAAACCAACATAAAAACATTATTTTTATGCTGATTTTAAACAAAATGTGCCATTTTGGGTACAGCAAGTGACAAAAAGGAGTTTAATTATAGAGTTTGCTTAGGCGTGCAAGCACTGAAATCAAAACAATTTCTCCGATATTTCTTGAAGTCTTAGAAATATCGGAGAAACAGGGTTGCACGGATAGCCCGGAGAATATTATCGAATATCAATTACAGGGAT
>CALBJW010000020.1 GCA_937893145.1 uncultured Prevotellaceae bacterium | reverse complement strand
TATTATATGTATGACACCACAGAGGGCACCAGACGTGGTTTTCATGCCCATCGCAATCTGCTTGTTCGCAGGATCTACAGCAGGCGTACCAACCACATTCTCATTTGGCTTAACGACAATCTTAATAGGCTTGCCCCATCCGCCATGCTTGTGAATACCTAAATAATAAGTCTCATCCTTCACCACATCGTATGTCAGAGCTTCATTACCATCAAGATAACTGCCCTTCCACACAGGCTTCATGTCCTTGTCAAACAGCACTATATAAGCCGAGATGTCACCCTCCAGGACGAACGAAACCCTCTCACTCTCAGGTGCTACAAAACAGAACATCTCATACTTCTCAGGCAAAGAATAGCTCTCATAATAGTAGTAGTCATAACTCTCATAATTCATATCCACCTCACGCTTGTTCTCGCCCATAGTGATGTTCTTGTCGAGAGCATTGAAGAACGGCTCACCATAATCCACCGACGACTTCTCCACCACAATCGGCAACTTATCTATGCCGGCACCAACCAACTGGCGCACACCAAGATAATATGTCTTTCCACCCTCACAGGAGTACGACAACCTGAAGTTGCCACTACCGTCGTCCTCACTCATCCACACTGGCACCATCTTCGCATCATACAACTGAGCCACAGCCCTGTAGCCACCCTCCGATCGGAAACAGAAGGTCGCCCATTCGTTAGCCACAAATTGGTACACACAGAAATTCCTCACATCCGAAGCATCATATCTCTGGTTCGACATGTCATAAGGCAAACTACCAATCTTGCGGTAGTTCGTGCCAAGCGACAGTCGCTCATCAGTCATTCCATACACAAAGGTACCATAGTCCTCCTCACACGCCTTGATGGCAATCCTACACTTGCTGATAGCCTTGCCCGAACTGTCCTTCACACCCAAGTAATACTTCTTTCCAGCCTCCACATCAGCCGAAAGAATGAAGTTGTAATTACTCTTCTGAGGATTAGTATATTGTCCCAGCACCATAGCCTTACCGTTCGCATCAAACAGCGCACCCTCCGTATGACTATAATCTACCGAAGCAAACGAAAACTTCCCACTCACCTCAGGCACAAACTCAAACACCACATAGTTACCCCTATCCTGGTTGTTCCAGTTATCCTCCAAATCCAGCGCACTGATAGCACGGTCGTTATACCCCACCTTCAGCCACTTCGCATCGAGGTCCTTAGCCGTCTCCGGCTGGCTCACAGCCCTACCGTAAGTCGCAGGCGCAGTAGCCACCCTAATCTCACAACCACGAATAGGCTCACCATAAAAATCACGAACACCGAAGTAATAAGTATCTCCCTCAATCACACGATAACCCAATATCGCATTAAGGTTACCATTCCAGGCATCCATATTGTCATTACAAATCTGAATCACCCTCTTATCCTTGTCGAACAGCGCACAGTAAGTGTCATATCCCTGTCCCACATTAGTATAGAACTTCAGAGTCTCCGACTGCGTAGCCACGAACTCAAACAGCTCATAGCTCTCCGCACTGTACTCATCAAACTCCCCCGCATCATCATCAAACGCCTTCGCCCCCACATCCCTCGTGCAGGTACCCTTCTCTATACTACCCGCAGCCCAAGACAGCTGCACCACAAACATAGCGACCACCCAAATCATGGCCACCCTCCAAATCCTTTCCAGACTTCTTTTCATAACGCCTTTAACTGTTTAATGGATAACTCTTTTTCAGCAGACCAACCGCCCACCTACTTTCAACACCGCAAAAGTACAACAATTTCCCCAAACCACCAAACATTTTGAGGTTTATTGGTTTATAGGTTTATGAGTTTATAGGGTTATTGGTTTATAGGTTTATGGGGTTATGGGTTAGAAGCCCTACGGCTTGGTTAGTCGCGATGCGAGGTTAGAAGCCTTACGGCTTGGTTAAAGATTTTCGTAAGGATTTTTATTTTAGATTTTATGTGGATTTTGAGCGAAGCGACCACTTATATAAATCGCCCCTCTATTTTTGGTTTGATTTTCTGTGTCGATTTTAATAATTAAAAATCCTTATTCTAAAATCCTTTCCACAAATATTTGAGTTGATTTGGTTGAGGTCGTCGCTTTGCTCCTCAAAATCCTCTTAAAATCCGAACAAAAATCTCTAACCAGCGAAGCGTAACCTCCTCCTAACCAGCGCAGCCTATTCGTGTCATTCGTGCAATTCGTGTTCAAAAATAACCAATACTCGTGTTCAACAAAACTTTTTATATGTTTATGAGTTTATGCGCAAGCGCCATGATAAAAAACAAAAAGTGATAAGAACAAAAATTCTTACCACTTTTATTGTGTATTATTTTTGAGTCATTGGAAAGGTCTATGATTCGAAGTAAAATGAATCATAAGGAACCTATGCCAAGAACCTATTGCCTTTATTCCTTAAAAGTCCACTTTAGAGCGTCATTTTCGTTGTATTCAAAAGTAAAAGGCTTAGAGTTGTCAGAAGTTGCAGCAAAATGATTGTTGAAATAATTCATCACATCATCGAATGTGTTCTGATTAGAATCAAGGACGTGATAAATATGTCCCACCTTATGTGTATCGCCATCAATAGCATCTACAACATCGAATCCCAATTCAACATCATAAGAACAATATGGCTTCTTAGATGTATCAACACCTGCCTTTGGTGTGACTACGAAATTTATCACCTGCACCTGTGTACCTGGCTTAGCATCAAAAGTGAGTTCGAATGGTGCATCATCTGATACGGTTGCATTCTGCAATTTACCTTCTGCATCAAGATAAGAGAACGAAGCTGTGAAGTAAGGATCAATGTTAGATGTTTTGATCGAATACAATGCAATCGCAGACTTGAAATGCTTTTCTGTGTCTGTCTGCTGAGTTTCCTCTGCTGGATTCTCTGGTTCGTCCTTCGAGCATGATGTGAAAGACATTGCACCCACCATTGCAAGTGCAAGAATGTAATAGATTTTCTTCATTGTTTTGTAATAATTTAATTAATAAATATTGAGTTTGTTCTTCTGAACTCCCCAAAAACGGCGCAAAGGTACATATTTAATTTTACACCTCCAAACTTTTCTTTAAGTTTATGGGTTTATAGGTTTATGAGTTTATGGGGTTATGGGGTTATGGGTTAGAAGCCTTACGGCTTGGTTAGTCGCGATGCGAGGTTAGACACCTTATGGTGTGGTTAGGGATTTTATCCATTTT
>CALBJW010000019.1 GCA_937893145.1 uncultured Prevotellaceae bacterium | reverse complement strand
TCAAACCACAGATTGAAACTGAAGAACTTGCTTCAGAAGAGATGCTCCAGGGCTTATCACAGATTCAGAGCACACAGGCTCAGGATGCTGCCCTCTCTAAGGACCGTGAGTACGTTGACTTCTCTCAGGACATGGATTTCTAATCCCACTCAATACATACACCATTTCAAGGCTCAGCGCAACCAAGTGCTGAGCTTTTTTTGTAACTTAACACACACAAATTGCATGTATTACCTTGCATTTTTGTTTAAAATCAGTATAAAATAAGAAATTTTTCATAATCTCTTGTCTATCTTTTTAAAAATAATACCTAATTTTGCACCCTGTATTACATAATGAAATGGGGACAAGCGTGTGCCATGTGTAAGATTTTAGTAAAAACTGCACTCTGAAAAATGGTTTTCCATCCCTCATAAGCATTCTGTAATGAAAGACTTTATAACACTGAAAAGAAAATTATAACACAAAAAAATACAAACTTATGAGAAGAAAATTACTCAGTTTAGTAGTGACATTAGTCACACTGTTTGTGGGCTTGGGTAGTGCAAGCGCAGAAACAATCAAGCTTGAAGCAAGTAGTGTAAAGAATGACAATCCTTCTATTACTCAGGATGGTATTACAGTGTCGTTGAATAACTTTACATTTGAAGCTCGAAGAACCTTTCTGAACAACGACCGTTATCAGTTGTATGGCGAATGGATAGATATTAATAATACTGCTCCTAATGGAATATTATCGGTGGTTTCAGACGCTAAGGTTAAAATCATTGGAGTAAATATCTATGGCTATCTTGGAGTTCCAGGTAAATCAGAATACACTTTCAACGGCAGTACAAATACTTTGTTTGAAAACATTACAGGTAGAACAGTAACAGTCACTCCTGCTCAAGATTTTGCAAAGCAGTCAATTTCAATTTCTATGCAAGGAGTTAAGACAGCTGCTACTTTCCCAACAATTTATATTGAGCGCATTGAGGTAAATTACGAAAAGTATGACTGGACATTCGAAGGTCCAGACCCTACTGCTGGTGGTGATTTCTACATTTATCACCCAGTTACAAACTCTTACCTTACTCATCAGGACAAAACTGGTAATAACCTCTCGGCTACAACAAATATCTCTGATGCTTTCTTGTGGAATATCGGTACTACAACAACTTCAGGTACATACACTATGAAGAGTGGAAATTACTATTTTAATCTTAAAAAATCAGGAAACTCTGCAAATCCAAATTTGAATACAAGTACCGAAACTATTGAACTCAAAGAATCTGATACAAATAAAGACCTGCATGCATTCAAGATTTACAGAGAGGTTTCCCCTACAAGATACCTGAACTATAATCATAACAATGAATTTACAGGTGCTCAGAATATGGGTGTTCAGAACGACTGGGTATTTGTAAGACCAGAAGAGAAGGCTGCTATTGAAGAGTATAAGAATGCTTGGGATGCAGTTGTTGCACTTCTCGATGATGCAGATGAAGATGCAAAGGAAGTATTGGATGCATTGTTGGATGAATGTGTAGGTGCAAATTTGTCTAACTACGAAGAAAAGGTTGCAAAGCTCAAGTCTATTGATAAGGCAACTCTCGTTATCAATCCACAGGCTGAATATGGTACATTCGTAGCTCCATTCGCTGTTACTCTTCCAGAAGGTGTAATCGCTTATACAATCACATCTGCTACAGGTACTCCTGACCAGAATGGTGTTGCAGAATTCGCAGAAGTAGGCTCAGAACTTCCTGCATACACTCCAGTAGTAGTTTATAAGGAAGGTGGTCTTAACAAGAAGGTTTACATTGGTAAACCTGAAGCTGATTGGACTTCAGTAGGTAAAAATGGTCTCGTAGGTTTCCTTGAAGATGGCAGAATTGCTCCTGAGAATAGCTATGTTATCAACTACATTGATGGCAAGACAGCATTCTATATCGTAAAGAGTGAAATCGCTGTTGCCAAGAACCGTTGCTACCTTGAAGCTTCCGTTGCAGCTTCTGCTAAGCTCAACTTCTCATTCGGTGCAACAGCCATCGTTCCTGAATTCAGCACTAACGCAACAGTATCTGCAATCTACAATGCTGCAGGCGCTCGCATCTCTGCTGCCCAGAAGGGCATGAACATCATCAAGTACTCTGATGGTTCTGTTAAGAAAATTCTCGTAAAGTAATTAACTTCAAAAAACGATAATAAATTATGAAGAAGATATATATCAAACCACAGATTGAAACTGAAGAACTTGC
>CALBJW010000018.1 GCA_937893145.1 uncultured Prevotellaceae bacterium | reverse complement strand
CTGTCTGATTGTCGGCTGCTGTTGAGAATGTCTCTGACTTCTTGCAAGGGATTGTAGTGTTAGCCTCGATGAGTGGAGTGAGCACACCACCAAGAGTTTCGATACCCATTGTAAGTGGAGTGACATCGAGAAGTACCATCTGAGCTGCATCACCAGAAACCTCACGGTTCATGATAGCACCCTGAATAGCAGCACCTACTGCAACAACTTCGTCTGGGTTTACGCCCTTTGAAGGTTCCTTGCCGAAGTATTCTTCAACGAGCTTCTGAACTGCAGGAATACGGCTTGAACCACCAACGAGGATTACCTCATCAATCTCTGATGTTGAGATACCAGCATCACGCATAGCGTTCTTACATGGTTCGAGACATGCCTGGATAAGACCGTGAGCGAGAGTTTCGAACTGAGCACGAGTAAGGTTCTTTACGAGGTGCTTTGGCATACCGTCAGCAACTGTGATGTAAGGAAGGTTGATTTCTGTTGAAGCAGAAGATGAGAGTTCAATCTTAGCCTTTTCAGCTGCTTCCTTAAGACGCTGCATTGCCATTGGGTCCTTACGGAGGTCAACACCCTCTTCAGCCTTGAAACCATCAGCAAGCCAGTCGATGATTACCTGGTCGAAGTCATCACCACCGAGGTGAGTATCACCGTTTGTTGAGAGTACTTCGAACATACCTGTTGAGAGTTCGAGGATAGAGATATCGAATGTACCACCACCGAGGTCGAATACTGCAATCTTCATATCCTTGTCGAGCTTGTCAAGACCGTAAGCGATAGCAGCAGCTGTTGGCTCGTTTACGATACGCTTAACCTCGAGACCTGCAATCTGTCCAGCTTCCTTAGTAGCCTGACGCTGTGAGTCTGAGAAGTAAGCAGGAACTGTGATGACAGCTTCAGTAACCTCTGTGCCGAGATAGTCCTCAGCAGTCTTCTTCATCTTCTGAAGCACCATAGCAGAGATTTCCTGTGGAGTGTAGAGCTTGCCGTCGATGTCAACACGTGGAGTGTTGTTGTCGCCCTGCTTTACTGTATATGGAACGCGTGCGATTTCCTTCTGAACGAGGTCGTATGTCTCACCCATGAAACGCTTGATAGAGTAGATAGTGTTCTTTGGGTTTGTGATGGCCTGACGCTTAGCAGGATCACCAATCTTACGTTCACCATCCTTAGCGAAACCTACAACAGATGGTGTAGTACGCTTACCTTCACTGTTTGTGATAACAACTGGTTCGTTACCTTCAAATACTGCGACACATGAGTTTGTTGTACCCAAGTCGATACCAATAATCTTTCCCATAATTCTTTTTATTTTTATTTGTTATTATTCAGTTTTATTTGTTTTGAACTTATGTTCGACAATAACAAAGGGCAACTATGATGCCAACATTATATTTATGACATATAAAAGTTGCTTTTCTGCCAACTTGGCACAGAATTAGTGTCAATTGTCATAATCTGCTGTCAAAATTTGTTTTGGTGGGATAAAAATTGTAATTTTGCACCTATCAAATTATAAATAAGGTGTAACACAAAAGAAATATTGCATTATGATTTACGGAATTATTGTAGGTATCATTGCAGGCTTCGTAGCAAGCAAATTATACAGCGGTCATGGAAAAGGTTGTATCATCAACTGCATTCTCGGTTTACTTGGTGGTGCATTTGGTGGTTGGATATTCACTTTGCTTGGCATTCATTGGGGCGGTTGTCTTGGTGAGATTGGCACTGGTGTGGTAGGTGCTGTCGCATTGCTTTGGATTGCGAACAAGGTGCTGAAGTAGGTTTGTGAGTTTATGAATTTATAAGTTTACATTGATATATAATATGAAAAAACTGCTTACATCATTGGTGCTAATGACAAGCATCATAGGAACTATTACTGCACAGAACATACAAAAGGGCAAGTATGGCTATCTTTACTGCCACATGTCAGACCGTGGAGAATACACAGCATACGCATTGTCGAGAGATGGACTCCACTACCACGACCTCAACAAGGGTGATGCCATCATGGACCCTGCCGTCACTTCTCCTATTGAGGGAGGTTCGCGTGATGCTTTCATCTGTCGCCGTTCCGACGGAAAGAAAGGTTATCTGATGGTCACTACCGACATGAGCAATGCCAAGTCGCGCTCATGGTACAACTACGGCATAGACCTCCTTACCAGCAAGGACCTCATCCATTGGGAGAGCAAGGCATTCGACTTCCGCAAGGGAAACGAGATATTCTGTGACCCTGAGAGTCCCGACATTATTGACGACTGGTCAAAGATAAACCGTGTGTGGGCTCCTCAGATATTCTGGGACCCAGACTATGTGTGGGCAAATGGTGACAAGGGTGGCTACATGATTTACTATTCCATCTGGAGTTTCAATGAGAATGACAAGTACGACCGTATGGTGTATTCATACGCAGACAAGTCGTTCACCAAACTCACCAAGCCTCGTGTGCTCTTCGACTGGGGCTATGCCACTATCGATGCTGATATCAACTACCTCAAGAGCGATGGCAAGTACCACATGCTCATCAAGAAAGAAGGTGGACATCCTGGCATCTTCCAAACAACATCTGACAAACTCACCGGTCCTTGGCCAGAGCCAGACGAGAACGACTTCGTAAGTTTTGAGGGCAAGAAGAAGTGTGAAGGTTCGAGTGCATTCCAGATTATTGGTGAAAAGGGATGGCGTGTGGCATACATCCAGTATTCCGACCGTCCTAAGCACTACCGTATATGCCAGACAGATGAATACCTCAAGAACTTCCACGACCCAGTGGACATCGAAGGTGTGACTGGTCCTCAGCATGGCAGTTTCATGCGACTCACCAAGAAGGAGTATCTTCGCCTTGAGAAGTGGTACAACAAGACAAATCTTTTCTAATCACACATAAATCTAAACACTAATTATGAAACTTAAAGGACTGTTGGCATTATCACTTTGCATAATGCAGGCACTGACTGCCAATGCACAAAAACAACTATACATTCCTAATGAGTGGATGTGGCAAAGAAGTGACACCTTATTATATAAAGAGGTGGACACAGAAAATAAATACACATGGTCAAAGACTCGTTCGAAGGAGAGCGAGAACTTCATCCTCTACTGGGACAAGTACTACACTACCGACCCAGGCAAACTCTCATCAAGCAACTTCTACTATGTCAATACAGATGACCTGCTCAAGAAAGCAGAGGCGTTCTATGCCATGAATGTCGGCAAACTTGCTTTCTGCGATGAGGCAAAATCAAAAGTGAGCAAGTACAAGATGATGATTCTCATGAACCACACCACCACATGGACATGTTACGGTGGTGGTTACGACTTCACCATCGGAGCACTTTGGCTCAACCCATCAACCTGTAAGCCTGTAGGACATAGCGTAGCACATGAGGTAGGACATTCGTTCCAGTACATGTGTTACAGCGATCTTGGTGGACATGCAGGTTTCCACGATGCCATCGGAACGGGTTCCACCTTCTGGGAACAGACAGCACAGTGGCAGGCAAACCAGTCCTATCCAGAATTGAAGTGGGACCAGAGTTGGAGTCGCTTCAGCCAGGCACATAACTATGCCATGACACACGAGTGGATCCGCTATCAGTCGTACTGGTGGCACTACTACCTCACAGAGAAGTATGGCATCGACTTCATCGGAAAGATATGGAGACACCAGATGCCAAAGGCTGCAGATGCCAACGAGGTGTTCATGGACCTCATGGGATATGATGCGAACCAGCTCTACAAGGAATACTTCGACTATGCCATGAAGATGGCTACCATCGACCTTGATGTGGCACGAGACGAAGCAGGCACATACATCGGAACATACAAATACGACTGCATCCCTCTCGGAGCAGCAAAGTATCAAGTGGCTTACTCCAGCTGTCCTCAGTCAACAGGATTCAATGTCATTCCTCTCCATGTGCCAGCAGCAGGAACAGAGATTACCACAGCATTTACTTCCCTCAAGAAGGCAACCAAGATAGCAGAGGGCGACCCAGTACAATACTTAGGAGATGATAAGATTATGACTCTCCCAAACAAGATTTACTACAACTGCTATTCAAACTCAAAGTATAACTCGCAGCGTGCCTTCCGTCTTGGATATGTAGCATTGCTCAAGGATGGCACTCGTAAGTATATCTCGGAGGACTCACTTTACTGTTCAAACGGAGGTACAAACGACATCACAGAATATGTGACAGCCACAGTGCCAGAGAATACCAAGCGTCTCTTCCTTGTTGTGGTGCCAGCACCAAAGACATACCAGCAGCACCTTTGGGATGAAAACATCTCAAACGATGACCAGTGGCCTTACACCGTTGAGTTTACAGGAACAAACCTGTCTGGTACACCAATCATCTCTGATGACCTCCCAATCAGCGATGCAACCATCACCTACGATGTTTATTTCCCAAAATCCAGCACAATATACACTGGTGCTTATGTCAAGGTAGAGGGCGAAGCAGCTGCTGCCATCGGCACAGCATTCCAGATGAATCCGACCGAGTTGGGAAGCAAGATGGTGTCATGGACAAGTGCAGGACCAAAGGCAGGACAAATCATGTTCTACGCAGTAAATGCTAACGGCAACATCAGCAACAGTGCATCGTCGGCTAATGGCTACGGACATTGGTTTGATACTTCAGGCAACAAGTGTGCATACGCTTCAGGATACCTCTACAGCGAGTTTGACACTTCGTTGCTTGCATTCGGTGTCGGACAGTACCCTGGCAAGTTGACAAGTGGCAAGGACTTCACCATCCGTCAGGCTATGAAGTACAATAATGGGGAGAAGACCGCCCAGGTGACATTCATCTTCAACATCCATATCACTTCAGGAAAGTCTGGTGTTGAGTTGACCAGCGTTGAGCAGTCTGAAATAGTAACAGGCGTTGAGAATATCAATGTCGAAAAACCTGCCGATAACACAATCTACTCTCTCGATGGCCGCATCATCAAGGACATCAATTCGCTCCAGCATGGTGTATATATCAAGAACGGCAAAAAATACATGAAATAATGATTAACTAACATAAAAACCAGTGTATATGAACAAGAATTTAATGGCAATAGCAATGCTGATGCTCTCGACAGGTGCGATGGCTCAGGATGCTACAGTAAGTAGTCCAGATGGCAAACTCAAGTTGGACTTCAACCTCAAGAATGGCAAACCAACCTATAGTGTGAAGTATGCAGAGCAGCAGATGCTCGATGAGAGTCCGCTCGGATTCGTGGCAAGCATCGGCGACTTCAGTCAGGGACTCACACTCGAAGGCGAACCAAAGACTACACACCTTGAGTACAACTACGACCTCTCACGCAGCAAGGTGAGCAAGGTGCAGGTGAATGCTAACCAGCTCGTTGTGACATTGAAGAACGACAAGAACCAGTCTTACGACATCGACTTCCGTGTGAGCAACAACGACATCGCATTCCGCTACACCATTCCAAACCTTCCTGACAGAGCATACGGAAAGAAGTTCTCTATTCGCCTCATGAGCGAAGCAACAGGTTTCGACCTTCCAAGCAATACAACAACCTTCCTCACTCCTCAGTCGAAGTCGATGGTGGGATGGAAAGGCACAAAGCCAAGTTATGAGGAAGTATATGAATACGATCAGCCAATGTCGAAGCGTTCAGCAGCAGGCAATGGCTATACCTTCCCATGTCTCTTCAAGGTGCCAGTAGCTGCTCAGGGCAAGAAGGCTCAGGCACAGGACTACTGGGTACTCATCTCCGAGACAGGTACAGACTCTCGCTATTGCGGTTGTCATATCTCCGACATGAAGGGTGACGGACTCTACACAGTAGAATTCGCTATGCCAGAGGAGAACAATGGCAATGGTACTGTTGAACCTGCATTCGCACTTCCTGGTTCAACCCCTTGGCGTACCATCACGGTTGGCAGTTCACTCAAACCAATCGTTGAGACTACTGTAGCATGGGACTATGTCACTCCACGCTACGAATCTACCCACAACTACAAGTTTGGCAAGAGTGGCTGGTCATGGATCATCTGGCAGGATGCAGCTACAAACTACGACGACCAGGTTAAGTTCATCGACATGGCAAAGAAGCTTGGCTGGCCATACATCCTTATCGATGCTTTCTGGGACCGCAACATTGGTTACGACCGTATGGAAGAACTCGTGAAGTACGCTCGTACACAGGGTGTTGAGGTGTTCCTTTGGTACAGTTCAAGTGGTTGGTGGAACGACATCGAGTCAGGTCCTATCAATGTGATGAGCGATGCCATAGCTCGTAAGCGCGATATGCGTTGGATGAACAAGATTGGTGTCAAGGGTATCAAGGTTGACTTCTTCGGAGGTGACAAGCAGGAGACCATGCGCCTCTACGAGCAGATACTCTCAGATGCTGACGACAACGGTATCATGGTCATCTTCCACGGATGTACCCTCCCTCGTGGTTGGGAACGCATGTACCCTAACTTCGTAGGTTCAGAGGCAGTGCTTGCCAGCGAGAACATCTACTTCGGACAGTGGGCAGCCGACAAGGAAGCAAAGGACACATCTACACATCCATTCATCCGCAACACAGTGGCAAGCATGGAGTTCGGTGGTTCGTTCCTCTCTCGCACCCTCAACCGTGGCAACGACCCAGACCGTCGTGGCACAAAGCGTAAGACAACCGATGTTCACGAACTTGCTCAGGCTGTTCTCTTCCAGAATGCTATCCAGAACTTCGCGCTCACTCCTGAGAATCTTGGCGAACAGCTCAAGAACGAGAAGGGCGAACAGAAGGGTGGTGTGCCAACCATCTGTATCGACTACATGAAGGAAGTGCCAACCACATGGGACGAGACAGTCTTCATCGATGGCTATCCAGGCAAGTATTGTGTACTCGCTCGTCGTTCGGGCGATAAGTGGTATATCGCAGGCAACAATGCCACTGGTGCTCCGCTCACCCTCAAGCTCTCCCTCCCTATGCTCAAGAAGGGCGATGCTGTCACTCTCTACACAGACAATCTCAAGGACCGCGAACCACAGAAGACAGCCACTAAGTACAACGGCAAACTCACCGTCACAATGGCAGACCAGGGCGGTTTTGTGGTAGTGAAGTGATAAGGGGTTAAAGGTTTAAGGGGTTAAAGGTTTAACGAGTTAAAAATATTTATTAGTAAAATGATGCCAAAAGAATATATCGTACTTTCACGACAAGACTCAGTGGCCCGCAATGGTTCTGCATTTGTGAATCTCAAGATTGCAAACCTTGAGGGCAACGAGAATGTCTGTGTGTTTGATGTCCAGAAGACAGGCGGTCCTGCGGTTGGACAGCTTGTTTCTTTCAATTCCATGCGTGAATATCAGGGCAAGAAGTCGGCAAACAATAATGACATGATTGTTGGTGCTATACCCACAGAGGACCACCCTCTCTACAAACTCATCCCTCGTCCAATAAAGAAGGAGGAATGGGATGCTTGTGTCAGCAATCTTCTTGCACTCTGCACAGATGAAAAACTCATTCCTTTCATCCGTAAGTACACCGAAGAACTCTTCAAGCCTTACAGCACCAAACCAGCTGCTACAAGTGTGCATCATGCCTTCCCAGGCGGTCTGCTCAACCATACCTACCAGATGCTCCACATGCTCGAAGGCATATACCCAACCATGCCTTATCAGGACGACCTGAAGATAGAACGCTGCATCATCGGCATCCTCTTCCACGACTGGGGCAAGCTCTGCGAATACAGCACCGATGGCGAACCGCTTGAGAACATGTACCTCCTTGGCCACATCTACATGTCAGCCAACTACCTCAACAATCTGCTTCGTGAGGTGGAAGGACTCGACAAACGTGAGATAAACTTCATTGTGCATTGCGTGCTCGCTCATCATGGCGAACTCGAATACGGCTCTCCTGTCGTGCCATGTATTCCTGAAGCCCAACTCATCAACTACCTCGACAATATCAGTGCCAAGGCAGATGTGTTCAACACTACGGGCAACATGGAAAAGGCATTTGCCTTAGGAACACATGTTGTGAAGTAAAATATCCCCTTTCTCACATAGGGAAAAGGCCCAAGAAAAGTCTTCCGCAAGTTTGACCTCATTCTTCCGCAAGTTTGACCTCATTCTTGCGGAAGACTTGCCTCAAACTTGCGGAACTTTTCACTCGTTTTTGCGGAAGACTTTTTTGAGACTGAATATGGTTGGTTATCACAGCGACTGATGTGTGCTTGTCCCGTTTGTTGCGTTTGTTGCAAATGTTGCAATCAGTTTTCTATTATAATAATATTATATATATAAAAAATATTAACGTATTAATGACTATTAGTACGTTAAATCTTTTTATTATAAAGCAAAAATACGCAACATATTGCATGCAACATTTGCAACATTGCAACATTTGCAACAAACATTTATAGCCAGACTTGGTTGTAAAGATGGGCGTTGGAAAGAGGATAATAGAGAAACTCTGTTTTGTATGTTATGTGTCTTCTGGACTGCTCAAAATAGGGGTGCAAGGAGGGGAAATACGATTTTATATGTTAAAAGGCGAAAAAAATATGTGTTGTATGTTTTTATGTTATAAAAAATATGTAACTTTGCAGTGCTTTTTGTGTGGTACAGTATGTAAGGATGAATGAATGATGATGAAAAACATGTACAGAACTAAAGAAAAACAAATGTATAAATCTTTATTAATTCACTTTTTTTATTAACAACTAAACAAGAAAACATGAAGAAGTTTACTCTTTTTCTTATGACCATGGTTCTCTCTATGGTCGGCGCGCTTTCTTCGTTTGCTCAGGAACCTGCAGCTCCAAAGTTCTCTCCGGTAGCTACAGATGGCGAGACTATACAGTACTTGTATAATGTCGAGACTCATGCTTTCGTTCTTGGTGCTAACGATTGGGGCACACGCGCAAGTGTTTCTGTCGAGAAAGGTAACCAGTTCAAGGTTACTGAATCTAACGGCAAGTACAAGTTGAGCGACCTCGTTGGCTCAAACTGGAATGCTATCGACTGTGATGGCAACGCAGACAGCTGGGTTGATGGTCAGGGTCGTGCAGGTGATGGTACTTGGGTTCTCACAGACCTCGGTAACAACACTTACGAGATCACAAACACTGTAGGTTCTGCTTCTGGCAAGACTTGGGGTGTAGTACGCGACCTTTCTAACACTCGCGTAGTATTCAAGGCTCCAGGTGCAGCTTATGGTGCTACTTGGGCATTCGTAAACGCTGAGGATTACGAAGAATACATCGCAAACCTCGACAAGGCTGCTGTCGATGCTTACATCGCAACACAGGCAGCTGTAGTTAATGAAGCTCTTAAGGACGAAATCAAGGCTGCTCAGAAGGTTGCTCTTGACGCAATGAAGTCACTCATTGATGGTACAAACATCTATGGTGAAGGCTTCGAGGCTTACGCTGAAAAGTACAACAGCTACATGGAACAGTTTGAGGCTGGTACTCTTACTGAAACTGTAGTTAACCCAAGCGCTGTAACAGGCTGGCACGCTTCTACAGCTTACAACTTCCTCCTTACTCCTTGGATCTCTGCAGACAAGGCTTGTAACAACTTCGACAACAATAGCCTCTACATCAACACTTGGTCAACTGAGGGTATTGGCGACGGTTCTAACTTCCTCGTTCCATTCTTCGAGTACTGGACTGGTGATGATGCATCTCTCGGTGCAAACACTATCAAGACTACTGTAACAGGTCTCGTTCCTGGTAAGACTTACACTGCTTCTGTATGGGCTCGCGTTCGTATTAAGAACAATGGTGGTGCTGATGCTAATGGTATCACATTCCAGGTTGGCGAAGGTGAAGCTGTTAATATCTGCGACGGTGACGCATTCGGCGTAATGCGCGCTAAGCAAGTTACTGCTACAGGTGTTGCTGATGAAAACGGTGAACTCGTTATCGCATTCAACGTAGCTGCTGACAACAATGTTTCATGGCTTTCATTCAAGAATGTAAAGTGTGAAGAAGTTGTTGATCTCGACCTCACTATCACTCCTGCATTCGTAGTTGAAGGTGAAGACGAAGTTGTTACTCTCAACGACCACTCTTCTGTATCAGTTCCTTCTGCTACTGCTCTCAAGGTTAACTTCGGTGACCTCGCTGGTGTTAGAACTGCTACTTATGTAATCAACGAACTCGTTGAAGACGAATTCATGGGTGTTGTTGATGTTATCGAAGAAGAAGTTGCTTCTGGTCTTCTCTCAATCAATACAATTGGTTATGTAGCATTCGACCAGCCACTCACATTCTACTATGGTCACAAGTACAACATCAAGGTTAAGGCATTCGCTGGTGACGAAGAATCATACTGGATGGAACCTGCTATAGCTACATTCGAGTGTGAGTTCAACGGTGCTACTGATGCTCAGCCAGCTGTTGCTATGGGTCAGCCAAACTTCGGCGACCGTGTAGTAAGCGGTATGGAAGTTGATCCAGCTGAATGGGAAGGTCTTACTGTTTCATTCCCAGAGAACAATGTTGCTAACGCTCTCGCTGGCACTGATGCTCTCACTTATGGTGCTGTAATGCTCGTTGGTACTGATGCTACTCTCTATGAGGATGGTGAAGCTATCGCTACAGAAAACAACGCTATGTCTTCTGAATTCTCAGAAGTAGAACTCTTCTCTAGCGTAGATCTCAAGGCTGGCAAGGCTTACTCTGTTAAGATTCCTGCTGGTGGTCTTAAGCTCGTTAACATGATGGAATTCATGGGCGACTATGAAGGAAGTTGTGTTCTCTGGTCTTCAGATGAAGATATCGAATTTAACTTCACTACTCCTGAAGAAGAAATCGAAATCGCTGTTGTTAACGGTGACTTCAAGGATGGCTTCAATGGTTGGACTACAGAAGTTGCAGGTGGCAACTTTGCTATCAACACTGAACGTGAACCAAACACTATCGAGGTTTACGCTGGTTGGGGCTCTCTCGAAGCTACTGACTTCTCTATCAGCCAGAAGATTTTCCTCCCAGCTGGTACATACAAGCTCTCTGCAAACGCATTCTACCGTTACGGCCTCACTTACGATGTTGACCCATCTAAGTCTTGCGCTAAGCTCTACGCTGGTAACGACTCAATCGCTATAGCTACTCTCGGTGGTATCGCTCTCGATTCTTACGCTAACTCAATGGTTGAGGCTTCTGCTGCATTCGCAAATGGTCTCTACAACAACGAACTCCTCTTCACAGTTGAGGAAGACGGCGAAGTAGAAATCGGTATCGCTGGTGCTCACGAACTCAAGCAGTCTTGGTTCCTCGCTTCTAACTTCGCTATCGAAGCTGTAAGCCAGGATGAGCTCGCTATCTATCCTTCACTCGTTCTTGGTGACGACGAAGTTGCTATCAACGACCACTCTGAGGTTTCTGTTGATATGGCTGACGGTATCAAGGTAGCATTCGAAAATGGTGCTGCTGTTCGTGGCGTTTCTTACGCTATCAACGTAATGAAGCAGGTTTCTGATGACGAAGGTACTACTTGGGTTGCTGACGAGTCATTCGACCTCGCTGTTGGCGAACTCTCTCTCAACAATGTTGCATACGGCCAGTTCGAAGAACCAATCATCTTCGAGCAGGGTAACAAGTATCAGGTTAAGGTTACTGCTTATGTAGCTAACGGTACTGAAGAATATGACGAAGTTGTTAAGTACTACATCATCAACGGTGCTCACGCTCTTGAAATCGTTGTTACTCCAGCTCTCATCGATGGTGAGAACGAAGTTACTCTCAACGATCACTCTGCAGTTTCTGTAGAAGCTGCTAACGCTATCAAGGTTAATATCGAAAACGCTCCTGAGGCTATCGGTGTTACTTATGCTATCAACGCAATGAAGCAGGTTACTACTGAAGAAGGTACAACTTGGGTTGCTGATGAGTCTTATGACCTCGCTGTTGGTGAGGCTAACATGAACTCTATCGCTTACGCTGAGTTCGAGAACCCTGTAGTATTCGCTTACGGTAAGAAGTACATGCTCAAGGTTTCTGTATTCGGTCAGCCTGCTGACGATCCACAGGAAATCGGTACTTACTACTACGAATTCAACGGTGCTACTGAAGTTGAACTCGCTGCCGGTGACTATGTAATCAAGAACGTTGAATCAGGTCTCTTCCTCAATGGTGCTAACTCTTGGGGTACTAAGGCTTCTGCTACTAAGCACGGTCAGTTCATGACAGTTGCTAAGCTTGAGGATGGTACTTACACTATCGACTCACACATCTCTAACGGTGGTGACAAGCACTATCTCGCTGCTGGTGACAACACATTCCTTGATGCTCTTCCAGCTTACCACACTATCGAAATGGTTGCTCCTGGCATCTTCGCTGTAAAGGATTCTAACGATAAGTATCTCGCTGCTGGTGAGGACGGTCTCATTAACTTCAACGCAGACGAAGTAACTGAAGCTGCTAAGTGGCAGTTCATCTCTAAGGAACAGCTCATCGTTTCTCTCGAAGACGCTACTGCTGCTGAACCAGCAGACGCTACAGCTCTCATCGGTGACGCTAACTTCAGCCGTAACAACCAGTGGATTTCTAAGTGGGATATCCAGCCAGGTAAGGGTGGTCCTAACGAGAACATGAACGCTGAAAAGTGGGGTGGTAACTCACAGACATTCGTTTCTGCTCAGACTCTCACAGATCTTCCTAACGGTTTCTATACTCTCAAGGCTCAGGGCTTCTACCGTTACAACGACACAACAGACAACACTAACGATGTTGCTATTGCTGCTCACGCTGACGGTACTGAGGTTATCTACTCATACCTCTTCGCTAACAATGACTCTGTAGCTCTCACTTCTATCGCTGACGAAGCTACTATTGAGGCTAACAATGGTGTTGTTCCATTCTCACAGTCTGAAGCTGCTGCTGCATTCAACCTCGGTCTCTACCAGAACGAAATCAACTTCGAGGTAACTGATGGTACTATCAAGCTTGGTATCGCTAAGGTTGAACACCTCGGTTGCGACTGGACTGTATGGGATAACTTCGAGCTCTACTACCTCGGTACTGGTGCAGTTGATCCACTCGAAATCGAAACTGCATTCGTAGGTGGTGAAGAAGAAGTAACTCTCAACTCTCACTCAAATGTTTCTGTTGAATCTGCTACTGGTATCAAGGTTAACGTAATGAACTGCCCACAGGCTGTTGGCGTTACTTACATGATCAACGAAATGATTCAGAAGACTGAAGATGATGAAACATTCTGGGTTGTAGGTCAGGAAATCGCAGTTGGCGAAGCATTCATGAATACTATCGCTTACGCTACATTCGACAACGAACTCGTATTCGAATATGGTAAGAAGTATCAGCTCTCAGTTTCTGTATTCGCTCAGACTGGTGGTGATCCTGAAGAAGTAGGTACATTCACTTACGAATTCAACGGTGCTTACGCTCCTGAAATCGCTGAGGATTGTCCTCTTACAACTGATATGTTCCACGAGTGGACTTCTTATGAAGCTGGTGCTGATATCGTTGGCAACGGTTATTCAGAAGGTTCATGGGGTGTATCTGCAGGTACAGTATTCGGTAACCCAAGCGTTCTCGGTAACAACTACGCTGACCTCTCTGCATGGGGCACTCTCGCTCTTACAGTAACAGAAGGTACTCCACGTCTCCTCCTCAACCGTCAGAGCAACGATGGTTCAAGCGCAGACTTCATTGAAATCAAGGATGCTGAGAACCCATACGTAACAGTTGAAGGCAATGTTTGGTTCATCGACCTCGCTAAGATCGTTGAAGATAAGGGCTATGCTCACCTCAATGTAATCAAGGGTGCTAACTGGGCAAATGTAAACATCACTGACGCTCAGCTCTACGGTGCAAGTGTTGAAGAAGTTATCGCTACTTCTATCAACGGTATCGCAACTTCAACTAAGGCTAACGGTAAGTACTTCGTTAACGGTAAGGTTGTTATCGTTAATAACGGTGTTAAGTACAACGCTGCTGGTGCTGTTATCCGCTAATTGTAACTTATACAATTAACATAATCTCTGAGAGGTCGGGCTTCGGTCCGACCTCTTTTTTCTTCTATTTTATTTGTAGAATAGAAACTTATTCCGTAATTTTGCACCAGTAAAAAAACGGAAGTAGTATGAACATAGATATACAGACCACAGCAGATGGTAGCCGCACCCTCTTCCTCCCTGACATGGATGAGCATTACCACTCGGTGAAAGGAGCAATGACCGAGTCGATGCACATCTTCATAAATATGGGACTGAACGAGAGCGAGGCAAACGAACCACGAGTGTTGGAGATTGGGTTTGGTACAGGACTCAATGCCTTGCTCACTCTGCAGGTGGCTAATGAGAAAAGTAGGGTAGTTCACTACACTTCACTTGAAAAACATCCTCTGCCCCTTGACATTGTAAGACAGATGGAATATACTTCGCTGGTGCCAAAGGAGGTGGCAGACTATTATATTCCATTGCACGGATGTAAGTGGAATGAATGGGTAGGGCTTACACCTTATTATAATATAAGGAAGGTGGAGACGGACTTCACTACTCTCCATCTGAAGGAGCAATACGATGTGGTCTATTTCGATGCTTTTGCTCCGGAGAAGCAACCCGAGATGTGGACGCAGGACATCTTCGACCATCTCTATTCCCACCTTGATGATGGTGGCATTCTTGTCACTTACTGTGCAAAGGGAGTGGTGCGACGAATGCTTCAGGCTGCAGGTTTCTCTATCGAGAGACTGCCTGGACCTCCCGGAGGAAAAAGGGAGATACTTAGAGCGAGAAAGAGTTGATAATACATACATTGAAAAATTAATTTGTATAAATGAAAATGAAAAACATTATTCTGTCCGCATTGGCAGTGCTGGTCGCGATACCTTGTAGCGCTCAGCTGTCAAGTGATGAATCTCTGAAACTGAACGAACTCGAGTATTTCGAGCGTCAAGGAGTGAATGTCCTCGTGTATAGCAACACCTTCAACGGAGGATTCAACGATGAGAAGAACTCTGGTATAGAGGTCATCCATCATGGAGTGCGCACCATACAGGGTGGTGCTGTGCGACTGAACAACACCCCTGAGCAGTGGGACCTCGTTCCTAAGATGACAAGTCGAAGGGTAGATAAGGAGATGGGAGCAATAGAGGTCGCTCTTCGTTATGATGATTATGACTTCGACAGTAGAGTCGTTGTGACAGCAAAGGGTAAGGCTGTAGAAATTGCCGTTTATCTCGATAAACCTGTTCCTGATGCATTAGCAGGCGAGGCAGGTTTTAATCTTGAGTTCCTTCCTTCGCAGTACTGGCAGAAGACATACCTCATGGATGGTCGTCTGAATCGTTTTCCTCGTTATGCGGTGAGTGAAACGGTTGTACGCCCAAACTCCGAAAAACCAAAGCAGTTCAAGGGGTTCAAGACATACGATGATCGTGGTACAAATAAGTTCATCGACCCTAAACCTATGGAGACAGGTCACTCCATCGTGATGGCTACAGACTCACCAGAGCGCATGATTCGTATCAGTAGTGAGGATGCTGAACTCAAACTATATGATGGCAGAATGATTGCCCAGAACGGTTGGTATGTACTGCGAAGCGTACTGCCAAAGGGAAAGACTGGTAAGGTTGTCACTTGGACCGTAGAACCTAATGCCGTTGCTAATTGGGTACGCGAACCAAATATCGGTTTCTGTCAGGTGGGTTATCTGCCAGAGCAACCAAAGGTGGCTGTCATCGAACTTGACAAGACAGACAAAGTACAGCCTACAGCCTCTATCCATCGCATCATGAATGATGGAAGTGTGAAGGAGGTATTCAAGGGTGAAGTGAAGACTTGGGGCATGTACTACAAGTACAACTATGCTAAGTTCGACTTCTCAAGTGTTACTACTCCTGGTGTGTATTATATACAGTATGGAAATACAAAAACAAACAACTTCATCATAGACAAGACCGTATATGATAAGATAACAGATGCGACAACTGATGTGTGGGTTCCAATTCACATGAACCACATGTATGTGAATGAAGCATACCGTGTGTGGCATGGTGAACCATTCAAGGAGGGATACCTGCAGGCTCCACCAAGTGACCACTTCGACCTTCATTCGCAAGGTAAGACAACAGACACTAAGTATAAGCCTTATGAACTTATTCCTGGACTCAATGTGGGAGGATTCTTCGATGCTGGAGACTTCGACATAGAGACGGGCTCTAATATCAGTGTGGTTGAGAACTTTGTTCGTGCTTGGGAACTCTTCAAGTCGGAGCGCGATGAGACATTCGTAGATCAGAAGCAGAGATATGTGGATCTCCATCGTCCTGATGGTGTGCCTGATATCCTTCAGTATATAGAGCATGGTACCCTTAACCTTGTTGCACAAGCCGAACAGATTGGACACATGGCTTCGACACTTTCAAACTCGGTGCTCGACAACTATCATCATCTTGGTGATGCTGGTTCCTTGACTGATGGATTGCACTACGACCCTTCGCTCAAGCCATACGAAGTTTCGGCTGATGGCAAGTCGAGTGGCACTCCTGATGATATGTGGGCATTCACCACTCGTAATGCCTCACTCGATTTCCGTGCCGCTACCATGTTTGCTGCAGCAAGTCGTGCTCTTACAGGCTACAACGATGAGCTTGCTCAGCGTGCATTAACTCAGTCCAAACGACTGATGGAGGAGGCTACAGAGATAATGAAGCAGCGCAGAAACGAAAGGAATGCGACGCGTCGTGGAAGAAATGATTTTGGCGGTATGGCAACAAACCTCCAGCTTTATGGTGCAACACATGAAAAGAATTATCTTGAACTTTTCAAGCAGCAGATTTGGAGTTCGCTTGATCGCAATGTAAATGCAAACATTCAGACTGCCCTTGATGCTATTCCATATATGGATGCCAAGTACAAGAAGCAGCTCCGCCCTTATGTTCAGAAGTATATGGCTTATATCGACAGCCTTGACAGGCAGAACCCTTATGGTGTACCAATAGGTACAGGCAACTGGGCTGGTGCAGGTGCTGTGCTTTCGTTTGGCACAACAGTCTGCTTTGCAAATCTGTATTATCCTGATATCGTTGGCAAGAACGAGATTTACCGTGTGGCAAACTGGCTTTTCGGTTGTCATCCATACCACAACTATTCATTTGTGGCAACAGTAGGTGCTGCTCGTCCAAAGCAGGTGTTTTATGGAAATAACCGTGCTGACTTCTCGTTCATCCCTGGTAATGTGGCACCTGGTGTGCTGTTCCGCAAACCAGACCATTTCGAGAATTTCGATGACTGGCCATTCCTCTGGGGACAGAACTAAGGAACTATTGCTGGCAACACTCAGTACATCATCTTCGGTTCTGCATTCAAGAACCAGATAAAGAAATAATATAGTTTTGCACAACTAACTTATATGAATAAAAGTAGAATAGTCATATTGGTATGTCTCCTTCTCGCTTTGCTGGTAGTGATGTGGATGTGTCTGAAGGAATATCGAACAGCGATAGGGGACATGATAGGAATAAGCGATTCAGTGGCTGTGGTTGAGGAGCCGGAACCTTTCATCGAGGTAGATGATGAGGCACTTCAACTTCGCCAGTCAGAACGTCCTATCGACTGCATTGTCATTCATTGCTCTGCATCAGGAGATGACTATTCTATGCCTGTCGATTCTATCATCAAACAGCATAGGTGCAAGGGATGGAAGAACATTGGCTATCATTACTATGTGAGTCGTGATGGTGTCATTCATCGTGGTAGAGACCTCAAGGAACGTGGTGCTCATGTCTATGGACATAACGAAACGACCATCGGTATCTGCTACGAGGGTGGACTGCGCCGTGCCGAACAAGTGATAGGAATGGAATCCATCGTTGTGCCAGAGGAGTTGAAGGGCATGAAGTATAAGAGTTTTCACTATATGATAGATAGTACGAATATCAATGCCACTGCTATTTATGGTGTTCCTTATGTAGCTTGTGATACTCGTACTAAAGCACAAAAAATGGCTTTGAGAGAGCTTATTGCTCATCTCAAAGCCATATATCCTGGAATCGAGGTTTGTGGACATCGTGATTTTAGCAGAGACATAAACCATGATGGTGTCATCTCACCAAGTGAATGGATAAAGGAATGTCCAAGTTTTGATGTTAAGGAAGAATATCAATAGATTCTAATTTCTAACCACTATTCTCTAACCTCTAACCTTTTACCTCTAACCTTTAACCTGTAGCCATAACCTCTCAACTTTCAACTCTATCCTTCAATCAGATTAAGCATCTTAATCGTTGCCTTGATTGCAGCTTCTGTCTGGTCGGCATCAAGAGCACGAGTGCGGTACATCTTGTCGTTCCATGTCCAAGAGATTGTGGTCTGTACAAGGGCATCAGTGCGACCACCTGGTGGAATGCTAACCTGGTAGTTTGTGAGCCAAGGGAACTTACGCTGTAGTTTGTCGCGGTAGATATGGCGAACTGCACGTACAAAAGCATCATACATACCATCGCCCATCGCACTTTCTTCAAAGATGTCATTACCAACCTGCAGCTTTACCGAAGCCATTGGTTTCAAGCCGTAGGCGGTTGTTACCATGTAACTCACCAACTTCACCTTATCATCAGGAGCAGTATGCTTCAATACATCACTCACGATGTATGGAAGGTCCTCCTGTGTTACGATCTGTTTCTTGTCGCCGAGTTCAATGATTCTATTTGTTACTCGGCGAGTCTGTTCTGGTGTGAGCTCAAGACCTAACTCCTCAAGGTTCTTGAGGATATTAGCCTTTCCCGAATTCTTGCCAAGAGCATATTCACGTTTTCTACCAAAACGCTCAGGAATGAGGTCGTTGCAGTAGAGGCTATGCTTGTTGTCACCATCAGCATGAACACCTGCCACCTGAGTGAAGACATTCTCACCAATGATAGGTTTGTTTGGTGGAACAGCAATACCTGAGAGGTTCTCCACAAGTCGGCTCACCTCGTTCAACTTGTCTTCCTTGATGCTTGTAGTAGCATGGAAGTGGTCGTGAAGAATAGCTTGAATACTGCTCAAAGGAGCATTTCCTGCACGTTCGCCAAGACCATTTACTGCAGTGTGAAGACCACGGCAACCCTCAGCAACAGCAGCAAGAGCATTGCTTGTTGCAAGGTCGTAGTCATTATGAGCGTGGAAGTCGAAGTGAAGGTCAGGATAACGCTTCACCATCTCACGGATATACTCACCTGTCTGTATAGGATTAAGCACACCAAGAGTGTCAGGAAGCATGTATCGCTTGATGCCTGTGTCCTTCAAGGCATCAATAAAGGCAAATACATATTCAGGACTGTCCTTCATACCGTTGGACCAGTCCTCAAGATATACATTAACTGAAATGCCAAGTTGGGTGGCATATTCAATGCTATTCTTGATGTCTGAGACATGTTCTTCAAGTGTCTTCTTCAACTGGTACTTGCAGTGCTTCTCACTACCTTTGCAGAGAAGGTTGATGTTTCGGCAACCAGTATCGTTTATCCAGTCGAGTGATGTCTTTCCATCAACAAAACCGAGAACCTCGACAGCATCAAGTTTTCCTGCTTGTCGAGCCCAACGGCAAATCATCTTGACAGCATCCTTCTCTCCATCACTTACCCTTGCACTTGCCACCTCAATGCGGTCCACATTGATTTCCTGAAGAAGCATGCGGGCAACAAGCAGTTTTTCGTGAGGAACGAAAGAAACTCCGTTGGTCTGTTCACCATCACGGAGTGTCGTGTCCATTATTTCTATATATCTGTTGTTCATGTTTCTAAGCGTAATGAGCTGCAAAGGTAATACTTTTTAATTAAGAATAGAGAATTAAGAAATAAGAATTTGCAAAATGAATGAAAAATAGTATCTTTGCATTGCAAAAAGAAACCGTTTATGATATTTCAACTTTCAAAAAAGATAGCTTTTCCGGACCCACATCTTGGAGAAGAGGATGGATTGCTTGCTGTGGGAGGCGACCTTAGTGTGGACCGTCTTCTGTTAGCATACAGCAATGGCATATTCCCTTGGTATGCCTTCAGAAGCGAAGTGATACAGTGGTGGTGTCCAATGCAGCGATTTGTTATTTTCCCTGATAAGATTCATGTCAGCCACTCGATGCGTACCCTTATCAATAAGGGCAAATACACCATGAGTATCAATAGGGCTTTTGATGATGTTATCCGTAACAGTGGTAAGTTGCGTGAAGACATGGAGGGCGCTTGGCTTGGACCTCAAATCATAGAAGCATACACCAAACTCTATGAGCAGGGTTTTGCGGCAAGTGTTGAGGTTTGGGAAGAGGAACGCCTTGTTGGTGGACTATATGGTGTGGTTATTGGCAAGTGCTTCTTCGGCGAGAGCATGTTCTCGCTTGTTCCATCAGCCTCAAAACTCGCTCTCATCTTCCTTGCTTATCGTCTGAAGGATGTGGGAGGACTGATGATTGACTGTCAGTTCGAGACTCCTCACCTCAAGACAATGGGGGGAGAATATATTTCGTATGAGGAATATATGAAATATGTGAGGATGGAGTAATGTTTGTGGATGAAGGGATAGAGTTGAGGGAGTAGAGCTTAGAGTTTAGGAGTTATTCCAGGAGGCCGAGTTGGGTCCAACCTTGAATGGTTTGATTGATAGCATCACGAGCAACAGTCTCCTCTACTTCATATTCAGCAGAGAGTGCTTCGTAAAGGTCGTCTTCGTTGAAGTCGCCCTTTTCTGTCGCTTTCTGCCATAGGAAAGCGGCTGTTTCGTTGAACTTGATAACGGTTGATGGGTCGTCTTTGCTTTTGAGAACGTAACGACGACAAAATGAATCGAGTATATATCCTTCTTTAAGTTTCATAATCTTACAAATCTTCTTCTTCGTATTCTTTACCAAGAATCCTTTTATAAACAAATCGTTTTGTGTATCTTATGAGCATCTTATAGTACTGGTTAGGGAAGAGGTAGCAGAAGTATATCAAGTCGGCGGTGTGGTGAATGTTTCGTGTGATAAAGTTCATGTCGCCATACTTATCTTTTCGGTAGAATCCGAAACGACCACCTTCCATGACATTTGCCAAGATTATCTCACCTCTTCTTCTTTCTGGAGCAATGATGAAGTGACTTTTGTCCAGATGGAAAATCTGTTGCATGATGTACATGATGCCTTCTGCAAAAAACGACAAGCCCAAATGCTTCAGTTCATCTGTCATATCACAATCCTTCTCCTTGCTCAGTACATAATAGTAGTCCATCAGTTGTCGGAGTGACATGCCATCAAAGGCGAAGTGATGTTGCATGTGGGCAAGTTGCATTATCTTGTTGAACTTGATGGAAGGAATGCTGTAACCATTGTGAGGGGTGGTGTGTTGTATCTCCTTGTCAAGCCACAACTCTATTCGCTTATTGTACTTATCCATCAATCCACCATACGAAGCACGATAGTGCACCTCGACAGGAACTGCATCTTCAGGAAGGTCGAGATGTATGTGATGATAACAGGCATCGCCTGTAAATCCCATCTTCTTTGTTTGTTCCAGTACCTTCTCTTGTCCTCCAAAAACATAGATGTCGATGTCGCCAGCAGTTCTGTTCTTGGGTTCATCGTACATGGCAGCATTACCCTGACCTTTCAAGATGCATGTTCTGAAACCTTCATCTTCATACTTTATGGTCCACATCTGTGATGCCTTTTCTGCCTTGTCGCTCACCTCAGCAATGTATTCCGCATCACCATACCACTGCATCAGCATTGCTTCATCTGGAAGCAACTCTTCTGGCAGTCGTTTTATGCCTTCGAAAAGAACTCCGATGAGTGATTGCTGCACACCAAGATTGTACAGTTCTTTCCACTCTGTAGCAGAAATGCTTTGGGGCAACTGAGTATCAGTGCCCAAAGCAAATCGTATGAGTTGAAAGAAAGTTTTGTACGATGGGTTGTTTATTATTGCCTCAGCCATATTGTTTCATTAATTTTATGCAAAGAAACAACATTATTTTTACATGGCAAAATTTACACCCACTTATTTGCCAACCTTGATGTCTTCACCCTTTGTATGGGCTCCAAACTCAGGTGCGTATGAACACTCGATGCTTGCGTAACCAGTCTTGTAGTCGCCTTCACGAGCAATGTAGTATTCCATGTCGATGGTTGTTGTGCCACGAGTGAACTTGTCAAAGAAGATATTGGTGTATGAGTCGTGTACCTCAAGGTAACATCCTCTGCCTCCCATCCACTGGTAACCACTAACGGAACGCATTGGTTCGAGGCAAGCAGCGTGCTGTGACATTACATTCACGAAGTCCATGTCACGGTCTGCATGAAGGATGTGGCGTATGATGACCTTGTTACCTTCACGGATAATCTTGCGCTCGATAGTGAGTTCACCTGAAGAGTACGACTGCAGATTGCTTACTTCTTCCTTGAATGTGCCACGAACATGTCCCCAAGAAATGCCAGGAGATGTCTTTGTCACTCTGAGGTTATCAACTTTCTTGCTTTCGTAGATGCTATCTTGCAGAATGTGTTTGCCGTCGAGTATGAGCTTTGGCGCAGTCACTTCATGAAGTGAAACCTCTGGACTGTTAGTGAGGAGGAAGTCTGCCACATCAATAGCATTCATTGGGTTATCCCAAACTTGAGTTTGCTTCTGGCGGAGCAACCAGAGTTGCATGTCGATGAGATACTGATGATTCTCCTCTGGCTTCAGGTCTTCGTATGCTGTGATGCTTCGCATTGCTGCAAGTTGAGTTGGTATGCGATAGTCCATCCATGAGTAGTAGGCAAGGTCAGTGGCAAAGTGTCTGCCGAATCCCTCTTTGAATACAGAGTATTGTTTTACCGATTCAAGGAACTTCTTTGCCTGAGTGTCTCGGCCATATTTCTTCAATATAGTAACACCCTTTGCTCGACCGTAGATGGTGAGATTGCGGAACTCCTTTGTGTACTCATCAAGATACTTGTTCACCATCTCAGAATTAGGGTTGTTAGCGATGGCAAGATAACGAAGGTCTTCGTTGTAAGGGTAGAGTACACTCTTTTGTCTCTTGCGCTGATTGTATCTCTCGTATGCCTGTTTGTCAAGATATTTGAGTGCTTTTTTCTGCATCTTCTCCACTTCGGAAGGGGCAGAAGCGTTGTGTCGCTTGAAGTAAGAAAGGAGTCGGTCCATGTTCTCGGCTACGGAAAGGGTAATGTAATAATTGCCCTTCATGCCTTCAAACCATGACCAAGAACCATCGCTCAACTGTAGTTTATTGAGTTTCTCGATAGCTTTGTCTGCTGTCTTCTTCGATTCCTCAGCATTAAAGTCTTTGAGTCGGTCTCCAAGAACCTTACTCATGTCAAGAAGCACGAGGTTGCTATATAGGGCTGTTGCGTAACAAGGAGCATTGTCATGTTCTGGATTCTTCAATGCCTGGAGTTGCAGGAATACAGGCAGAGCAGGGTTGTCAGTGTATCCTACAGTGATATATTTGTCTGTTGCTGTGCTGCTATTCTGTTTGAACAGGGCAGAGATATCAATGTCCTTTGTGCTTGCTCCATCAAGATAGAAAGGAATGTTCTCCACTACATCTACCTTTGTGGACAGGATAGGGAGGCGGTTGCGCTCACCATCACTTGTTGTGCCATCAGTAGCAATGATTTCACAGATATAGTCACCATCGCCGATGTTGCTTGCTATGTCGAACGAAACAGGAATAGTCTTGCCGGCTTCTGCCTTGAACTTTACAGTGCTACTCATCACTTCCTTCTCGGTTTCAGCATCGAGAATGCGAAGTGTAGCCTTGCCATTCACGTCCTTCTCACACATATTTATAATCTTGGCAGCAATCACAGCCTTATCACCAGTGCGGAGGAAACGAGGCATGTTAGGTTGAACCATAAAATCCTTCTTTGCGGTTGCCTTAGCTGTAATTGTTCCGTAGTCCATGTTTTCAGTATGAACCAAACCCATGAACTTCCATTCTGTCAGACAATCAGGCAGAGTGAATGCGATATGTGCCTCACCATTCTTGTCGGTAGTGAGGTGAGGGTAGAAGAATGCAAGTTCCGAGAGATTGGTACGCATGAAGTCGGTTGCGGGTGCTTTACCTGCTGCTGGCTGTGCAGTATTAGTCATGTCTGCCGATTCCGCCATATATGTCATGCTTTCTGCTTGCACTTGCATTTTGGGTGCTGCACTTGCCGATGATTTGACACTGTTTAATCCTCTTATTTTTATTGGAGCGAATCCACTAAGTCGAGAGTTGTAGAACATTCGATGTTCGAAATTTATGAGAGTGTCATATTCACGGGATGGGACTGGAAATATTCCCCAAGAAGGAGAAAGTTCATGACTCATGCCATAATTGCCGTAAGTGATGTTCGTGAAGAAACTTTTGATTCTTCTGTTGAAGAATATGTTCATGTCCCATTGGTGAGGATAGATGGCATCAAGCGATGCATCATACATCACAGCAAGAAGTTCTGCTCCACTAACAACCTTATTGTTGTGGTCCTTGATGGTGAGAACCCATTCTTCCTTTTGCCCAGGCTGAAGATTGTCACGGAAAGTGTGCCATGACATGTTGAGTTTCTTCTCAGGTCGTTTGTATACTATTTCCTTGTGTTCATTGAATACATGTCCATTGCGTACATAGAAAACCAGCAGATAAACACCATCTCCCCATGTCTTCTTGTACTTCACATCAAATGCTAATTCTTTGCCATTGAGAACCTTGCTGCCAGTCTGCTCGATGTTGTTGTTTGATATGATATAGTAGAACACGAGAGCGTCCTTTTCCTTAGCCTTGAATGTGATATGTGCATCCTGAGTCTCGCTGATTTCATCTGTAGAAACCTTCAGTTCGTCCTCCTCTTCTTCTTTTGGTTTTTCGTCCTTTTTGTAGTCAGGATTCTTCACCTTGAAAGAATACTCGGTCCATTCCATCTCACCATTTACATCAGTAACCTCAACCTTAACGCGGAACTTTATCTCTTCATGATAAACCCTTGTTGGAAGTTCGGTGTTGATATTAAGATGAATAGTGCCGTCTTCACTTGTCTGAGCATCCTCTTCATAAAGGGTTTGCCATGTGTTGTTCCAGAAGAAATAAGTTTCTTCGCACCATTCCACTTTGTAGTGAACCTTACCATCCTGGATAGGAGCACCAGAGAATGCCATAGCTTCACCTATGAGGTTTACCTTCTCACCAAGCTGAGACTTTACCTCATTCTTGTCCTTGTCAAACTTAATGTCGAATGTAGGACGCTTATATTCCTCAACATGG
>CALBJW010000017.1 GCA_937893145.1 uncultured Prevotellaceae bacterium | reverse complement strand
TCAGTATGCACGATGCTGAGGGCAAATATCATCCTGTGATACATCGCATACAGTACTTCCCAAGCGAAGGCAAACAAGGTATCTGCTATGCACTTTGTATATATAAGTTTACAAATGAGTCGTTCACCCATGCTCGACTGATACACAAACTGACTGGCGATGAGCGCCGCATTGATATATCCGAACTGCGTTCAATACTGAGCAATCGAGAAAAGGAACTATTACAGTACATACAAAAAGGATTTGTCAGTAAGGAAATTGCAGGGGTAATGGGTATTAGCAAGAACACCGTTGATCGGCACCGACAGAACATTATCGAGAAACTGCAGGTCAACAACACCACCGAAGCTTGTTTTAAGGCAAAAAGACTTGGACTTATTGAATAGTTCGTGATTATCTTTACAACAACATAACTACAATGGCTTACTTAGAATCAAAACCAAGATATGAGGTCTTGGACGGACTCAGAGGTGTGGCAGCGCTCTGTGTCGTTGGCTTCCACATGATGGAATGCTACTCTGCCGACATTACCAGCAACATTATGGCGCATGGCTATCTGGCTGTGGATTTCTTCTTCGCCCTTTCGGGTTATGTACTTGGATATGCCTATCAGGATCGCTTTGATCAGATGGGATACAAGGGCTTCTTCAAGCGTCGTATTGTTCGTCTGCATCCTATGCTACTTATTGGCGTACTGATGGGCATCATCTATTTCTACTATTCGGGTAGCGTTGATGTATTCCATGCCGTAGATTCTGCACCTTGGTATTTTCTGATGCTTCAGGCTGTACTCACATTGCTTTGCATCCCATTCCCGCAGTCGTGGGACATTCGTGGATGGGGCGAACTATCAAGCATCAATGGTCCAGTCTGGACACTTATCTATGAATATATTGCCAACATACTCTACGCCTTCATATTCCGCTTCCTACCTACTTGGGGATTGGCGATACTGGCATTGTGTGCAGCCGTATGTTCTGCCGACATTGCCTTGAATCTCAACATCTTCGGCAATCTAACAGAAACGGATTATTTTTATTATATAAATGGTGGATTCGTATTCAATCCAGAGCATGTCTATCTCGGCTTCACCCGCTTGCTTTATCCATTCCTCATCGGTTTGCTGATGTCGCGCATGGGTAAGATGATCAAGTCGAATCATGGCTTCCTCATTACCTCACTCATCGTCTTTGGAATGTTCAACGTGCCTAAATATATGGGTGGTGGCAATATCGTGGATGGTGCCTATCAGCTTTTCTGCGTCTTGTTCCTCTTCCCTCTCATTCTCATTACTGGAGCTGGCAGCAAGGTGACTGGCAAGGTAAGCACTAAGGTGTGCAAGTTCTTAGGCGACATTTCCTTCCCACTCTACATCACACATTATCCTGTGCTTTACATGCACATGTCATGGGCACAGCGCCATCTGGATTCACCAGTCAGCACCCACATCTTCGTGGCTATCACCACTACCATCCTTGTCATCATGAATGCCTGGGCAGCATTAAAGTTGTACGACCTGCCTGTTCGCGCTTGGCTGAAGGAACACTGGCTGAAGAAATAAATTGCAATTAATAACTTTGAAATATGGAACAAAACAAGAAACTTACTGCCTGGGAAAAGATGCAGCTTGACATGATATATGACGACTTTGACAAAGACCTCTTCAACCGCAGAGTCGATGCAAAGAACATATTTAACAAGTTCAACCAGACAACAGACGAACAAGTGGAGGAACGCAAGGAACTTCTCAAACAATTGTTCGGTAGCATTGGTGAAAATGTGTATATTGAACCTACATTCAAGTGCGAGTTCGGGAAGAACATCTACATTGGCAACGATGTCTATATCAATTTCGGTGCTGTGCTGCTCGACTGCTCACGCATCACCATCGGAAACAATGTACTGATTGGACCTAATGTGGGAATGTATAGCGCCAATCACAGTCTTGATCCTGAGGAACGGGCTCAGGGTGCTCTCATCGGCGGGCGTATCACTATTGGCGACAAAGCGTGGATTGCAGGCGATGTGAAAATCATGGCAGGCGTGACTATCGGTGAAGGTGCTGTCATCGGATGCGGAAGCATCGTGACTCACGATATACCACCTCGTGTAGTTGCTGCAGGAAATCCGTGTCGCGTAATCAAGCAGATTACCGATGCTGACAAGGTCGGTTTCGAGAAATAAACCGACCTACTCTTATAAAACTTCACATTTTTGCACAAAAGGTTTCTGCTGTACTCTTTTCTTCTCACGCATGCTTTTTCACTCATCACCACCATTTTAGGGATTTTACACTGATTGATAGCTTATTAGATGAAAAATCATCACCATTTTATCACCACTTTATCACCATAAACTGCCCCAAAAAACATGTTTTTTATTAGTTTTCATGGTCATCAAGATTACAAAATCTGCTACCAATCAATAAGCGCATTCGCCCTTACCATGGCAGAAACTTCAAATAAGATAGTATATCTTCCGGAATAAGATAGTATATCTTCTGCAATAAGATAGTATATCTTATTTGCAAAACATGCAGAGTATTTTATTTCATAAAAGAAAAAGGAAGGACAATCCTTCCTTTTTCTTATGCTTCAAAAAGCATTTCTATTCTCTATCTGCTCTCTATACCTGGACTCATCAAAAGTGTAAAGTGTGCCAGGACGACCACTACCCCGAACCAACTGGTCAGTAGGGACGATATACCCGAGTGCAGTCATCTTCTTGTGAAAATTACGACGGTCAAAGGTCTGTCCAAGTACAACCTCATATATTGTCTGAACCTGTGTCATGGTAAATGTCTTGTTGAGAAGACGGAATGCCAAAGGTTCGTAAGTTATCTTCCAACGAAGCTTTTCCAAAGCCACACGGATAATCTCTTTGTGGTCGAATGCAAGTTCTGGAAGTTCCGACACGGGAAACCACTGAGCCTGTGCTGCATCATCGCCAGCTATCACCTCATATTTCTCCTGTCGCACAAAAGCTAAAAACGCAATGGTCAGTACTCTTTCACGAGGATCACGGTCAACACCTGTGAATGCTTGAAGCTGTTCAATATAGATGTCCTTGACACCTGTTTCCTCCTGAAGTTCGCGTAATGCTCCCTGTTCAGCAGTTTCATCCATGTTCATAAAACCACCAGGCAGAGCCCAAGTACCCTTAAAGGGTTCTATACCTCTCTTTATAAGAAGCAGGCTGAGAGAATTGCCATCGAAGCCGAAGACAACACAGTCTGTTGTGACCGCGGGATGAGGATATTTATACGTGTACATTATATAATTATATGCGACTATCTTTGATTTCCCAATCGCGATGCAAAGTTACAGCTTTTTTTGTGAGAAACAACATGTCTGCGTAACTTTTACGCAAACAAATGTTAAATTTATATCTTTTTGCGTAGTTTTTACACAAATTATTTGGAAGATTTGCTGAAACTTCATACCTTTGCGTCACAATTACACAAACAAAGTATTTTGAACCTCTAAACTAAAGAAAGGATTAAGACAATGGAAAAGACAAAAGTACACAACCTCATCATCGTCGATGCATCAGGTTCAATGGGTAGCATCTATGCACAGGCACTCGCAGGAATCAATGAAACAATCAAGACCATCAAGAATGTTCGCAAGAACGACTCTCATGTAGATCAGTATCTTACCCTCCTTTCTTTTGCCAATGGAGGTGAGAAATTACAGTATGTGTATCGTCATGAGAACATCGAAGAGGCAACCTTTGTGACAGAGCGTGACTACCAGTTGCGCGGATGCACAGCACTCTATGATGCTATCGGCGAATCAGTAACCAAACTCCGCAAGCATGTCGGCAAGGAGGACAAGGCTCTTGTCACTATCATTACAGATGGCTATGAGAATGATTCGCGAGAATGGAATGGCATACAGGTGAAGCAGTTGATTGATGAACTCAGAACTAATGGTTGGGTATTTACCTATATCGGTGCAAACCAGGATGTTGAGGAAGAAGCACGCAAGATGGGTGTGGTCAACAGTATGAAGTTTGAAGCAACCATCGAAGGAACAGTAGAGATGTTTGAGCGTGAAGGTCGCTATCGTCAGCGCTGGAATGAGCGTGTAAGTCGTGGTGAAAAGAACCTTGAAGAAGGCTATTTCATAGAAGATGAAGAAAACAACACTCCATCAAATCGCATAACACCAGAACGCATTGACCGTCTTGCTCCTAATGAAATCTTCGTTTTTGGCAGTAACAGGGAAGGTCATCACAACGGTGGTGCTGCAAGAGCTGCCTTGAAGCGTTTCGGTGCTCAGTATGGAAAAGGCATTGGAATACAAGGTCAGAGTTACGCTATTCCGACAACTGGTCTTCCACAGATTATGGCAGGTGCAATACAGGAATTTATCGAGTATGCACGTCAGCACCCAGAGAAGCGTTTTCTTGTAACTCCAATCGGATGCGGTAATGCTGGCTATGAGCCTCATCTCATTGCTCCTATGTTTAGAAATGCTGTCGATGTGGAGAATATCTGTCTGCCAAAATCATTCTGGAATTATCTTGCATAAACAACACAATATCTCAATTACAAATCCGTTAATACAATAAAAATAACAATATGAAGAATCTACTTTTAGCAGCCGCTATTGGTGACATCAGCGGAGTACCATACGAGTTTGAAGGTCGTACAAAGAACTACGATGCTATTGACCTCCTCAATCCCGAGAACACATATTCAGATGATACAATCTGTACCTTTGCGTGTGCCGAAGCTCTTCTCGAATGTAAGGACATGGCAGAATGCCTCCATCGTCGTGGTCGAGAGGACTTTTACAGAGGTTTCGGAGGACGCTTTGCATTATGGCTTATCTCTCCAGAAATCAAACCTTCATACGGTAGTTTTGGTAATGGTAGCGGCATGAGAGCGTCTTCTGCAGGTTTTCTTGCAAAAACAAAAGAGGAGTGTATTGAATTCGCCACCCAGACTGCCCTTCCAACTCATGATCATCCTGAAGGCATCAAGGGAGCAGTAGCAACAGCACTTGCAATCTTCTATGCTAATCAAGGCAAGGATAAGGACTTTATCCGCAAGAATGTTCTTGAGGAATACTATCCTGGTTGGAGCAACAAGACCTATGCAGAGATAAAGCCAGGCTTCTTCTTCAATGAAACCTGTCAGCTCACCATTCCTGCAGCTATCATCTGTTTCCTTGAAAGCCAGGACTATGTGGATTGCTTGAAACTCGCCATTGCACTCGGTGGTGATGCTGACACATTAGCTGCTATCGCTGGTCCTATGGCTTATGCACACTACAAGATGATTCCTGAAGAACTTATAGAAAATGCAAAGGCCAAGCTTCCAAAATGGATGCTTGACCTAAATGATAAGTTTGATGAAGCGTGTAAGTAAGAGGGAAAAGTCCGCAATCAAGTTCCGACTGCTCAAAGAATAAACTTACTTCCCTACTATTACACGAACAAGTTCGTTTACATCTTCAAGATTGACAGTACCGTCTTCGTTGACATCAGGATTGGCACGGTTGTTATCTTTGCCAGAAAGGATATCAACGAGGACGGTGATATCTCTCACATCGACCTTACCGTCACAATTCACATCACCATAGGTGTATGTCAAACCATAACCGAAGGCATACGACACCTTGTCTGGATTGGCATTATAGTATGTGAGACCTACATACTCACCTTCTTCGTAATTTGTATAGTCCTTATTTCCAAAATTCTGCGATGGCACATCGGCATAACTGCGTGGGAAGGTTACAGGAAGTTTTGCAGAAGGAGACACAGCACCAGTGATGATGTCTGCTATAGCGTTTCCTCCCTCCATGCCTGGCAACCAAGGGCAGATGATTGCATCAGGCAAGTCCTTCCATGATGCAGTCTCGATAGGACCACAGATATTCAGAACAACAACGACTTTCTTGCCTTGAGCATGGAAGATATTGCAAACATTAGTGATGAGGTTACGCTCATTTTCCACGAGGTTGAAATCCTCTACCGTACGGTCGTTCTCCTCACCCGACTGTTTGCCAATAGTTATGACAGCTACGTCATTACGCGAAGCAGCACTTTCGATGTATGAAGTTGTTATACTCTTCTCCTTGAGAGCACCCTGTCCCATACCTACCAATCCCATCAGACCAGCACTGTAGCGGTTACCAGACCACCCAGCATAACTGAGATAATCCTTTCTCAGTGTGGCATCAAGCACAAAACCCGCATTCTCCAGTCCTTGGTAGGTATGAACCTTATATGGAGTGTTTACCGATCCTGAACCGATACCACCACCAATCAAGTCGTATGCACTGGCACCAAAGAGAGCAACCTTTGGATAGTCTTCCTTTGTGAATGGAAGGGTGTGGTTCTTGTTCTTCAAGAGAACAGTACTCTTGGCTGCTGCCAAACGAGAGAGTTTCTGGTGCGCTTCGAAGTCTGGTGCCTTAGAGAACTTATAACCCTTGAAGGTTGGAGTCTTCACAATCATCTCCAAAACACGCTTCACACATTTGTCCAAAGCCTCCATGCTGAGCGTACCGTTCTTGATACCATTCTTGATGTCAGTCTTCTGACTGCTCGCACCAGCCATCATCATGTCGTTTCCGGCCTTGACCTGTGCCACTGTGTTGTGAGCATCGTCCCAGTCTGTCATCACCATACCCTTGAAACCCCACTCATCACGAAGCACAGTCTGGAGCAACCACTCGTTCTCTGATGTATAAACACCGTTCAACTTATTATAACTGGTCATGAAAGTCCAAGGTTCTGCCTCTTCCACAACCATCTGGAATGCTTTGAGATACACATTACGAAGAGTCTGTTCGTCCACTCTTGCATCATGTCCCTTGCGTCCTGTCTCCTGGTTGTTACAAGCGAAGTGTTTCGCAGCACATCCTATGCCCTGACTCTGCACACCTCTTATATATGCAGCAGCAGTCTTGCCTGTCAAGTATGGGTCCTCGCTATAGTACTCGTAGTTTCTTCCACAGAGAGGATTTCGCATGATGTTCATGCCCGGACCGAGAAGAATATCCGCACCAAACTCCTTTGCCTCATTGCCAAGAGCGGCACCGATGCGTTCCATCATCTCCTCATCTCTCATGCTGGCAAGAGCCACACCACAAGGGAAAGAGGTAGTCTTTGCAGAGATTCTTAATCCTGCAGGACCATCGGTCAACACAATCTCAGGGATACCAAGTCTGTCAATCTTATTTGTTGTACCCGCACATCCTGGAACCCTCATACCGAGTTCCCAACCGATGACATTTGATATCATTCCTTTAAGACCACCGCCCACAAGCAGTTCTGCCTTCTCATCTACAGTCATGGCGGCTACAATCTCATCGATATTGTCTTCACGAAGTTTAAGACTTGTAGTCTGTGCATTTCCTACCCCACTCGCCAACAATGAGAGTGAGGCAAATAAATATTTAATTACCTTCATTTTTTATATATTTTCTTGTTCACTTTAATTTCTTCGCTCAAATCATCATTCAACCACGAAAGTAGTTACTGAGCGTGCAGGGAGTGATGCTTTCGAGAGTTTCACCTTACCAACGAGTTTAAGGTTTTCACCCTCCACATCCGAAGTGCGATAAGCCTTTGCCGACTTTCCTGTTCCCTTGAGGTTGACTGTAGCATCATTCTTAGAATAGTTGATGGCAACAATAGCAGTCGTTCCATCAGCATTCTTGTAGGCAGACACGAGAGTGCCATCAATCTGCTGTTCGCCCTCCACATCAAGTCGAACTGCACCCGGACGAACAAAACGAGAGAAATTGCCCATTGTCCACATGAGTTTAGAGTCACGAACCATGTTCTCCATCACAGCACCTCGACGCTGTCCTCTACCTCCGGTGCGTTCACCCTTCACATACATACGGATGAGTCCATCCTTGTAGTTTCCACCAGCAGCTCGCCACCATTGCCACGACTGAGCATTAGCCACAGTGAGGTCGTAGTGCATCACTCGTGCTACATACAATGCCTCCTCCATCGAGAAATCAAAGCCGCCACCACCATGTATCTCTTCGTCGTTGGACATGATACAGAGTTCTGTCTGCCAGAAGGATACAGGTTGGTACTTGTTGACCTTATCCATCTCGTCCTTGATGCGCTTGCGATAACCAAAGAGACCTACCCTTTCGTATCTGTGGTCCGTTGGTTTTAGGATAGGAGTATTTGTCCAGTACGAATGTCCGGCCATGATGTGAGCAATGCGAGGAAGATTGCCAACGTATGTATCAACAGAATCTGGATTCCAGAAGCATTGTATCTCGTTGCCTCGTTGCCATCCTGCTTGATATTCGCCAAACATACAACGGTAGTCCGACGACTCATTCACAAGAATGTTTGTTGTGATGCCTCGTCCTTCAAACTCCTTACTGAACTCACGAGCAAGACGGGCAATCTCACGATTTGTGGCTGGTGTACCCTCCTGCTTTGGACCCTGCCAATTCCAATGTCCATCAGGCTCGTTTACCGGACACACATAGTCGAAATGTATTCCGTCTTCACGCTCCGCAGTCTGTATCATGTCGGCTGTATAACGTGCAAAATCGTCGTAACAGTCATCACGAAGATTAAGTGTTCCACCACGACCTGTATTTGTTCCTAACCCATTAAGTGTCATACTGACAGGAGGAGTATTGAAGAATGCGATGAATGTTGGCACTCCACGCTCCTTAGCATGGCGAAGGAAACGACGCTGACCGATTTGGTTATTGAAGTAGTCGGTACGAGTATCTCGATTTATCTTTGCCGAATCTCCCTGAGTAGCACTACCTGCACCGGCATTGAATCGCCAGATACTGAGTGCTATGCCCTTTGGGTTACCTGCCGCATCAGTTTCTGATGAGAAAAGCCAATCTGCCACTTTTGTCTGCAACGAGTCTTCCCATGTTCCAATCTGCCAGAAACTCCAAGCATCACTCGCACCAAAACCATCAATAGGTTGACATTGGCGATTAGTAATCTGGAACTGTTGTGCCTTCTGTGCCAAAAGCGATGTAGGCGAAAGGAATGTGGCTGCCGCACACAATAAAAATGTAGATAGCTTTTTCATAGGTTAATGATGATTTTATTATTTGAGTGTGCAAATATATAACTTTTTTGCGTTTTTACACCTACTTAAAATAAAAAAAGCGTACCACTCGTACTCTTTTCCATTAGTTTTCTTTATCTTTGCAACAAATAACCTAATCAAACTACAACAATGAGCGAAGCTAAAAAGGCGGCATTCCGTGCCCCTAACCAGAAAATGAACTATGCGCTTCAGCATCCAGAAAATGATGGAGGCATGAACGAACGCATCAAGCGTCTTCACGAGCAAAGTATCACTACCCCAACCACTCTTACTATCGAACGCGCCCTCATCGAGACTGCGTTCTACAAGGAGAACTACGGCAAGATGCCTAACTGCATCCTGCGTGCTCGCAATTTCTATGAACTCTGCAAGAAGAAGACTATATATATAGGTAAGGACGAACTCATCGTTGGTGAGCGTGGTCCTGTGCCAAAGGCTGTGCCAACATTCCCTGAACTTACCTGTCATACCGTTGAGGACCTCCACACTCTCAACGACCGCGACATGCAACCATACTACATTTCGGACGAGGACATCGACACCTATGCTCGTGAGGTCATCCCTTATTGGGAGGGCAGAACACAGCGTGAACGTATCTTCTCGCATGTAAGCAAGGAATGGGAAGAGGCTTACCATGCAGGTGTGTTCACCGAGTTCATGGAACAGCGTGCTGGTGGTCATACCGCTATGGACGGCAAGATGTACCAGCGTGGTCTGCTCGACGTAAAGGCACAGATAGCAGAAGTGCTCGCTAACCTCGACTTCATCAACGACCCTGAGGCTACTGACAAGCAGCAGGAACTCCAGGCTATGGACATCTCTTGCGATGCTGCCATCCTCTTTGCCGAGCGTCATGCAGAACTCGCTGAACAGATGGCTGCCGAAGAAACAAACCCACAGCGCAAGGCAGAACTCCTCAAGATTGCCGACACTTGTCGTTGGGTTCCAGCCCACGCCCCTCGTGACATGCAGGAGGCTATCCAGACTTATTGGTTCACTCACCTCGGCACCGTTACCGAACTCAACGGCTGGGACTGCATGAACCCAGGACATATCGACCAGCACCTCTATCCTTTCTATAAGAAGGGCATCGAGGATGGCACCCTCACTCGTGAGAAGGCAAAGGAACTCATCTCTTGTTTCTGGATTAAGTTCAACAACCAGCCTGCCCCTCCAAAGGTAGGTGTCACAGCACTCGAGTCGGGTACTTACAACGACTTCACAAACATCAATATCGGTGGTATAGACAAGTACGGCAATGATGCTGTCAATGACCTCTCGTACATCATCCTCGAAGTTCAGGAAGAACTCCACGAACTGCAGCCAGGTCTTTCCATCCATGTCAGCAAGGTCACACCAGATGAATTTGTCATGGCTGGTGCTCGTGTCATTCGCCAAGGTCATGGCTACCCATCTTGTTTCAATCCTGACACATACACTCAGGAACTTGTCCGCCAGGGCAAGACACAGGAAGATGCCAATGAAGGCGGTTGTTCGGGTTGTATCGAGGTAGGTGCATTTGGCAAGGAGGCTTATATCCTCACAGGTTACCTCAACACTCCAAAGATTCTTGAAATCACTCTCAATAATGGTCTCGACCCTGTTACTGGCAAGATGCTCGGTCTTGAAACTGGCGACCCACGCACATTCACTTCTTACGAACAGCTCTACGATGCATATCACAAGCAGATGCTGTACTTCGTAAACATGAAACTTGCCGTGAACAACTACATCGAACGTATGTTCTCGCTCTATGCACCAGCCACCTTCCTATCGCTCTTCATCGACGACTGTGTGGCTCGTGGCAAGGACTACTACTCTGGTGGTGCTCGCTACAACACTACATACATCCAGTGTACTGGTCTCGGAACTATCACCGACTGTCTCTCTACCCTCAAGAAGCATGTATTTGAGGACAAGAAGTTCACTATGGATGAAATCCTCAAGGCTGTCAGTGAGAACTTCGAGGGCAACGAGAAGATGCGCCAGTTCATCATGAACCGCACTCCATTCTTCGGCAATGATGATGAGTATGCAGACACTATCGCAGTCAAGGTTTACGACGACCTCGTAGAGGCAATCGAAGGACATCCAAACACTCGTGGTGGAACAACCCAACTCAATATGCTCTCTACCACCTGCCACAACTACTTCGGTAGCGTTTGTGGTGCAAGTTGCAATGGTCGTCTTGCCAAGTTCGCCATCTCTGATGGTACTTCTCCTGCACATGGAGCAGACACTAACGGACCTACATCTGTAATAAAGAGCCTCGGCAAACTCGACCAGACCAAGTCGGGCGGCACACTCCTCAATGTTCGTTTCGTGCCATCACTCCTCAAGCGAGAAGAAGACCTCAAGAAACTCGTGAGCCTCATCCGTTCATACTTCTCTATGGGTGGTCACCACATTCAGTTCAACATCGTAGATACTCAGACTCTCCTCGATGCCCAGAACACTCCAGAGGACTACAAGGACCTCCTCGTTCGTGTAGCAGGCTACTCCGACTACTTCAACGACATGACCGAGCAACTCCAGAACGAGATTATCGCTCGTACCGAGAATGAAGAATTCTAACATTCGATTGAGTTTCGATTGTTGAAATTCCTGATTATACCTATTCTTGCTTATATAATTACCAATCTTCATCCAACAACCTTTTCTTTGTCGAAAGAATTGATGGACTAAGATTGGTAATTATTTATTCCCACACACCAACTAAAACCAAACTGACATTATGAAAAGAAACTTACTGACAACACTCTTTGCGGCATTATTCATCTCTACCTTTGCTCACGACTTCTTCTATGCGGGCGAATCAAAGCGTCTGCGTATGTTTATTGTCAAGGGCGACAGCATAACATGGTCTTACGAGTATAAGGATGGCAAGGGGGAAATCAGCGATGCCATGCTTATGAACGACGGCAACATACTTGTGGCTCACCAATATGGTATCTTTGAACTGAACCAACAAAAACAAATACTGTGGAAATATGCAGCTCCTGAAGGAACTGAGATACATACTATACAACCTATTGGAAACAAGCATGTGGTGTTTGTGCAGAACGGACATCCTGCTAAGGTCGTAGTCATGGAAATCCCTTCGCTCAAGATTGTACGCGAATTTGAAATCCCTACAAATGAGAACGGTTCTGTGCATGGACAGTTCCGTAATGCAAGACTGACACAGCGCGGCACTCTTCTCGTAGCCAATATGTCACAAGGATTCATAGCTGAATACACCTCGACTGGTAAGGAAGTGGACCGTTGGACTGGCATGTTGCCTTGGTCGGTGGATGAAGGAGCAAAGGAGAGCATCTTCATTACTGGCAGAAAGGGACTGCTTCAAGAAATCAACCGACAGGGACAGGTCCTTTGGCAGATGGATGTAGCCCCACTTGGCATCACCCAATCACAGAAGGCTATTCGTCTGAAGAACGGCAATATCATTGTCAACAACTGGTACAACGAATGGAACAAGACGCCGATGGACACTCTCAACGCTCCTCTGCAAGCTGTTGAGATTGACAAGGAAGGAAACATTGTGTGGACATTATGTTCATGGGGACAGAACGGGAAACCCGACTTAGGTCCTTCTACCACAATACAGTTGCTCGACCAACCTGTGAATCGTGGTCGTCTCTTCTTTGGCGAGTTCAACGGTAGACAACCAAAACTTTTTGCCCAAGCCAACCAGCCTGTCGGTATAGGAAAAGGCATTCATCCGGGACGAGTAGCATGGGTACATTCTCCTGGTGTTGCCACATGGGATGGCAAGTCTGGACTATGGGTTGAAGACCGTTGGAACAACCAGCAGAAGGCTGATGCTATGATTGGCGAAGTGGTGATGCAACTGACAGGCGAAAGCGACGAAACAAAGGCATGGACAGCCCTCTTCAAGCATTTCAATGCCACTCATTCCCGTGGCAACAGAGGATATAAGAAAGGAGAACAGATAGCAGTAAAACTCAACATGAACAATGCCATCACTCAGCATGACACCATCGAACTCAACTCATCTCCTTTCGTGACACTTGCCCTCGTGCGATCCATGATAAACAAAGGCAAGGTACGACAGCAGGACATTGTAATCTGTGAGCCAAGCCGTGCTATCACCGACAGCATCTACAATAAGATTCACAGGGAATTTCCTCGTGTGCGTTTCATCGACAACATTGGTGGCAATGGTCGTGAGAAATGTGAGTACTACCCTGAACAGATACAATATTCAGTAGATAACGGCAAGATGGCTCGAGGAATTGCAAAATGCATTGTCGATGCCGACTACCTTATCAATAGCGCTCTGCTCAAGACTCATAGTGGACCTGGTGTAACACTCACATCCAAGAACTGGTATGGTGCAACAGACATTTCTCTGCTATGGCGACAGAATGCCCACAACAACATCAGTCAGGACAAGCGTAACGGAAAACAAGGTTACAAGACCTTTGTGGACTGGATGTCACACAAGGACTTAGGTGGCAAGTGTATGCTCTTCCTCATTGATGGCACCTACGGTTCGCGCGATGTGAATGGTGCTCCAAACCCTAAGTGGATGGGCGAACCTTTCAATGGAGAGTGGGCTTGCTCCATCATCGCCTCACAAGACGAGGTAGCATGTGATGCCGTAGCAATGGACATCATCATCGGTGAATGGCCAGAGTTTGGCAGTCTGAACTATTGTGACGAATATCTCATTGAGGCAGCATCCATTCCACATACTCCAAGTGGCACAGTTTACAAACAAGGTGGCATCCCTCTCTCTGCTCCGCTCGGACTCTTCGAACACAAGGACAAGAACGGAAAATACACGAAAATAGACCTCAAGTACATTAAGCAATAACTCACACTATGCTCCATCGACAACTTACATTCCTACTTTCCATCCTCATCTCATCCTTCACCCTCAACGCATACTCTCAGCGCCTTTACCTCTCGGGTACTGGTAGCAACGACACCCGACAATGGGACTTCATGTGTTCTGGTGGTCAGAACTCCGGCAGATGGACCAAGATAGCAGTTCCTTCATGCTGGGAACTGCAGGGCTTTGGTGCATACACCTACGGACGATTCTACAAGACCAAAGGATTAAAACCAAGTGACGAGAAGGGACACTACCGCACTCAGTTCACCCTTCCTAAATCCTGGAAGGGCAAGAGTCTGCGCCTCATCTTTGAAGGAGTAATGACCGATGCTGAAGTTCGTATCGATGGCACACTTGTAGGTGATACTCATCAAGGTGGCTTCACAGAGTTTTCGTACAACATCACCCCATTCGTTGTGCCAGGAAAGAAACACACTCTCGATGTACTTGTAAGTAAGGAGTCTGCAAATGCAAGCATCAACTCCGCCGAACGCCGAGCCGACTGGTGGCTTTTCGGAGGAATATATCGTCCTGTATATATCGATGCTATGCCAATGGAACACATCGACAATCTCACAATCAATGCCACAGAAGAAGGTGACATCACCCTCAATGCACAGATTGTAAATGATGCTTCTGGAACTACCACCATCACTCAAGGTGAAGGCATACAACTATCAGTCGATGGGAAAGACATAGAATATGATGCCTCAGCCAAGCGTTTCCATTGTCCTAACATTAGCAAATGGGATCCCGAACATCCTAATCTGCACACAGCAGTCTTTACCCTCAAGAGCAGTGGACACGCCATCACCCAGCGTATTGGATTCCGAACCATAGAATTTCGTGAACATGATGGCATATATCTTAATGGCACTCGTCTCATAGTGAAAGGCACTAACCGACATTGCTTCCACCCCGAATCGGGACGAACCACAAACAAGGACATCAGCCTCGAAGATGCACAAATCATCAAGGCAATGAACATGAATGCTGTTCGTTGCCACTATCCAAGCGACAGACATTTCCTTGATGTGTGCGACTCTGTCGGTCTGCTCTACATTGATGAGTTTCCGGGTTGGCAAACAAAATACGATGATGCCACAGCCCAGCGATTGCTCCCTGAGTTCATGATGCGCGATGTGAACCATCCTTGTGTCTTCCTCTGGAGCAATGGCAATGAAGGTGGATGGAACACTTCCGTAGATTCTCTCTTTGCACACTACGACCCACAGCATCGCAAGGTCATCCATCCTTGGAGCGACTACGATGGAATAGACACCCACCACTACCCAGCCTATCAGACTGGCACCTATCGCCTGCAGAATGGACAGAACATATTCATGCCTACAGAGTTTCTGCACAGCAAGTACGACAAGGGAGGCGGTGCTGCACTCTATGATATGTGGTCCCACTGGATGCGTTCGCCACTCTTTGCAGGAGGTTTCATTTGGGCATATATGGACGAAGCCGTGCGCCGTACAGACTACCCTACAGGCAAGTCGCAAGGTAAGCGTTTCGGGCAGAAAGGGTTCTCCATCACCGACTGCATCCTTGACAGCGATGGTGGCAATGGTCCTGATGGAGTAATAAACTGCTATCGCCAACCCGAAGGCAGTTTCTACGCTATCCGCGAGGTATGGAGTCCTATACAAATAGCAAAGCCAAACATCACCCCTACATTCAATGGCAGACTACTCATCTCAAACCATTACCTCTTCACTCCTCTCGATGAGTGCAGCATGACTTTCGCCACAAAGACCTCCGACGGTAAAACCCTGCAACAGGGAACCATTCCATTGCCTCACATCATGCCTGATGAAAGTGCATACACCACTATTCCTCTCCCTTCCGATTTCCTCAAGGCAGACATACTCCAACTCACCGCCTATGGAAATAATGGTGAAGAGGTATGCACATGGACCATGCCTATACATAGGGCAGAGGAACAGATGTCTATAGACCTAACTCAAGCTCAGAAAATCTCTGCCGTCGAAGCACCAGAGATTATACCTGTAGGGATGTCAAAGATTGAACGCCTTCAATGGTATCGCCTTGCCGACGGCAGCCTCTATCTTGATGCACACATCTTCTACGATGAGCGCACAGCCAACCTCACCGACCAAAGCAAATGGACTGTGGGCATCTCTATGCGTTACCCAGAAAACGAAGTGGATTCTGTCAGGTGGTATGGAAGAGGTCCTTTCCGTGTGTGGCGCAACCGACTCGAGGGACAGCAGTTTGGCGTATGGTCTTTAGCATACAACAATACCATCACAGGTCAGTACAACACACCAGAAGCACCACTCTATCCCGAGTTCAAGGGCTACAGAAGTGATATGCGATGGATGGAGATGTACCATCAGGGCAACATGAAACTGCGAGTCACATCCCTCACCGAAGGACTCTACCTCCGTCTCTTCACCCCCGAAGAAGCCATAGACCAGACATTAGGCGAGATGGGAGGTATGGACGAAGGTACCCGCAAGCAGGAACGCACCATGATTCCATTCCCTGAAGGTGACATATCCTTCCTTCTTTCCATTCCACCAATGCAGAGCTACAAGCCTCTCGACCAACTTGGTCCTTCCGCCCAACCCGACAACATACGCATCAAGTCCGGCGATGAAGGTTTCCATATTCGATTAGTGGTAAAATAAAAAAGTGAAGAGTGACCAACATCACTCTTCACTTTTTTATATACTGGTGGAGCAACAATAAGAATACCTGTTTCATAAAACAGTTTAGTCAGTCTTTTTCAAAGAGAAAATTCCGCAGAACTAAAACAATGCAACTTTTCCCATGCTGCCGAGATCCAACATTGCCCTAATATTCATTGCGCTAAAAAGTCTTGCCACCGTTGAGAATGTGACATTACAGCCATTTTCTATCTTACTGATTTGAGATTTCTTCACCCCCACAAGTTCTCCGAGTTGTTCTTGGGTGAGATTACACGACTGACGAGCTTGACGAATAGCTTCGCCAATTAAGAATTCCTGCATTTGAGCATCATATTCCTTACGCTCCTTTGTTTCCTTACTGCCAATCACTTTGTCGAGCGTTTCGTTTTCTGTATAAAATTTCATATCGTTCACTTTACCTTTTATTCTTGTTTCTATAGTACTCTTCTCTTATTGCTTCCGCTCGTTCTATCTCCTTCTGGGGAGTCTTCTGAGTTTTCTTTATAAAACCATGAGTCGTTATTACATAGGTATTCAAGTCTGCATCCCAGAATGAAAGAAGACGATATTGAATACCATTATACAATGTTCGAAATTCCCATATTTCAGTCCCTACAAGTTTCTTGAACAATTTGGGGTCTTGATTGTAACGAGCTTTAGCCACATTGAACATCACCTTTGCTTTTGCTTTATCAGGTAATGCATTAAGAAAGCTTACTACTTCTTCTGAATAGATTACATTAAACTTTGGTTTTGCATCCATAAATACATTCTGTTGAATGATTTCTGGTGCAAAATTAGCCAAAAGTTTCCATATAAGCAAACAATACTACACTTTTTATTATAAGCAACCTACAACTTATTTATATCGCTGTCTAAACTGTTCATCCACAACATCGCCTTAAGCCTTCTTCCAACTCTTACCCATTCACATACTCCAGTATTCGTCCTAAATGATATTCCACAACACTTGTATCACTATCGTATGTGATATCGGTAACCTCTACCAATGCACTATCACGATCCTTATTATACCCGACATTAAGTCGCAGTGCATCATATCTGCGAAGATACCTTTTGCCATCAGCCTCATCAACATAAGTATATCTGTTCATTGTTGTTTGTTTCAGTTCCCTGTATTCTATGGTCTTTGTGCCAGCAAGTATTTCTCTAAAATACACATCTTTAATAATCAGCGAAAGAACCTTCAACCCACTCACATCAAATGTAGATTGTTTCTTAACCACATGCTTTTCCAACTTTTGCAGTTCAGCATTGTATGAATACTGAGTGATACTGCCATCTACAATCTTCTCTATCACTTTCTCTATGATTTCAAGAGGAGCAACATACCATTCGCTTGGTGTATGTTCCGCCCCCTCATCATCATAAACCTTCACATAAAATTGCACAGCACTAAAGAACTGATGAATAAGACTTTCGAACACAAACGAATTCATATTCACTATTTGGGCAGTAGTCATTATCTGCACAGGAGCCATCAAGTAAGTCGGTTCGTGCTCTGCATTCGCTATTCTTTCCTCTACGGTATTTGTAGTGAAACCTATCTTATATAGATTCTGCACATTAGTAATCTCTGGATTAGGGGACAAAGAACGCAGCACATATACAAAACCCGTAGCCTTATCTCCATCTGCAAGAGTGGCAGCGAAGTATTTGCCATCTACATCCTCCTGAAGTTCGGAAACACCATAGCCATCATGCAACACATTTCTTCTCAATGTCTCAAGGAGGATGTCGTTTTCCGTTCCATTTTCATAAATGCAGCGAGTACGGCCATCAAGCATCGAACTACGATTTTTCTTCGTAGCACCTATTTCAGCAAGATATACAAGCATACCAGCTACCACATAGAAACGACCAACTTCAAGACTTGCGGTCTTGGATATCTTCATCAAACTCCTTTTTCCCTCTTTCAGTTCCCCCTGGACCTTATCAAACAGAGGTTTGAACAGATTGAAATCTTCACAATCTTTCTTTTGAGCATAATGATCCGGCTGTAATCTCTTCCGTTCCATCACCTTCTTCATATCAGCAGGGATGTCGAAGAGTTTAGCCTCATCGTATGTCACACCAAGCAGCGGGTCGCTGAATATTTCTTCAAGTTCTTTCTCTATGTCCATAATCCAAGATTCTTTAATGTTTCAAGACTTACACTCATAACTTTCTCCTTTATGTTCTTGCTGTCACGTTGAGGTTCACGACCATTCTGCTCAATCCAAAGTTTCAAGTCATCAATCTTCTTTTGCGTGCGGTCATCAGCAGTCACAGGAGCAGTAGGAACCTTTACGTTGTCAAACAAAGGGTCCTCAAATATATCTAAAAGTTCTTTTGGCCAAGTCATATAATTTCATGTTATTTTGCTTCTGGGTCATAATCCAATCCCATCATGTGTCTCAACTTCTGATTCTTCAGTATCTGTACAGCCTGAGCAAGTTCACGCTCCTGCACATTAGGCGAGTCGATGGAAGGTACTGCACCATTATGCTTCGCCATCCATTCGCGCAGAGGACCTTTGAACAGCACAATAGCATCTTCCACACTCATGTCAAATTTCTGCTCGGCAATAGTATCTTGAATAATCTTGAGAGTAGGAGCATCCACCGACTTAGATATCACTTCGTATGCACGCTGATAAGGATTGATAGTATCAATAAGGTTGATACTCAACTTATCTATATTTATAAACTTATTAGTAAGCTTTATCAATCTGTTACCTTCACTTGATTGCTCGTTTTCGTTACGAGGTTTAATCATTCCAGGACTCACATCAACAGGTTGTCCCTTTTCATCCGTAATATTATTACCTTTGATGAGAGTGTTAAGAAGGAAATGCTGGCGTACCTCTTCCACTTCTTCCTGCGAAAGTTCAGGATATCGCTTCATGATTACCTTCGGAATGATATTCTTTGTCACATTCTCAGGAGTAGTGCTACCACTTATAGCACGCAGCATCAATTCGTCTTGAAGAACAGCAGCTTGAAGGTCATCCAACTGTTGCTGAATAATCATCTTAGTCTTCTCAGTAGAGAGGGGCTTCAGTCCCTCCACCACGATAGTATTTACAAGAGGATCATCATCTTCGTTTTCAGTTTCATCCTTTGCAGTTTTGAACTTCCAACTTGGAGCCATAACCTGCTCCATAAGCAGCGAGGCTGTGATAGCTTTCAAGAAATCGTTTACTGCAACTTTCACCTCAGCCTGTTCTGCATCAGGCATAGCAATCATATTCACGAATCGAGCAGTATCCTTGCCCTCACTATCACGAGTACAACGACCAATGATTTGCACCACCTCAGTCAACGAACCTCTCACACCGATAGTCAGACACATCTCGCACCAAGCCCAGTCGAAACCTTCCTTCGCTGTACCGAGAGCAATGATGATATCCATATCATCTGCTGATCTCATATTTTGCAAGTAAGTCTGTATGCGAGCTCTATCGTTTGCATTATCTTCCACAAGGTCTGCCACCTTGAGCAATCTGCCATCTTTAGTCTTGAGAGAATAGACACAAGTGTTGTAATCATAATCCACCTTCTCACCTATCAACTTCATTATATCATGTGTCTCATCATATTTCTTTCCTGTAGAGGCTCTCGCGTTTACGCTCGGAATATGGATGATGGTCTTCTTCGTAGTGTCAAGCACCTCACCTATATGTTCTATATAACTGCCATGATAGAAGTGATAGCCAAGCACAAGATTCTTCAAATACTTGTATCCATTCAACTGCTGATAGTAATTGTAAGTCACAGGGAAGAACTTCGCCTCATCTTCTACTCTCAATACTGGCACACCATCACCACGAAAATAACTGCCAGTCATAGCAACAATGTGTCCTGTAGTGTTATTGATTATTCTGCGCACAATATCTCCAAGTCCCGAATCAGCATCAGCACTTGTATGGTGAAACTCATCAATAGCAAGTAAGCAATCATTGAAGTCGGAGTCATCAATCATTTTCATACCATTTCGAAGAGTGGCATGAGCGCAAACAAGCACCTTTGCACTACTGCTTTTCATGAACTCCACAAACCTGTCAGACTTAGCTGTACTTCCATCATCGCCAGCATCACAGAGGTTATACGCAGGAGCCACTTTCCAATCAGCAAAGAAACCATACTTCATCAATTTGGTATTAGCAAAGGAGCGTCCGATACTCTTTTCTGGAACTGCCACCACCACCTTCCTTATACCTTGATTCATCAGTTTGTCAAGAGCCACAAACATCAAAGCTCGTGACTTTCCACTGGCAGGGGGAGCTTTCACGAGCAGATACTTCTTGTTGCGAGCTTCAAACACTTTGGCTTGCATCTCGCGCATACCGAGTTCATTAGTTGTTGTTGATTGTCCAGTTTGCTGATAATGGATATCAACGATGTCATTTGCGTTCATATATAATAAAATGTGTATGAACGCCCTTGAAATAATGTGGGAGGAAAGTTATTTGTCCTTATAATGTCCTTCGATAGCAATCACAAGAACTCGGACAACATCATCATAAATATCATAAATGATGCGATCGTGAGCATTAAGACGACGAGAGTAAGTCACGCTATTGCCATTTATCAATGGCTCAGGATGAGCAGTACCAGTGCGTGGATGAGCTTCAAGTTCGGGTATTAGTTTTAACAGTTTTGCAAAAGCATTTGGGTTAGATTTTTTGTATTTTTTCAACACCTTCTCTAATCCATCAGCGAATTCAACCTTATACATCATAACGACTCAAGCCATTTTTGACAATCTGCAGAAGACTCAAAAGAAATAACTTTTCCCTCGCTATATTCTTTGCGTGATTGCTCCATCATTGCCAATGTTTCTGCAGAAAGTTCCTTAACTTTTGTTGCCTCCTTAGTCACTTTAGCAAAATACTTTGTCATCTTATCCAAAAGTACTTCTGTGTCAACATTCATGATTGCTTGAACCAAGTTAAGTTTCTTTGCTTCAAATGTAAGTGCAGTTTGCATATTCCTTTTATTTTTTTGCAAAGTAACGAAAAAACTTCGTAACTACCAAACTTTCCTTTCACATTATGTCAAAGAGCGATTGTTTTTAATTCTATTTTTAATTCCTTGTTATTTCTTAGTCATCTTCTCGTACATCTTGAAGAGGCATTCGAGGCGAGCCTCATCGTTGACGAATGGATAGCCTGGGTAGCAGGACTCTACGATGTCATCGAGACGTTCGTGGGCAGCCTTTAGGTCGTCTGGCATGGTGTCGGGATCGTAGAGGTCTGCAAGGGTTTTGCCTATGGTGAGATATGGTTCTCGGGTGAGAAGAATATCGGTTGCTGCTGCTTCGATTTCTAGTTGCTTTTGAGAGGAGATTTTTGGGAAAGGGAAAGTGTTGTAAACTAGCGTGTTGGAATAACGAATACTGGTTCCTAAATAACCAGCCACAGCTTTAGTCCATAACATATGAACTTTAGTTTCTAAAATACCAAATAACCAAAGAGGGGCTTCGTAAGCTGCGAATGCAGAATTAGACACAACAGTGTTAGAGTCTAAATACCCTATTGGTATATATGTTCTTCTTTCCGATGAAACGCTTGGCATGATAACACTTTCTGATTCGGAATATCTAGGTTCTGAAAATTGATAAGCTCTTTCTGCATCTTTTCTCGTAGCCGCTTTTTTGCTTGATATTCTCATTTCATAAACCCTATCTATACGTTCTTTTATAGGTGGTATTAAACTTGCTTCATTTTGCTCTTTTGGTAGAATCCATAGGCAATAACGAACTATACCATTAATAAAGTCATCGGCACCCATATAATTCTTGATGTATTTGGCAGAATTTGGATACACCTCTAATAAACGTTGTTTTTCATCTGATGAAAGAATCAAATTTCCGCCATCAGCAGGTTTACTGCCATAATCCATCATTGGCAAATCAGATATAGGCTTTCGAATCTTTCTAATTATTAGATTGTGGTCTGATAAAACCAAATAAGGGGTAATATTGTTGCCGATTTTACATTCACTTGAATTGAACAATTTTGCAGACTTAAAATATTTACTATTACAAATACCTATAATGACACATATGACTGCTGCATTATATTTGGCGTTATTACTCCACTTAAATCCTGTATATGCGTAATTTATTTTAATTCCTTTTTCAAATATTGGTGTCCATAATAAATCAACTTGTTCGCCTTGACAAACAGATTTTGTAGAAACAAAGCTACATTTTGATTTTGAATCACCAATATATTTTGTACCAATAAAAAACCAACATGATATATAATCTAAATTTGGCCATCCTTTAATTCCTACAAATACATATTCCATATCTTTCTTTTGAGAGTCTGTCTGCAAAGCACTTCCCAAATACGGAGGATTACCAAACACATACACCTCTTCATCCTGTGTATGTGGGCAAACCACATTCCAATCCAAACGACATGCATTACCACACTTTATCTGTGTGATTTCCTTAAGAGGCAAAGCTTTTGTGTTTACACCAAAGTCTTCACGCATCTTCTTGTTCATCTGATGTTCCGCTAACCAAAGGGAGAGCATAGCACTCTCGTGTGGAAAATCAAGCAACTCGATGCCGTAGAACTGCTGAATACTGATGACAGAGCCATCAATAAATGTGAGTGCTCCTTGAGGATTGCATTTGCCGATAAGCGAGAGAATATCCATCTCAAGAAGGCGAAGCATCTTGTATGTGATGATGAGGAAGTTACCGCTACCACAAGCTGGGTCGAAGAACTTTATCTTTGACATACGAAGCAGCAATGCACGACATTTCTTCTCAATAGGTTTACACATATTGATGTACTGACTTTGAGATATAGCACCCACTTCCTTTTGCTTCTTCAGTTTATCCTGTTCTTCGTTCAATTCCGAATATATGCCTCGCAGCTCATCAAGGAACAACGGATTGATAACCTTCATGATATTAGGCACACTCGTATAGTGCATTCCTTGATTAGCACGAACATCAGGATTGACAACAGCTTGAATCATAGAGCCAAAGATGTCAGGATTGATGTTCTCCCAATCCAACTCTCCGCTATCTATGATAATCTGTCGAGCCTTATTGCTGAGCATAGGAATGTAAGTATCTCGCTCGAAGAGTCCACCACCAACATAAGCAAAATTGTTCCGGCAATAAGTTTGAAGCATACCCACAGGGATGGGCTTTCCACCCATAAAGCGGAAAAGCTGTTCGAGTATGTCCTTTATGTTTGTGGCATCATGGGTGAACTGCTTTATTGCTCGGGTAAACGAATTGCTCGGGAATATGCCTGTATCTTCTGCAAAGAAACAGAACAAAAGTCGAGCAATAAAAGTATTAAGGTCGTGAAGGTCGCTATCGCTTGTAAACTCATTATAGGCACGAATCTCATCATGGAGTTTAGCCAACTTTTCCGCAGCCTTTATATCCGCTTCTGCTTCCTCCACATATTCTATACGCTCCACTCCTGCAAGCGGATAGAAAAACTCGAAGTCGCAATAGAGTCGAGCTATCTGCTGCTCAAAGGAGTCTTTCTTACGAAGGTCGTAAGCACGAATAGCCATTCCATCACTTACAGCAATAATCTTAGGATTGGCACGAAGAACCTGTACATCACTCTTCAGTTCTTCAAGCACACCAGCAAGTCGCAAAGTCGTAGTGGCTTTATAGCAAAACTCATTCTTCAGAAGAAGTCCATCAAAGGCTGCTACAATGCCTTTGCCCTCCTTCATGCGCTCTATCTCACGGTCTCCCTTTCCGAAAGCTTTCAGTATCTGATAACCTATGTTGTCTGCAACCACATGGTTATCCTTGAACACTCGCAAGTTAGTCTCAATGTCCTTGTAAGACAGTTGTATTTTCTTAGCCATAGTGTATGATTAGGTTAGTTCAGCATCGAGTGTATGTGAACTATCTAATCAAATCTATGTATGGCTATGGTTTAGGCATAAAAAGAAGGTGCAGACTTCTTCTTACGGTGTTCCGAGGCAGTAGGCGTAGGAAGATTACTGGACCTCTCGCAATTATAAGAATCATGCCCGCACCCCTTTCGGAGCGCATGGCATCGTTTTCTATCTTCATAATTGCGAGTCGGCTCTTTCCTTACGCATACTAATACGCCAAAAAGCCAACCATCATTGATGTGGTTTCTATCCGTTATGTTAAGTTTCCTACGCCTACATTTATTGGAACACCACAATGATAGCCGATGCTGCTATGTTGTTAATATGTTATTTATCTAATTCGTCTTTTTTCGATATTTATCTTGTTTTTAGGTTTATACTTATGTTTGTCTAAAGGGCTCGGACCTAAAGACATCTGCAAAGATATGCAAAATAATCAATACTTTACTTCTTTTTCCAAAGAAAAATTCATGACTGCAGCAATTATACTTCAAGCACAATCATTTTCCTCCTCTTTTTGGGTTAAGGAGACAAGGTGAAAAGAGGAACTACCGCTAATAGATTATCATCGGATATTGAATGGTTTACGTTTTCATCTGCGGTCAGGAAAGCTTTCACGACCGCAGATGAAAGCTTTCACGACAAGTCGTGAAAATAAAGATGTGTAGTTTAACGGATTAGGTTGACCACTTTGAGTCTTAATTGTAAAGTCTGTTGA
>CALBJW010000016.1 GCA_937893145.1 uncultured Prevotellaceae bacterium | reverse complement strand
TACATGATCATCGATATGGTTACACAGGATGTTAATGTAATTAGACTTCAGGAAGGAATGAAATATTCTCCATCTGAGTTATTCAACAGAAATCTCGTAAGACATTTAAGATTCAATTATCCAACTTTAATGTTTGACAATATAAATTTTGAAATAGATGATGAAGGAACCCCTTATTGGATTGCTTCTGCTCTCCTGCACCGAGTCTGGTGGAGTAAAGGTCAACATCGGCAAACAGATTCGCAAAAATCTCGTCAGCCTGTTCCACATGATTGAATGCTTTTTGCAAGGTTTCGCGCTGAAATGCATTATTGTTGGCTGCCTGTGCAATCTTCGTGTAGGTCAGCTCAGGTTCAATGGTATAGTGATAGCTCTCTTTGATGTCAGCAAGAAGATCTTCTGCATCTTCGGTAGCAAACACTTCTTCGTATGCAGCCTGTGCAACAGTCATGTTCTCTGGTGCTTCATTATTCAAAAGGTCATAAACGTGTGTCAGAAATGTATCGGAAAGATATTTGTAGAATACGATGCCGAGAAGATAGTTTTTATATTCATTTGCATCCATTTTTCCACGGAGAATGTCTGCTCCTGCCCAAAGGACGCTCAAAAGGTCTTTGCTGTTTTCATTGTCTGCCATATTTATATCCTCACTCTCAAAAGTACGATAATCATAGTATAGCGTGTTCGGTGTCTAAAAACATGAACACGACAAGTCAATACATCATTATTATATCATATTTGAGAAAGGATGACAAGTTTGATCATCAAGTTAAGTTTAACAGTTTTTTACGACTCGATTTGTGCAACCATACATATTTTCGGTGAAACGATATTCACTCTTTACAAATTGGGACAAAGATGCAACAATGAGAGGGCAATAAAAAAGCACCCCCACGAGGTATATCAGAATTGGCGTTCCGATATACCCCATATCAGACAGATGTACGAGCATCTGAATGACTTGTGAGAATGCTATTTTGTGCCATTATTATAGCACTATAATAGAGAATTGTCAAGCCGTTCAGGATGTGGAGCATCTGGGGCTTGACTTTTTTATTGCGGTGTAGATGCCATGAGTCGAAAACACATCATCTACGCCACGTACCTTGACAACTGAATAGCGATTGATTGACAGCGTCACAACTTGGAAATGTAATCCGCGATGACAAACCAGCCTGATGGATTCCACGCTTATTGGAAAAGGTTTGGTGAGCAATGCCAATAGTGGATGCAGCCTGCGGTACTGCCGCACACTGTTTGATAAGCGAGCTGTCAACCAATGCAAAAGAATAAATATACAGCGTAGGGCAGTTGCTTTATGCTTCTGTCCTACGTCTATGTATGACAATCCGCACAGTGCAGATATATCTGTCCTGTGCGGATTGTCATATGACTTTTGAGTGAGAAATGAGGGGTTCGAACCCTCGACCCTCTCCTTAAAAGGGAGATGCTCTGCCAACTGAGCTAATTTCTCATATCTCATAGAACATGAAATATTATATCACAAAAAATTGCAGATGTCAAGCCTTTTTCAAAAAAATATTTTAATTCAAAGAAATTTTCTACTCTATTTAATAATTTACCAATTTTAATACCAAGATTAACTGCTGCTAAAACTTTAGATAGTTTCAATAGAAGTTTTATTGCAAATGCAGATTTAGACAATGGTAACGTATTTGCAAAAGGAGCACTTTCTGCAAATGCAAATGAATCACAAGTTTACACAGCTGAAGCATTAACTGAAAATAATTTATCAGAAGTACATATGGCTTTCAGTCCTGAAGATGTAGTTTTAACTGATGAATTAGGAAACCAATTCAAAGTTGGTACTTTAGACCCAAGAGCTTTCACTAACAAAGCTGGTGTTGTATTTAGTGGTTTCAGACCAATGTTAGGAGACTTAATTTTAATTTCTGCTGATGGAATTGAAGGTACAAAAGATGCTTATGCAATTGCTGCTGCTGGTAAAAACAAATTACAATTCTCTGCTGAAGCTGGTGCAGGTTTAACTTACAAAGTAGTAGAAACTACTTATATCTCAGTTGCTAGTGCTAACAAAATTGGTTCTCAAAGAGTAACTGCTTACCTATTAGAATGTGTAAATATCTAATTAAATTAACAATTAAAGAAAGAGGAGGAAAAATATTATGGCAAAATTACCAAAAAATGTATTAGCCTTCACTGCTGGTTCTGCTGAAAGAACTGAAGGATATACAAACTTTGTTGAATACTACAGTATTTATAAAGAAGGAAAAACTGCAAATGCAAATGGTGTAAGTTTTTCTGAAATGAACGAAAAAATGTTAACATTCTTCTCTGATGAAATCGCAAGATTATCAGGAAAAAAACAATCAGATGTTAACGACTTAGCAACTTATTGCAATTTCAGTGATGTTAAAGAAGCTGCTTTCGCAGTAGTTGGTATGTTAACTGACTTAATCATCCCAGATGCTTTAATCAAAGATTTAGGAATGATTGCAGAAGTTAAAAATGGTGGATGGGGAGACAGCTTAAAAGTTGAACTTAAACCAAGAGACTTATTCGTAGTTTCTAAGGGTGGACGTGCTCGTAGAACATTCGATATTGAAAGACAATTCAAAGGAGAAAAAACTATAGTTCCAGAAGTAAGAGCTATCACTGTTGGTATTTCTCTATATGATGTTTTAAAAGGTACTTACTCATTAGCTGAATTTGTTGCTAAAGCTGTATTATCTATTGAAACTCAAATGAAATATGATATTTATGATACTTTTGCTGCTGCAATGAACGCACTTCCAAATGGTGCTGGAAATGGTCAATTAAGAATTTCTGGTTTCTCTCAAGACACTGCTATTGCTTTAGCTCAAAAAGTTCAAGCTTGGAATGGTGGAGCTAAACCTGTATTCTTAGGAACTAAATTAGCTCTAAGCAAAATTTTACCTGCTTCAACTAACACTCGTATTGCATTAGGAGATGAATATGTTAAAGTTGGTTATATGAGAGATTTCATGGGTATCTCAACTGTTGAATTAGAACAAGTTGCTGATTACACTGCTGAATTTGCAGTAAAATTAGATGACGAAAAAATCTATGTAATCTGCCCAGGAACTGACAAAATGGTAAAAGTATTCATCGAAGGTTCTACATTATCAAATGTTGATGGAAACTATGCTAATGCTAACTTACAACAAACTGCAACTCTTTACAAATCATACGGAGTTGGTGCAGTAAGTTCAGCAATCGCTGGTATTATTGAACTTTAATAAAGAGCGTCTCTGTTAAGAGACCTCTTTATCTTTTTAGAGGAATATCTGAGCAACCTTTTAGGTTGTTCTTTTTTTTAAATGTAAACAAGGAGAGTGATTTAAAATGGCTACAACTACAAAAAATACAGCCAAAAATAATAATACAACCCCAAACAATAATTTAGAAGATAAAAGAGTAAAAGAACTAAATGA
>CALBJW010000015.1 GCA_937893145.1 uncultured Prevotellaceae bacterium | reverse complement strand
CTCTTCCGGTAGGAAATTTTTCACTCTTCACTTTTCACTCTTCACTTACTTATTCAAGTGTGAGTTCGTTGATGAGTCGCTTTGCCTTGAGGTAGTCCTCGAGAACTGAAAGCACCCAACGGATATCTACACCGATACAACGCTGGAGGTCGGTGTCGAACTTGATGTCGCCTGACATTGCTTCCCAGTTGCCATCGAAGGCAAGACCGATGAGGTGGCCCTTACCGTTGTACATACCTGAACCTGAGTTACCACCTGTGATGTCGTTGGTAGTGAGGAAACAGAGTGGAAGGGTACCTGTGTTCTTGTCGATGTAGCGCTGTGAGAACTTGCCCTTCTTCATCCACTTATATACTGGGTCGATGAGCTGGTAGTCGTACTTTTCCTCGTCGGTAGAGGCATTCTCGTACTTGTTGAGGAACGACTGAGGCGATGTGATGAGGTTGCGTGCCTCCTCCTTGAGGTCTGTTGTGCCAGGAGCGAAGTTGATTGGTTTGCAGAGACCATAGCTGAGACGCATAGTGAAGTTGGCATCTGGGTAGTACTCGTTCTCGTGGTTCATCTCACGGATAGCATCACCAAGAAGACGCTCGTACTCTGATGCACCTGTAGCGTATGCTTTTCTCATCTGCATCAAGACTGTTACAACATCGATTGCTGCCTCGAACATTGGGTCGTCGGCTGCTTCTGCAATGTCGGTAAGAGCCTTTACGCGTTCCATGTTGGTGAAGATGCTATTTGCATACAAATCGTTGACATAAGCATCGACATCGCCATTGTGGAGTGAGTCTATCTTATTCTGCATGATGGCTGGGATGTAATCCTTGAGTGGCACATTCTTGATGTAGTTCTTGAGGAGTGCTGCAAAGATTGCCTTATCTGTTGCGATATCAATGTCCTTGTAGTTTTCTGCAACAAGTTCCTGGATAGGACGATTGCCTGCACGACCTACACAGTAGAACACGAGGTTCTGGAGGATGTCGCTTCCCTGAAGCAAAGACTCGGAGAACATTGTTCTGGTCTTAGCCATATCGAAGTCGTTAGCGTAGATGGTCTTGAGAGAGTCGAGGATGCCAACATAGCGTGAGTGTGCCACAGGGTCGGAATCAATCCATGACTGAATCTTTGCTTCGAGGCTACGCTTCTCATCAAGCACCTTGAGGTTTTCGAGGGCTGTGTTCTGAGCGAGTGAGTACTTCCAGTAGTTTGAACTGCTTGCCTGCTTTGAAGCGTACATGATGCGGAGTGCATCGCTCGACTTCATCGACTTCTTCATCTCATCGAGCTTGATGGTACGAACCTGATAACGAATGTCGTTCTGGCACTTCATGGTGTTGTAGATACCGAATGAAGAGAGGTAACGGTCTGTGCTGCCTGGATAACCGAGAGTCATGGCGAAGTCGCCATCCTTGATGCCCTGGAGCGATACGTGTGCATACTGGCGAGGCTGGTAAGGCACATTGTCCTTTGAGTATTCGGCTGGACGGTTGTCCTTGCCTGCATAGATACGGAACACGGAGAAGTCGCATGTCTGGCGAGGCCACATCCAGTTGTCTGTATCGCCACCGTACTTACCAAGACACTGTGGTGGGGCTGCTACGAGACGAACATCGTCGTACTTCTGATAGACTGAGAGGAAGAACTTGCTACCGCCGTAGAATGGGTTGATTTCTCCAAACACATTATCGTTGTTGTAGTTCACCTCCTTGATAATCTGTCGTGAGATAGAGTCAATCAGCATGGCACGTTCCTGTGGACCTGCGATGTCTGGCACAGGACCGAGTACACGTTCTGTGACATCGATAGTCTTGAGGTGGAAGAGGACATAGAGTCCTTCGTTTGGAAGTTCGTCCTGAAGTGTCTTTGCAAAGAAACCGTTCTTGAGGTAGTCGTGCTTCACGCTTGAGTGGTTCTGGATGGCATCGAAGCCACAGTGGTGGTTGGTGAACACGAGTCCTGAGTTACTAACCACAACACCCGAACAGAAGCCTCCCAACTGGATGACTGCATTGTTCAGGGATGGTTGGTCTTCAGAATATAGTTCTTCTGATGTTATCTCCAATCCGAGGGAATGGAGAATACTGTCTGTGCGGTGAGAGAGGTTTCCCATCACCCACATTCCTTCATCAGCCGATGCTGATGTGAAAAATGATGCCGCTAATGCGAGCGCAAATAAAATTCTTTTTCTCATGTTGTATATGATTATTATAATTAATTCAAATAAACCATGCCAGAAAGTTACAAGAGGCACTTGTGCCTCTATATTCATCTACTTCTTGAACTTCTTTCCTATCACTGGAAGTGATGAAAGAGGCATATCCTTGTGGATAATCTCGAGGAGGAAGATGATGATGAGTCCGGTGTTGAGGATGAGGCGAACCCATACAGGCCATGACTGAGGCTGGGACTGCATCGCTACGAAGAGGACGAGGGTGAGGATGACGTATGTCATTATGCCCTTCATATCGTACTTGATAGGGTTCTTCTGCTGTCCAACGATGTAGGAGAGGACCATGGCTGTGGCATAGCCTGCAAAGCCACCCCATGCACATGCCATATAGCCGTACTTTGGAACGAAGATGATGTTGATGGCGATGAGAACGGCACATCCAACGAAGGAGAATACTGCTCCCCAGATGGTCTTGTCGATGAGCTTGTACCAGAACGAGAGGTTGAAGTAGATGCCCATCATGATTTCTGCTGCCATCACGATTGGAATGGTTACGAGTCCTGCATAATAGTCCGACTTCACGATGTGCTTCAAGATGTCGATGTATCCCATCACGCAGAGGAAGGCAAAGAGGGTGAAGATGATGAAGTATTTCATCGCTACTGCATAGTACTCCTTGCTATCCTTGTCCTTGCTCTTTGCAAACACGATTGGTTCGTAGGCATAGCGGAATGCCTGAGTAATCATAGCCATAATCATTGCTACCTTCACACATGCTCCATAAATGCCAAGCTGCACCTGTGCCTCTTCAAGGGTGTGAATGCCCGTATGGGTGTAAGCCCAAGGGAATATCATCTTGTCGAATGCTTGATTAAGGATGCCTGCAATACCCAGCACAAGTATTGGCCATGAATACTTGAACATTCGTCTGAGGAGCGAGAGGTCAACCTTCCACTTGATGCTCAGCAACTCTGGAATGAAGAAGAAGGTGATGATTCCTGTGCAGAAGAGGTTGAGCGAGAAGACATAGAACACATCTATCTTCTTCAACCACACGAAATAGATAAGGTTCAGACCTATGTTCATGATGATGAAGAGGAGTTTGAGCGCAGCAAACTTGATAGGACGCTTCTTGTAGCGGAGCAACGAGAATGGAATTGCCTGCAGGGCATCAAGACCAACTACTGCAGCCATCATCAGGATATAGTCGTGGTGGTCCGGGTAGCCCAGAGCATCACCGATAGGACCTATGAAGGTGAACACGATAGCAAGGAAGAGGACTGTAAGGAATCCCACCATAGCCATTGTGGTGGAGAACACGGTGTGAGGGTTCTCATCCTCCTTGTTTGCAAAACGGAAGAAGGTGGTCTCCATTCCGAAGGTGATGATAACAAGGATGAGTGCTGTATAGGCATAGAGGTTGGTCACTACTCCATATCCACCACTTGCAGCCGAAATAACATGTGTATAAAGAGGTACGAGCAGATAATTGAGAAATCTGCCAATGATACTGCTAAGGCCGTAGATTGCGGTGTCCTTAGCAAGGGATTTCATATTTGCCATTTTCAATACTTTATCATTTTGGCTACAAAATTACATCTTTATATTTAAACAACAAAGAAGGCATCGGAAAAACCGATGCCTTCAATGCAATATTTAGTATTTGTTATTATTTAACGAATGACTGCGCAACAATTACTTAACGAAAATCTTGCTTACAGTACCGTCAGCGTACTTAACGATGTTAAGACCCTTCTTAGTGCCGTTGATGCGAGCACCTGAGAGAGTGTAAACAGAAGCAACCTTAGCAGCTGGAACGAAGTCAACAGACTCGATAGCAGTAGCAGGGTTCCAACCAGTGTTGTCACCAGCCTTAACCATTTCGAGCTTGAAGTCGTTAGCAGAGAACCAAGAACCAGTGAATGGAACTGTCTCGTTGCCCTTGTTGTCCTTAAGACCTGCTGTGAATACAGCGTCGTTAGTTACACCAAGACAGAGAGTGTGGTCTGTAACTGTGATTTCGAGTGAGTTGTTGAACCAACCACGACCGTTACCACCGTTTGCAGAGAAGATATCCCAAACTGTAGGATCAACGCCTTCTGGACAAGTTGTTTCACCAGTACCAATCTTATCAAGAACGATTTCGTAAACCGAAACGAGGTTTTCCTTATCAGCACCTGCTACACCGTAGAGGTTCATGAGGATATCAGCAGCTTCAATCCAGTACTGTCCGTGAGTGTCAGCCTTAACTACATCTTCATCTGAATCTGGGAGATACTTAGATGGAGTGATAGGAGCCTCAGCGAGAGCGAGAACGTTAGTTGCAGAAGCATCAAGAATCTTGTTGCCTTCTTCGTCTGTAGTAGGAGCAGCAGTAGAAGCGAAGAGGTAGTAACCACCACCTGAGTTACGCATGTCTGCAGAGAACTTATAAGTACCGTTAGGAACATTGATTACCTGGTACATAGAAGCACGAACATTACCAGCTGTTGCATCGTAAGTGTCGATGTAGAAGTCACCAGAATCACCATTCTTAGCCTGACCGCTCTTAGCACCTGAACCATCACCTACAACCTTGTTGATTGTCCAACCAGCAGGAGAAGCAGAAGTGATAGCAGGGTCTGACATGTAAGCAGTAACATCTGAACCATCGCTGTAGTCGATGTCAGCGATTGTTGCGATATTCATAGCTTCGTTGAGCTGAGCAACGTAGTCGTTGAGAACGAGCTGATCGTTAGTGTAAGTCTTGAGACCTGCAACAACATCAACGATTGTGTTGTTGAGAGCAGCCTTACCAGTAGCATCAGAAATTTCCATGCCCTGAGCCTTAACGAGTGTAGGAAGAACTGTATCGCGATAGAGACGCTGGATTTCTGTCATAGCAGGAGTATCCTTGTATGTAGCAGCAGCAGAAGCGATGTAATTATCCATGTGGTCGATAACCATCTGAGCGATAGCCTTAGCATCAGCTGTGTAAGATACACCTTCTACCTCATCAGCAATGCGATCCTTAAGATCCTTGTAAGAACCAGCGAGGATGTTTACATATTCAGTCTCTGAAGCCTCAGCATCAGCAAGAGCAGCGTTGAGAGCAGCGAGATCCTCAACTGAAGAAGCAGAGTTAGCAGCTTCAACGAGAGCAGCCTTATCAGCAGCGAAGTGCATGCCTTCTGCATAAGCCTTAGCAGCCTCAATCTTAGCAGCAACAGCAGCAGCATATTCTTCAGCTGTAGCCTCACCAAGGTAGTTGAGCTTGAAGTTAGAAACACAGAACCAACCCATACGAGCATCTGTGTCTGAACCACCGTGGTTAGATGGAACATCACCAGCCTCAGCAGGACCGTGACCGATAGCACCGATAGTGAGCTTGCCATCAACTACGATAACTGTAGCTGTAGTAAGAGTTTCCCATACGTATGGGTTCCAACCTGTAACAGTCATAACTGGAGACTGTGCAGAAGAAGCAGAACCATTAGCAAATACGTGCTGGTCAGTGATACAACCGTCCTGAGTACACATATCAGCTGTTACAGTATATTTACCATTTGGAAGACCTTCGATGTCCTGGCTGATAGAAACTGAAGCAGCAGAAGATGTGAGGTTGTTACGCCATGCGTTCCAAGCTGTCATTGGGTTACCCTCATTGTCAGTAAGACCTGTGTGGAGACGCTGGTCGCCACCGTCCTGACCAATGTACCAAGTACCCTGGTCGCCTGTAGGAGTACCGTCCTCAGCGATATAACCGAACTTAGGCTGGCTGATGATGAATGAGAAGTCTGCTGGGGTGTCCTCAGAAGCCTCCTGGCTCATGTAGTATTCCTTAACAGCCTTGTCGAGAGCAGCAATCTGATCTGCAACTGCATCAACTGAACCTTCGTCACCAAGAACTGCAGTAGCAGCCTCGATAGCAGCGCTCAATGCATCCTCACCTGGGTAACCGAGCTCAAGGATTGGAGTAGCAGCCTCGATAGCGTTTGCAAGTGCCTCTACGTTAGCAGCACACTCTGTAACCTTTACGAGGTAAGCCTGAAGAGCCTTGTAAGTTGCTGTCATAGTCTCAACGTCTTCGTAAGCATCGTCCTCAAACTTGTTGAGCTGGTCCTCGATATCTTCGATGATACCTGAGAAGTCTGCCAACTGGTCGCCTTCGATTTCACGAATCTGCTCGATGAGATCATAGATGTCTGCACGAATGAGTTCTTCTGCATCAGCTTCACCAATCTTGTAAAGCTTAAGTCCATCGATAAGGAGGATTGGGTTCTTACCCGAACCATAGTTACCTGACTTGAAGCCCATTGTGATTGTGAACTCAGAAGTTGGAGTGAACTCGATAGTGTGCTTTGTCCAACCGTCAGCATTTACACCTTCTTCATCTGGGAAAACATCCTTACGACATACGATCTTACAGAGGTTCTCAAGACCTGAAGCGTCTGTGCTGGCAAAGTTCATGTTGTTAATCCAGTACTCAAGACGATACTGAGCACATGGGAGGTTTACAACCTGCGAATAAGCAGCGTAGTTTGTCCAACCAGCACGGAGGTACATAGTAGCCTTGTTGTCCTCAGTGTCAGCCTCTTCTGGCTTACCAGCTACTGTGAGCCAGCTGCCGTTGTTATCATCAGCGATACCAACAGTTGTTGAACCTGGAACCAATGAATAAGGTACAGCACCGAAATAAGTCCATTCACCGTTAGAACCTGTTTCAAGTTTCCAACCTTCAATCTGACCAAGGAAACCGTTGAAAGAGTACTGAGTATCATTACGCTTCCAGCTTCCGTTGCCTTCTGCAGAAGTCTTTGTACGAGCATAGATTGTACCATCGGCAGCAACATGCTTGTGGCTTCGAGATGAAAGGCTTCCGGTCTCTACAATTTCCTTTGTAGTACCATCCTCGAGGAATGTCAAGTCAACATCAAATCCCGGATTGGTGATGAGATGAGTCACATCCTCTTCCTGTGCAAATGTTGGCATAGCAAACATAGCACAAAGACCCAAAATAGAGTAGAATCTCTTCATGATTTGTTTTAGTTAAAGTTAATAAAAAATTGGTATAATAAACGTTTTGTTTATCTCGTTTGTTTAGATATTTAAGATACTATAGTTAAAGTTTAGAATGCAAATATAGCCGAAAAAAAATGACATTTCAAAATTTTTCGGCTATATTTTTGTTAAAAGTACAATAAAATGTGTTATTAAGGGCAAGAAAAACCTTCATTTAAACTTGTTTACGGTATTATTCAAGGTATGTATATCCGTAAAGACCTGCTCGGTAGTTTGAAATGAATTCCTTACCTTCTGCTTCGGTAATCTTTTTATCCTTAATGGCTTTGCTCACCCAAATTTCAAGTCGGCGAACGAGTTTCTTCGGGTCGTACTGAACATATTCGAGCACATCTGCTACTGTCTCTCCATCAATCACCTGGTCGATAGTGTAGCCATCTGCTCCAACGGAAATGTGAACTGCATTCGTGTCTCCAAAGAGGTTGTGCATATTACCGAGAATCTCCTGATATGCACCAACGAGGAACACACCAATGTAATAGTGTTCACCAGCCTTGAGAGGGTGAAGTGGGAGGTAACTTGTCTGCTGACCTCCATTCACATAAGCGGTAATCTTTCCGTCCGAGTCGCATGTGATGTCCTGAAGTTGTGCGCTGCGAGTTGGTTCTTCCTCTAATCGTGATATCGGCATGATTGGGAAGAGCTGGTCGATACCCCACGAGTCTGGCATTGATTGGAAGAGGGAGAAGTTGCAGAAGTACTTGTCTGACATCTGCTTGTCGAGTTTGCGAAGTTCATCTGGAACATGCTTCTGATGGTGAGCAAGTTCAGCTACCTCATGGCTGATAGCCCAATAGAGCGACTCTATCTGCGCACGAGTCTTGAGGTCGATGATTCCATGTCGGAAAAGATCGAGTGCTTCCTCACGAATATCCTCTGCATCGTGCCAGTCCTCAAGAAGTGAACGAGCCGAGAGCTTATCCCAAATCTCCGTGAGGTCATGTACAAGCTTATGGTCATCAGCAGTAGGCTGGAAGTCCTCTGGCATCTGTGGAGCAGACACGCTCTCCATCACATCGAGAATGAGTACGGAGTGATGGGCAGCGAGTGAACGACCACCCTCTGTAATGATATTTGGATGTGGGATATTATTCTGGTTTGCAGCATCTACGAGTGTCCAAACACAGTCGTTCACATACTCCTGGATGCTATAGTTCACGGAACTCTCACGATTGCTGGAACGAGTACCATCGTAGTCAACACCAAGACCGCCACCACAATCGACAAACTCAATTGGGAAGCCCATCTGGTGGAGCTGCACATAGAACTGTGCTGCCTCGCGAAGAGCCGTACTGATGCGGCGAATCTTTGTAATCTGGCTACCAATGTGGAAGTGGATGAGTTTCAAGCAATCGCGCATTCCCATCTCGTCGAGCATATTGAGTGCAAGGAGAAGCTCCGAACTGTTGAGTCCGAACTTTGAAGCATCGCCTCCGCTCTCCTGCCATTTGCCCGCACCACTACTTGCAAGTTTGATACGGATACCGAGATTTGGGCGCACTCCGAGTTTCTCTGCTGTCTCTGCAATAATCTTCATCTCAGGCATCTTCTCAACAACGAGGAACACACGCTTTCCCATCTTCTGCGCAAGGAGGGCAAGTTCGATGAAGCTCTGGTCCTTGTGTCCATTACAGATGATGAGACTATCGCTATCCATGTTTGTTGCAAGCACAGCATGGAGTTCAGGCTTTGAACCTGCTTCAAGTCCGAGGTTGTAACGCTTTCCGTGACTGATAATCTCCTCAACAACAGGACGCATCTGATTCACCTTGATAGGATAGATGATGAAGTGCTCAGCATTGTAGGCATATTCCTTCTTTGCCTTGCGGAAACATTCGTCTGTCTTCTCAATACGATTGTCAAGAATATCAGGGAAACGCAACAGTACCGGTGCTGACACATGACGGGTAGAAAGGAAATCAACCACTTCCTTCAAATCAATGTGTGTGCCGTTCTTCTTAGGACTAACATACACATTACCCTTCTCATTGATGCCAAAGTAGTTGACACCCCATCCCTTGATGTTGTACAACTCCTCAGAGTCTTCAATACGCCACTTTCTCATTTACTTGTTCAGAGATTTTTAGTTTTTGAATTGTTTTAAGATTAGTAAAGATTACTTGTTGTTGACAATATCTATGATTTGCTGCACATAGCCCTGAATCTGTTCGCGGGTGTGAATAACATCGATGTGCAGACTATGCTTCGCCTTAACATAGAACGGCATACGGGTGATGAGCGAATCGTGGATGAACTGCTCAAGTTCTTCGGGCGACTTACCCTGAATGAGCGGACGCTGGCTCTTGCCCATAAGGAGATGCTCCTTGAGGACATTAGGTGCTGCATTGAGCAACACGGTGTCGCCCTGCTGATTCATGAAGTCAACATTATCGAAGAAACATGGTGTTCCACCTCCACAGGATATTACTACATCCTCAAACTCACCCACTTCACGCAACATGTTGCGCTCCATCTCGCGGAAACCTTCTTCGCCTTTCTCTGCGAAAATCTCGGGAATCTTCTTACGGAATCGGTCCTCAATGTACCAATCAAGGTCGTAGAAGTCGAGTTTCATGGTGCGAGCAAGTGCTTTACCTATAGTGGTCTTGCCCGCTCCCATGTATCCTATCAAAAATATTCTTTTCATAATAAGTAGTTTTTCTGCTTATTACTATTTCTTTGCTCTTCTGTAAGTCTTCTTAGGTGCTGCTTCACCCTGACCGTTAATAATATCCATACATTCAGCGTATGTGAGGTCGGTAGGTTCCTTGTCCTTAAGCTTTGGCAACTTGAAGTTTGAACCCTTGTACTTGAGGTATGGACCGAAACGACCACTCATCACTTCAAGTTCTGCATCTTCCTCAAATGTCTTGAGATGGCTTGCAGCCTCAGCCTTACGCTTTTCCTCGATGAGTTCAACGCTCTGCTCGAAAGTGATGAGCATTGGGTCTATCTCCTTAGGGATTGTAACGTACTTCTTTGCATGCTGGATGTATGGTCCGAAGCGGCCTGTACCAATCACGATGGTTGCACCATCATACTCACCAAGTGTGCGAGGGAGCTTGAAGAGTTCAAGTGCTTCTTCGAGTGTAAGAGTCTGAAGACTCTGTTCCTTTTTAAGCTGTGCAAAACGAGGTTTCTCCTCATCCGAAGCAGAACCAATCTGCACAACAGGACCAAAACGACCAATCTTCACACTAACAGGCTTTCCACTAACAGGGTCTGTACCAAGTACACGTTCACCAACCTTGTACTCCGACTTCTCGTTCATTGTAGAGTCAATCTGAGGTTCGAAGTCGTTGTAGAACGATTGAATCATCGACTTCCAGTTCTCCTTACCATCAGCAATCTCATCGAATTCCTTCTCTACTGTAGCAGTGAAGTTATAGTCGAGGATTGATGGGAAATACTTGAGGAGGAAGTCATTAACAACTGTACCTATATCTGTTGGAAGGAGCTTGCCCTTTTCGTTTCCAAGCACTTCCGACTTCTCCGAAGCCTTAATCTTGTCACCAGTAAGTTTGAGAACAGAGTACTTAACCGACTCACCCTTCTTGTCACCCTTCTCTACATATTCACGCTGCTGAATAGTCGAGATTGTTGGAGCGTAGGTAGATGGACGACCGATACCGAGTTCTTCAAGTTTCTTTACGAGTGATGCTTCTGTGTAACGAAGTGGGTGGAGAGTGAAACGCTGAACAGCAGAAATCTCCTTCACACCGAGCTTCTCACCAAGTTTCACTGGTGGCAATACACCATCTTCCTCTTCCTGCATTGCCTCATCATCGTATGATTCACGGTAAACATGCAAGAAACCATCGAAAGTGATCACCTCACCTGTAGCTGTAAAACAGTGGTTGTCTTTATTACCAGTAATAGTGATTGTGGTCTTCTCTGCCTCTGCATCAGCCATCTGACATGCTACGGTACGCTTCCAGATGAGGTCGTAAAGACGCTTCTCCTGAGCTGTACCTTCTATCTCGCGCTCGCTGATGTATGTTGGGCGGATTGCCTCGTGAGCCTCCTGCGCACCCTTAGCATTAGTGTGATACTGGCGAGGATGACTGTACTTCTCACCGAGTGTGCTTACGATTTCATCCTTAGTAGTGTTTACGCAGAGTGAAGAGAGGTTCACGGAGTCAGTTCGCATATAAGTGATGCGTCCCGATTCATAGAGACGCTGTGCAACCATCATGGTCTGCGAAACGGTGAAGCCGAGTTTGCGTGCTGCCTCCTGCTGGAGTGTAGAAGTAGTGAATGGAGGTGCAGGCATCTTCTTCACTGGCTTAGTCTGTATGTCGGTAATGCTGAACTGCTGTCCCTTGCACGATTCAAGGTAAGCCTCAGCTTCTGCCTTTGTCTTGAAACGAGTGTCGAGGTCGGCAGTGAGAGCGATTGGGTTGCCATCAGCATCTTTCACAGTGAACACGGCACTAACCTTGAAAGATGATTCGCTCTTGAAGTTTTCGATTTCACGCTCACGCTCTACGATGAGACGAACAGCAACCGACTGCACACGACCTGCAGAAAGACTTGGCTTCAACTTCTTCCAGAGTACTGGTGAGAGTTTGAAACCTACGATGCGGTCGAGAACACGACGAGCCTGCTGGGCATTTACCAAACCCATATCGATTGTACGAGGCTTTTCGATTGCTGCAAGGATTGCAGTCTTAGTGATTTCGTGGAACACGATTCGTTTTGCCGCCTTAGGATCCAATCCCAACACCTGACTCAAGTGCCAAGAGATTGCTTCTCCCTCGCGGTCCTCATCGGATGCGAGCCACACGGTTTCTGCCTTGCTTGCTTGTGCTTTGAGGTTCTGAACCACCTCTTCCTTGTCACTTGGAATCTCATATTGTGGAAGGAAAGTGTCCAGGTCCACACTCATCTCTTTCTTCTTCAAGTCGCGGATGTGTCCATAACTTGACATCACCTTATAATCCTTGCCGAGAAACTTCTCCAATGTCTTTGCCTTAGCAGGAGACTCGACGATTACCAAATTTTTCTGCATATTTTATATCGTTACTTACATATAAAATGTGGATTTACACCTATTATATAAGGACATGACCCACAAAATCGGGCGCAAAGTAAATAAAAAAAAAGATTCGCACCTATATAATAAGGTAAGAATCTTTAAAAATAAATGAAATTTTTACATTTTGACTACCATTTTTGCCGTTGCTCTGTCCGGTTTGCCAGTTTCTGTTGTCGGTAGAGAGTCCACATCAACTATTTTCTTCGGTTTCCAATATCGAGGCAAAGCATTTGTAGCATCAATGAGAGTTTTCCTTTGTTCCGAAGTGAGATAACGAGGCACCAACATAACAACAATCTCTCCGAAAGTGGAGTCCTTGCAGGATGTTATCATGAAGTCGGAATGAAGCACCTTTTCGCGTATGCACTTCTCCACTTCTTCTATCTGAACCTTCACCCCACCAGTGTTGATGGTGTTGTCCTTTCTTCCTATCACACGAAACTGCCCCTGAGGGTTCATCTCCACAATGTCATTAGTAATGAGTCTTTCGTTGCACACCAATGGAGCATCAATTACAAGGCATCCATCTGCAGTCTGCGAGAGATGTACATTGCCAAATGGGGTGTACCAGTCCGAAGCATCCTCTCCACTGACTTTTCGCAAGGCTATGTGTGAGAGCGTTTCTGTCATCCCGTATGTACTATAGATATTATTCGCACACGCACGCAGGCGCGCTTCAAGGGCGGCATCTATTGCTCCACCACCAATGATGACATTTGTAATATCATGAAAACGAGAGGTTTCCTCCTCCACTTCGAGTGTCTTCAATACTTGAAGCGGAACGAATGCAGCAAAGTCAATATGTTCGTTTATCTCAGCTAAAGGATGGGACGAGGGTTCGACATTGATGAGCCTCATCTGTCTTTCTATACTTCTCACCACCATCATCTTACCCGCTATATAGTCGAGAGGCATACATAGAAGAGCCGTATTACCAGGTTTCAGATTGAGGAAATCGCAAGTCATCTTAGCACTTGCAAGCATACGACTCTTCTCCACAGACATCTCCTTCGGTTTGCCAGTAGAACCTGAGGTATGAACCCTGACTGTAGGTTCAGAGTTATTCCACTCCGCGAGGAATTCTTCTACTCGCACCATATCTCATCTCCTTTCAAGCGTATAGGATAACCATCTACATTATCCACGAACAGTTGTCCTGTGCCAAGTCCTTGAGGCATCTGAATGTTTGGTCCATACATCTTGGCAGCAAAATGAGCAATAGCGTTAAGACCTACATTGGTTTCGAGAGCAGAAGTAATCCACGAACCGATGCCTCGTTCTCGTGCAAGGTTTATCCATTGTTCGCTTCCAGCCATTCCTCCATGAAGTGAAGGCTTGAGAATGATATATTGTGGGCGAATAGCATCGAGCAGTTCCTGTTTGTACAGAGAACGATCGCCTTCATAGCCCTTACAGATACCTATAAGTTCCTCATCAAGAGCAATAGGCAGAGGTGTTTCAGCACATAGTTTTCCCATCTCCTCCCATTGTCCTTGTCGTATTGGTTGTTCGATGGAATGAAGGTCGAGTGCAGCGAGAGTGTCGAGTTTTCTTCGTGCATCATCACCTGGTTTGAATGCTCCATTAGCATCAACTCTCAGTTCGATGACCTCACGAGGAAAACGACTGCGAATCATCTTCAGCAGAGCCACCTCATCATCGAAATTGATAGCACCAATCTTGAGTTTCACACAACGGAAACCAAGCCTCAACTTCTCCTCAATCCTCGCCTTCATCTCTTCGTATGTTCCCATCCAGATGAGTCCGTTGATAGGAATGCCCTCTTCGCCCCTTCCGAAAGGAGTATCAAAGAGTATCTTGCTTCTGCGCTCATACTCAAGCAATGCCGTTTCGAAAGCAAAGAGCATAGCCGACTCATCATTGCTTAAATCTGGTAATGGAGCACACTCTCCCACCCCACGGTGTGTTGGGTCTTCATCGTCTATGATAGTGACATACTGCACATTGCGCACGGTATATACCCCTCGACTTGTGCCAGCTGGCTGCTTGAATCTAAATGATTTATGTGTTATCTCTGTATGCATGACCTGATTGTTTTCATTTTCTCTTCCGTCTCCTTCCATTCGCTATCTCTGTTCGATGCCTTGAGCAATCCTCCACCTGCATAAAGGGTGATGCCTTTATCTGTTATCTCGGCACAACGCAGATTGACAAAGAGTTCTGTCTCGCCCTTTGGGTCGTACATACCTACTATGCCAGAATAGAACTTACGGTCGTAACCTTCATTATTTATAATAAAGTGTCGGGCTGCATCCTTCGGCACTCCACACACGGCTGGTGTAGGATGGAGTTCATCGATGATATCAGCAATGGAACATTGTGCCTTTGGCTGGAAGTGGAACTCTGTCTTGAGGTGAATGAGCTGTCCTGCTCTTGAAGTGTAAGGACCCTCTTCTTCTATTACATCAGCATATCGCCTGATGATGTTTCGAATGTAATCTGCTACGATGGCTTGTTCGTGCTTGTTCTTGTCGGACCACTCCACATTCTCTGCATACTTCATCGTACCAGCAAGTGCTACGGTGCGGTAGTGCGACTTACTTCCCGAAAGCAATATCTCTGGAGTACAGCCCAACCACATTCCTATCTCAGGAACTTGGCACAGATAAATCATCATACGAGGGTATCGCCTGCAGGCTTCATAGAATGTTGCCTCTGCATCCACCTTTGTGTCTATCGTGACACAACGAGAAAGAACTAATTTCGAGAACACATCTTCATCGAGTGCAGCCTTGAAGGTTTCGAAGTTGTACGGAGAACAAACCTCTGTCCCTTCAACGCTTTCTTCTTCACATTTTCTGTCTTTAGCCATGTCCTCCATCTTTATCTCTTCCCTCTCTCCTCGAATGATGACCATTTGTTTTGTGGCATCGAAAGGAACCATGACAAAACCCTTGCAGTCGGATGGCAATTTTCCATTGTCCGAATCTACAAGTGCTGAACCTGAATGCTGAACAATTCTGACACATTCAGAGGCGTATGGTAATCTGTAAAGTGCAAATGCTTTCACGTAGCTATTGATTTGTCTGCAAAGATACTAATTAATTCTTAATTCATAATTCATAATTCATAATTATTTGTACCTTTGCAAACAAAAGAAATATACAAACATGCAAAACCTAATAGACATACATACACATACCATCATGAGCGGTCATGCCTTCAACACGCTCAATGAGATGATAGCAGCAGCACAAGAGAAGGGCTTCAAACTCTACGGAGTAACGGAACACGGTCCCGGCATACCCGGCACTTGCGACCCTGTGTATTTCCGAAACATGTATATCGTGCCTCGACAGTACGGTGATATGCGACTGCTCATGGGGGCAGAACTCAACATCCTCGACTATGATGGTACGCTCGACCTCACTAAGGAACTTTATTTCCGCTGCTTTGATGTCACTATAGCAGGATTGCATCTGCTATGTTATAAGGACGGTACACGCGCTCAGAACACATCAGCACTCCTTGGTGCTATCAACAATCCTCATGTCAACATCATCTCGCACCCTTGTGATGGTACAGCATCCGACTTCGACATCGAGGCTGTTGTTCTTGAGGCAAAGCGTACTGGCACTCTCCTCGAGCTCAACAATTCATCGCTCAATCCCTATCGAGGCAAGAAGCTCGCCCGCCCCTACAATCTCGAAATGCTCCGTCTGTGCAAGAAGTACGACCACCCCATCATCATCTCTTCCGATGCACACCACACCACCCAACTGGGCGACCATCAATACGCAGCCCCCCTGCTTGCTGAGGCACAATTCCCAGCCGAACTCATACTGAACGATAAGGTAGAGGAGTTTCTTGCATACCTACATAGTGGGCGGGGGACAACACCCATCTTCTGACAAGACATTCACATCCTCCCCCCTACGCTACTCGCTGGAGGTGCAGGTCGATACACTGCAAATATGCTAAAATATCATCCAAACAACCATTTTTTCACGACAAAAGCAAACAAAATGGTTTTGTTTTAGGAGATATTGGAGAAAAAGGTATACCTTTGTGGGCAAAATAATTACTTATTTTTATTAACTTATTTTAAAAACATCAAAGTATGAAGAAAACATTACTCTCGTTTTTTCTTGCATTCGTAGCAGTTATTTCTGCTAACGCTCAAACTGAATTCGTATGGGGAACAGCAACATGGAACATTCAGGACGGTCGCGTATTTGACAGCGCAGAAGAATTGAATGCAGATGGCATCATTCTCAGTTACTCAAACCCTAACGATTACACCATCACCCCACTCAGCCCTGTCACTGTAGAATATGACCTCTACATTGATGGTGCAGAAGAACCTATCACATTAGGTGCTGCCGCAGAAAGAGGCACTTGCAATGTTCATTTCACTTATGAATATGCAGAGGGACATTCGTACAAGATTATCACAAAATCTGCCATACTTGCACAGATTAACATCGCTACATTTTCAGCAGACACGCTCTCTATAAACAACGATTCTTACTCGATCTCATTCAAGATTATGGGTCCTGAACTCGTTATGACTATGGAGGTCGAAGCATATCAGTCACTTGCCATCTTAAATCAGGATTACACCATCACTTCATCTATAGTTGATGTAAAGAGCATTTATGATGCACTCGGTATCAACAGCATTGAAGAATGTCAGATTTATGGTCTCAACGGCAATGGTTCTTACAATACCCTTTATGGACCTAATGGTTATGACGGCTGGCGCGATGCCGATGGAGAATACACCAACTGGGGTGGAGGTTGGGATGCAGGTCACGGCCACAACGCTTATCCTGCAGTTTATTGCATCAAGCTTACAGAGAATGCAGACTCTGTCCTCTACTATTTCTACGATTACTGGTCAGAGTACAATCCAGACGAGTCTGGTGAAATTGGTGGTGGTTCTGTTGTCACAAATGCAAAGCGCCTCGCTCCAGAAACTGTATATAACAGCATGATTTGGGATTGGGAGAACGAAGATGGAACAATCACAAAGTACAACCGCAGATGGCGTTGTGAAGAAGGCAAGGACTATAAGGCAAGCTTTGCATTCATTGCAAACAAGAAATATGTTGTCCTTACTGCTACAATGCACTTCATCTCTATCGAAGACTACGAGAAGAAGATGGCTGGCGAGCAGTCTAAGACATATCATGGAATCTTAGCAATGGGTACAGGTATGTCAGCAGATCCATTCGCATTCATTGCAGAAGGCACAGCAGAACAGTCTATCACAATCGCAAATGGTGAAAACGAAGGCGAAGCGATCATCTCATTCGAAGGTTTCACACTCCCTATGCCACCTATGCCTATCCCTGCATTCGAAGCTCCAGTACAGAAGACTGTGAACGCAGATGGTTCTATCAACTACTGTGGCGAATTTAGAGTCCAGAGCGGCATGGTAGGTTACAATGCAGTTCTTTCGGGTGCTCAAGAATCAGCAAGTGCAGACCCTGTAATCGTAGTTACTCTTCAAAATGCAACAACTACTACTGCTGTATTTGCTACAAACGAGGAAGTTGCAAAGGCTGCTCTCAAGGCTGCTCCTACTGCTATTGCAGCAACAAAGACTACTGCAGTTCCTACTACAATCTACAGCATCAACGGTCAGCGCCAGTCTTCAGCTGTTAAGGGAATTAACATCATGAGACTCAGCGACGGCTCTGTAAAAAAGATTATGAAGTAAACAAAAACTGATTGGCAAAAGTTAATTTCTACCAACAATAAAAAACGGAAGGGAATCCATAAATTTGGGTTTCCTTCCATTTTTTATGATTTATATTGCTACTATTGTTAATAATGCAATCGTTAATTATGTCAACAATCAATAGTTCAATTACTGCTGAGGCATCTTGCCATCAAATGCATCAAGCACACGACGGAGAAGTTCATCAGTAGGAACAGAAAGTCTCATATTGCCCACTCTATTCATTGCCTGACGCTTACCTGATTCGATATCAGCAATACGCTGCTTCATAATCTTTCGCATCTCATCCTTATCCTTAGCATCAGCAGATGGGTCAGAGAATGGGCGAGCCCACTTAGCAATTTGCATATCGTCAGCATCAAGATTCTTGTCAGCAAGATATTCCTTGATATACTTAATGTAAGACTTGTAGTCCTTTTGCTTTTCTGCAATAGAGATGAGAGTGGAGAGGCAATAATGGTTGGCATTTGCAGGACTTACTTCCTTGAGGAGAGCAGCGAACTTATCAAATTTCTCCTGATCGAGCGATACAGAACCATCCTCATTCTCGATGATGAGTTGGCGCTGATAGTTGTTGTACACATTCTGGAGTTTCATCTCCACTGGCATATCGCCAATAGCAGCCTTGAGGGGTGCAGGATTCTTAGCAACAGCAAGGAATACCTTTGAGAATGGGTTGCGGATATTGCCCATGAAGACCATGCGGAGAGTGCTGTCGTTCACGAAAGAAGTCTCTTTACCATCGAGGATTGCCTCAGCAACTTCATTAGCCTCATCTCCCTTGTATGTAGCGGAGAGAGTCTTGAGATACTGCATGAGAAACTCAGGATCACGATCACCATTCTGCCAACGCTCTGCAAGTGCAGAACCAGAATTGTCAGCACTCTTAAGACCTACATTCTTGATGAATTCATCAGCATTACTGCCACCGAGGAAGCGTCCAATCTCCTGTGCATCTGCATTAAAAATCACAAAAGTAGGGTAAGCCTGAATCTGAAGTTTCTTAGCAAGAGGAGCACCGTAAGCACTCTCCATATCAATCTTGAGGTTGATGAACTTAGCATTCATGTATTCGCCCACCTTCTCTTGAGGGAAAACATCCTTTGCCATCTTCTTACACGGTCCACACCATGTAGTGAAACAGTCGAGGAAGATAAGTTTGTTCTCGGTCTTTGCCTTCGCTGAAGCCTGTTCAAGAGTTGTGCCTTCTGGCTCAAAGTTCATGCCTTGTGCAAATGCAGAAAGACAAGTGCAGCAGAGAGCTACAATAAGTGATAAAGTCTTTTTCATTTTTCTATTATATTAAGTTTAAAAGTTTTCTTACTTTTCAATCACCAGATTTATTATTTGACTAATCAAATGGTAAAAAGATTACTGCATACTGAATTTCCAAGCCATATCCTTTACCTTTCCTGGAATTGGATACTCAAAATTGCTATTCATATTAAGAATACCGCTGGCAGGATTGATAAGATACTGGTAAACCTTACCCTGACGAGTTTTCTCGTTCCAAGTAGCAATATGCACCAGATTGTCTGAGCGTGGAACCATACCATATCCGTACACGGTACCATGATAATACTTCATGATGCGTACACAAGTCACTTCTTCATCCTCAGAAGGAGCAATCCACGCTTCTGCAGCAGGTTGCTTGCTATCATAGGCAAAGGCATAAACCTTATTCTTTGCACCATAATAGATGAAAGATCCCACATGGCTTGCAGACATACTTGTAGCATCTGCAATATTAGGACACAAGTCATTCATAGGATAGAGCCCCACTCCGATGTTAGGACTCTGAGGATTGGTAGTGAAATTAGCCACGGCAAGATAATGTCCAGTAGCATTCTTCATGATGAAGTAGTCATAAGGTCTTAGCGAAACGCCTCCACTTTCGCCCTTTCCCCAGTCAGCCATAACGAAGTCCATACCAGTATTATTCACATCGAAGGCAGCAGTCTCGTTATCTTGCTCTGCGAAGTATTCGAGGCGAGCCATGTTGTAGCCTGCATAACGGAATCTGTGGTTTGTCTGGTCATATACCACAATACCATAGTTGAGAGTCTGAGGAAGTTCTGCATTCCAAGGTGCAAGTGTACCGAGCCCATCAGCAAACTTTGGGATACCAAACTTGGTAGTGCGCCCTTCAGTAGCACTGAACGAATAGGTATTGGTATAAATCTTATTGTCATTGATTAGAACTTCCGAACTCTGTCCTGACATGACACCCGAACCGTGTTCGCCATACCACGTAGGAGCCATATTCGCAGGTGCTTCATGGAAGAACTCATCGAAGCGGAGTGCAGTTTGAACACCTGTTTCGCTGACACCAACCAATGTATAATCAGTACAAAGGCCCACATAATTATTGCCAGAAGCGAGTGACACCGCGATATCAAGACAGCGAATAGGTTTACCCTTGAGGAGTTCGCCATTTGTGGTCTCAAAGAGGTTTGTATAATAGCGGTTGTAGTTGACATTGAGCTTAGTCCATTTGTTGAATATCAAAGCCAAATCCGAATATCCAGGATTATCTGCACGCTCATAAAATACCATGTATCCACCATCGAAAATTTCACTGACTGCCACAGGTACACGGAAGAAGTGGCGTATGCCATCATTCTTATTTGTCACTACGAGTTGCACATAGTAGTTTCCACCAGTTCTTGATATTGAAGTGTCGAGCACTCGTTCTGTTCCGATAGTGTCTATTACAGCATTTGCTCCCGTTCCTGTTGTCGCACTGAAGATGGTCCATGTGTATGAGAGAGGGTCGCTGGCAGTTGCCTCATGTCCCTCGAAATAAACCTTCGGACTCAATCGGAGCGTGTCAAAACGCATTATTGAATATTCGGAAAGTATGCCCACATCAGTTGTGTCAATGCTTACCTTCTCCAGTTCATGATATTCGTAGTTGCCTTTGTCTTCATAGCAAGAGACAAACGCGGTAACAACTGCAAGCAATGAAAATATATGTTTCAGTTTCATAGTCCTATATTATATATAAGGGTTTTAGAAATTCACAACCACGCCATACTCGTCAGTGAGTGGTGTGTCGTGAGTTTCGTTATACTCAATGAGGGCTCTCTGCATCACCTGCTGGAGGTGTACTGCGTATGCCACCGAGATGACATTTGTCTCTTCATCATAGGAAGTCTGCACATTATAGTTGATATCGAAGTCCTTCATTCCGAGTACTTCAATCATGAACTGATATTTCACTCGACTGTATGCTCCAAAGTATTTGGAGAGAGCCACACGAGGGAAGTTGGCAGAATCCCAATTCGTTGGCTTCGCAAGATAGTTCTTCAAGACAACAGTAAACTTCTGATGATTTTCTGTGCCGATGGCAAATTCGCCATTAGGTACCACACGGAAATTGATAACACCATCATTCTCTGTGAAGAGTTGTGGGTCAGAGAGTTTCTGTGTATTGAAATACACCTTGTATTCGCCGCCTATCTTTCCTGCAGGAATGACATAATCCTCAGTGCGAATAGTATTGACAACAAGAGCAGAATCACCGCCGAATGGTTCGAGGTGGAAGGTACGGTCGTGGTCTGATGGCATACCGGCTATCTGCGCATAAAAGGTCACACCACCCTCTTCGTATGCATAAGAGTAATTATAAATAGTTGATTCATAGACAGCACCTACAGGTGTGCCTACCCAGATATCGAGCGATGTATGTGAAGTGTCGTAAGTGGAAACCTCCTGTTTCTCACATGCGTAACACAATACCAAAGCCATCACAGCTAACACCTTATTTATATTTCTATTCTTCATGTTCATGATTTTATTTGTTTGGTTCACGCTCTGCAGCTTGGGTTTCCGTAATAGGCAATGGGAATGTATATACCTTCTCTGCCACAGCATCGACATCGCTGTAGAGGATAATATTTTGGTTAAGACGCTTGTAGAGGAAGAATAACTGTCCTTCACCTATGAACTCACGGCGATACTCACGGACAAGTTCAAGATAATAGTCCTGAGGCAAATCACCAAGTGCAGGAAGGTTTCTTGCCATGCGGAGGATATTCATATATCGCTTTGCCTCTTCTGTATTGCCATTGCGATACATCACCTCAGATGCTATGAGATACATTTCAGAGATGCGGATAAGTGGCATCTTGTAGAGGTAGAATGCATTGGTAGAAGAACTTGGCATATCATACTTTGCAAGATAGCGGTTGTTGGCATGAGTAGCCGAACCCGACTTGAAGAGGAATGTGTATCGATAGTCCTGAGTAGCATTGTCGAAGTAGTCAAGAAGACGATCACGAGTCACAGCAAATGCATATGCAGAACCTTCATCAAAAGATGGATCAGACACATCAGCCTTGATGGTCAGGTTGTTGAGAGCAAAAAGATGTTCATCAGCAAGTGAACGATCATAGCCAGCCTGCATATTCTGTACAGTACTCCAACTGAAGCGTGAACTATCCATCACTACACTCGCAGCATCAAGAGCCTTCTGATAATCGCCTTTCCACATGTAAACACGAGCTTGGAGAGCTTTCACTGCATAGTAATTAAGATGGAGTTGGCGGTTCACGAGGTACCCATTATCCACAGATTCGGTAATCTCACGACCTGTAACGATAGGGTCAGATGTTACAAGGAGTTCTTCTGCCTTATGGAGGTCAGCAATAACAGAATCTGCTACCTCGCGCACCTTCAGCTGAGGAAATACACGATAGCTCAAACTTGTGCTGTAAGGGATTGAAGGCATATCTGGATTAACAGCAAAACTCACACCGAAGCAGCGTAGGAGGTCGAAGTGGAGGAATGCCCTCAAGGCAAGCGCCTCGCCCTTGATGACATCGTGATTGTCTCGTGAGAAAAGTTTCACATTGTCATCGATGTGGGCAAGAATATTATTGACATTTGCTATGCCAGAATAGTTGTTTGCCCAGATGGCACTGACGAAGTTAGTTGGATAACTTGCCTCATAGTCATAGACTGCAGCATCTTGATACTGAGAAGAATAATAGTAGTCCCATTCTTGTCCCAAGATACCGATAAAGCCATAGGTCAATTCCTTTGTATAAGTCTTACTGCTTACCATAGAAGAATAGACACCAGCCAGGGCTTCCTTGAAACCACTCTCTGCATTGAAGAGTTCGGTGTCTTCAATCTGCGAACTTGGCTGCACATTGAGCCACTCGTTGCACGAAGTGAGCGACATTGCACCAACGGAAAGCAGGAGTATTGTGTTCTTTATATTTATTTTCATAATAATCGTCGTTATATATTAGAATGTAGCCGTAGCAGAGAATGAGAACGACTTGGCATAAGGATAGCTCAAGCCTCGTTCTGTCTTCACAGTTGAAAGGTGGAACAAGTCATTGATATAGAATGTAAGGCGCAAACGCTCTATGAATGAACGACGCAACCACTCTTGGTGCTTGAAATCGTAATATGCTGAAAGACTTGTGAAATCGAGCGAATTGCTGCGCTGGATAAATCGTGTAGATGCGTAGGTAGTGCTTGGTGTGCTTGATATGTGCTTGTAGAATGCCACATCGCCTACATTGTTCCATGTGTCACTGAATACGCGGCGGTCCACATTGTTAGCAATATTCACATTCTCAATACGATCTACAAGTGTCTGGTTGTAGTAGTCGGCACCCCACTGATAACTGAACAAGACGCTCAGACCGATGCCCTTCACTTCGCCATTGAATCCGAAGGTACCGTGAAGTTTTGGGTTAGAGTCCCCCGCTATGATATAATCGTCAGTAGTATAATTATAAGTAGTGGTTCCATCTTTTTTCATAAAGAGTTCGCGACCTGTAGCAGGGTCTATGCCGAGGGAACGAACTGCCCAAATGGCACTCATTGACTGACCTTCCTCATATCGTATGATTGGGGATGTAGTGTTCTCTGCATCTTGTTCGCGGTTGAAAGTGCTGAGAGCATCACTAATCTTTGTAATCTTATTCACATTATGAGCCAAACTACCAATAAGTGACATATACGATGAGCCACGATGCCAGAAGCGGAGGTTCATCGTAGCCTCTATGCCTCGGTTCTGGATATTGCCTAGATTTTCCATATAGTTGGTGAATCCTGTGGATGTAGGGATAGACATAGCTATTAGGGCATCGCGTGTCTTACTATCATAGTAATCAATGCGTAGGTCGAGTTTTTTGCATATTCCGAGGTCAACACCCACATTGAAGTCACCTGTCTGCTGCCACTTGAGTGAGCGGTTTGGCATACCCATGAGGTAGGCACCAGAGATATTATCGTAGATGATGGAGTCGTAGAACTTATATGTTGCCTTAGCCTGATAGGGAGAGAAGTTCTGATTACCTGTCAGACCATATGTCACACGGAACTTACAGAGATTGAGCCATGTGGCATTCTCCATAAATTTCTCCTTGTAGAGGTTCCAACCTGCTCCGACACTCCAGAAGGTACCCCAGCGGTTGTCGCTTCCGAAGACTGACGAGCCATTGAAACGAAGGCTGAGGTCGAGGAGATAACGCTCGTCGTAAGAGTAGTTGACAGCTGTTGTGACACCGAGACTGCGTGTCTTGCTCTCCGATCCAGAAGGTTTGCCGCCTTCGGCATATTGCTTGGCAAAGGTGATGAAGTCAACATGATTGTTGAGGAATCCCCATGCTGTCATGCCTTCACTCTCACCACTTGAATCCTGGAGTGAATAGGCAAGGTTGGCAAGAAGGAGATGCTTGTTCCATTCCTTAGTATATCGTCCTGTCACATCGATATTGATGTTGTCACTCTGACCATTAGTGATGGCATAACTGCCTCGTTGGAAGTAGCGATCACCAGTCCAGTTATAGAAGCGAGTGTGGTCGCCAGGATAGAAATCCTCACGCTTATTGTTCTGGTGAGTATAACCGAGACGAGCAGTAAAACAAAGTGCTTCGATAGGGCGATATTCGAGATAGAAATTCTCTACCACTTCAGTATATTTGGATAAGTTCTTTGTACCTATCTGCGCATTGTAGAGAGGGTTGTAATAGATGGTAGCACTACCATTGACTGATGGTGGGGTATATTGTCCGAGCACCTTGACCACATTGCCCGACTCATCGTAAGGGGTGAAATATGGGTTCACAGATACATAGTCACCAAAGGTGCCATAAGGGCTGTCGTCAGCATGGTTGCCTGTGACGGAAAGGGAGTTGCGGAACATCCACTTCTTATATCTGTAGGAGAGGTTGATATTGCCCTGTATGGTGCTGCGACCTGACTGCCTCATCACACCAGCCACATCATTGTACATGACACTGGCTGAATATCGCATCTCGTCTGTACCGCCCTCTATATTGGCTGAATGCTTCTGACCTATGCCTGTGCGCAGGGGTTGGGAGAGCCAATAGGTATCTACTCCTCGGGCTATATGGGCAGCGATGCTGTTGTACTGTTCGTCGAGGAGAGCCTGATAGTATGGAGAGGAAGAAGAGTAGCGACCTGCAAGCCGTTCGACCTCAAGTTTCTCGGCAGAGTTGCAGAGGTTGTAACTGGTGAGATCGGGAGCCTCGACATTCAGATTGCCTGTATATGTGATGCGGAGACGACCAGCCTCTGGGAGAATGGTCTCTACTACAATTACACCATTGGCAGCCTTCGAACCGTAAATGGCTTTGGCAGCACCGTCCTTGAGGATGGTAACCGACTTGATGCGGTTCATGTCGAGGTCGAAAATCTGCTGTTGTGAGGATTCAAATCCATCAAGGATGAAGAGCGGAGCATTAGGATTGCCACTGTACTCGCCTTGCAGTCCTCCGAAGGAGGCATTACCACGGATGGAGATGTCCTGAAGATGGTTTGGGTTCGAACCGTTGATGTCGTTGAGGTTCACCACAAACGAGGGGTCGAGAGCCTGGATAGACTTCAGCACATTGGCATTGCCGACGAGTTTGAGGTCTTCCACAGAGTAGTTTACTGCCGAACCCGTGAAGGTCTTGGAGTTGTAGTCGAAGAGTCCTGTTACGACAGCATCATCGAGTGTGTTCTCATCCTCAAGGATGAACTTGAGTCCTGTATGGCTCTTCTGAGTGTCAAATCGTTTCTTCAAGGTCTTCATACCTACGAAACTGATTTCAATGTTTACGGCACCAGCTCTGGGCACAGATGCTGTGAAGGCACCCTTATTGTCTGTTATCACGACCGTCTTGGTCTGTACGATAGTGACATGTGCCCCTGGGAGAGCTTCGCCCTGACTGTCGGTCACTGTACCTGCGATGATCACAGCATTGACTTGTGTCTTCTGGGTGTTGACGCTTGTCATAGGCACAGACTTCTGACTGCTTTGTGCCACCATGTTGGGCGATACAGCCATCAGCAAAAGTAAAGCCTTCAAGCTATTCTTTCCAAGTGTATTCATATATATGTTTGATTGTTTGATGTTCGAAAGTTTGGTTTGTCCTTCCCAATCGCTTGCATTTGCACAGGTAGCATCACTAACGATCATATATATTTAAGAAATTGCATTAGTTTCTTTTCCCCACATTATCAACAAGGTGTCTTTCTTACTTTATGCAGTTGCAAAGATACAAAGTATTCTGCATTATCCTATACTTTTGCATCAAAAATTAAAGGACTGCTATCATTTTACGACCAATATTATCCGATACCGCTATCATTTGCTATTTTTATTTATTTGTCAAGAATTAGAGAACTTTTAGGGTTCTCTAATTCTTGACCATAAAAATAAATTTTCCCACTTAATCATATATACGCTCATGCGCTGCCTTGTCTTCCATAAAAAAAGGATGGACAGGACCAAAACCATGACCGAACTCATATTCTGCACCAAGTGCGATGGCTTTGTTGATGAATTCCTCGCCCTTCTTCACAGCATCCAACAAGTCGAAACCTTTAGCAAGATAAGTGGCGATAGCTGAGGAGAATGAATCGCCAGTTCCGTTCACATTATTTGTTTCTATCCTTTTCTTCGTGAACTCATGCACCTCACCTGTATTAGCATCATAGAGGAAATCGGAGAGCATACCTCCATATTCAAAACTCTTCACGATAACAGAATTGCCCCACGCACCAAGTTCCTTGATGTCTTCACGGATATTTGTGATAGGACGCTTCAGTAGCACCTCTGCCTCTCTGCGGTTTGGAGTGATGAGAGTGGCAATAGGAAATAGCTCATTCTTGTAAGCATCGATAGCATCATCACTAACCAACTGCGCACCCTTACTATTCACAATCACAGGATCGATGACCTTCTTGCATTCAGGATAACGCTTCAGCACACCAGCCACTCCCCTGATAATCTCAGCACTTGGCAGCACACCAGTCTTGATGCATTGTGCTCCTACATCACCAAGAAACGACTCTGCCTGCGATGTGATGAGGTCAACTGGCAGGTGGAATATCTGCTTCACATGGGTGGTGTCCTCATCAACAATACCTGTAAGAGCACAGGCTGCATATCCACCACAGGCTGTAATTGCCTTTATGTCGGCTTGCATACCAGCACTACCAAGAGGTTCGCTACCAGCTATTAAGAATACTACATGGAGAGGTTTCTTGCTCATTGTTTATTTTATTTTAAAGTAATTTTGCGTGCAAAGGTACAAATTATTCCTAATTATCGATTTCTAATTCCTAATTATTTCATATCTTTGTGGCCATATAGAACAAAAACATCTAAAACACATATATCTATATGAGAAAAACATCCTTATTCCTTTCTATGCTTTGCGCTTCGCTTAGCATGAATGCTCAGGTGGCTACTGTAAGCAGTCCTGATGGTAAGTTGAAGGTTAACTTCGACATTCAAGGTACAAAACCTGTCTATGAAGTCATCTATGATGGCAAACAGATGCTCGACTACAGTCCGCTCGGTTTCGTTGCTGATAATGGCGACTTCACTCAAGGCATCAACTGCTTGAGCAATACTACTGACCACCTCAGCTTCGACTACACTCTCGACCGTTCTAAATTCAGCAATGTACACGTTGAGAGCAATCAACTCAAGGTTAACCTCGAGAATGCTAAGAAACTTCCTTTCAGCATTGAGTTCCGTGTGAGCAACAACGACATCGCTTTCCGCTACAGCATCCCTAACCAACCAAGCCGTGCTTATGGAAAGAAGTTCTCTATGCGCATCATGTCGGAAGCTACAGGTTTCGACTTCCCACACCAGACCACAACCTTCCTCACTCCTCAGAGCCACGCTATGGTAGGATGGAAAGGCACAAAACCTTCTTATGAGGAGGAATACACATACGATGAACCTATGACAACAAAGAGTGCATTTGGTCATGGCTACACCTTCCCTGGACTCTTCCATGTAAAGGCAACAGGCAAGGGCGATAAGGACGGATGGGTACTCATCTCCGAAACTGATGTAGATAGCCGCTATTGTGCATCTCGTCTCTCTGACATGAAGGGTGATGGTCTCTATACTGTTGAGTTCCCAATGCCTGAGGAGAATGGAGGAAATGGTACTATCGAACCAGCCTTCTCGCTACCAAACAGCACTCCTTGGCGCACCATCACTGTTGGCACTTCACTCAAGCCAATCGTTGAGACTACCATTCCTTGGGACTATGTTGAAAAGCGTTTCGATGCTTCACAGCAGTACAAGTACGGCAAGGGTTCTTGGTCTTGGATTGTTTGGCAGGACAACTCTATCAACATCAAGGACCTCACAGAATACGCTAAACTCTCGAAGGCAATGGGATATGAGTACATGCTCATCGATAACTGGTGGGACAATAACATCGGTTACGAGAAGATGGAAGGATTCGTAAAGACAGTTCAGAGCATGGGCGTTGATGTATTCCTCTGGTGGAGTTCAAGTGGTTACTGGAACGACATCGAACAGGGTCCAATCAACCGTATGGACAACCCTATCCGTCGCAAGGAAGTGATGAAGTGGATGAAGAAACTTGGTGTGAAGGGTATCAAGGTTGACTTCTTCGGTGGTGATAAGCAGGAGACTATTCGTCTCTATGAGTCTATCCTCTCGGATGCTAACGAATACGGACTTATGGTCATCTTCCACGGATGTACTATCCCACGCGGTTGGGAACGAATGTATCCTAACTATGTAGGTAGTGAGGCTGTTCTTGCTTCCGAGAACATCTTCTTCACTCAGAGTGCTGCCGACAAGGAAGCAAAGGACACAGCTACACACCCATTCATCCGCAATGCTATTGGCTGTATGGAGTTTGGTGGATGCTTCATGAACCGTCACATCAATCGTGGCAATAAGGGCGGTAATACTCGTCGCACTACTGACATCCACGAACTTGCTACTTGTGTTCTCTTCCAGAACCCAATACAGAACTTCGCTATCACTCCTGAAAACCTCGGTGATGATGGCAATGTGAAGGACTACAATGCTGAAGGTGCTCCTGCTCCAAAGCTCTGCATGGACTTCCTCCGCACCGTACCAACTACATGGGACGAGACTGTCTTCATTGATGGCTATCCAGGCAAGTATGTTGTTCTTGCTCGTCGTTCAGGCGATAAGTGGTACATTGCAGGCAACAACGCTACTGGTGCTCCTCTCACTCTCAAGCTCTCTCTCCCAATGCTCAAGAAGGGCGCAGCCACTCTCTATAGTGATAACATCAAGAACCGTGAACCACAGCAGTCAAGCATCAAGTACAACGGAAAGGTTGCTACCATCACAATGGCAGATCAGGGCGGTTTTGTAATTATTCAGTAAAAAGAACATTATGATAGTCGAAAAGAAATATCTCATTCCATTCATCCTCACCACATCACTCTTTGCTTTGTGGGGATTTGCGAATGACATAACTAATCCAATGGTGGCAGCATTCCAGACACTCATGGAACTGACTGCCAAGAAAGCATCAATGGTTCAGTTCGCCTTCTATGGCGGATATGCAACAATGGCTGTACCTGCAGCCCTCTTCATCCGCAAGTATTCGTATAAGAGTGGTATTATCCTCGGACTTGCTCTCTATGCAATAGGTGCATTCCTCTTCATTCCAGCAGCAAACTACCAGGAGTTCTCGTTCTTCTGTGTATCGCTCTATATCCTTACTTTCGGACTTGCATTCCTTGAGACCACAGCCAATCCTTTCATCCTCTCACTTGGTTCGAAGGAAACATCTACTCGTCGTCTCAACCTCGCACAGGCATTCAACCCAATGGGGTCGCTCTCGGGTATGGCTATAGCATCGTTCGTGGTACTTCCTAACCTCATCTCTGACAAGCGTGATGAAGCAGGAAACATCATCTACAGTACACTCTCGGCTGCAGAGAAGGCAGACATCCGTCTGCACGACCTCGCAGTCATCCGTAACCCATACGTTGCTATCGGACTCGTTGTGGTGGCTGTGCTCATCATCTTTGCAGTAACAAAGATGCCTAACACAGCGAAGGGTGAGAAGGAGAACACAGCACGCGAGTCGCTCCACAACCTCATTCGTAACAAGATATATCGTGAAGGTGTCATCGCACAGGTGGCTTATGTTGCAGCACAGATTATGGTGTGGACCTTTATCATCCAGTATGCTGACAATCTCGGCATAAATAAAGCCACAGCTCAGAAGTACAACATCTGTGCTATGACTATGTTCCTTTGTGCACGATTCATATCTACCTTCCTCATGCGATATGTGAACGGTCGTGTGCTTCTTGCATGTTTCGGAGTGGGAGCAGCAGTATGTACTCTCGGCACTATCCTCATCGTGGGTATGCCTGGTCTGTACTGCCTCGTGGGCATCAGTTTCTTCATGAGTCTTATGTTCCCAACCATCTATGGTATTGCTCTTGAGAATGTAGCTATTGAAGATTCTACTCTCGGTGCTGCCTTCCTCGTGATGGCAATCGTGGGCGGTTCTATCATGCCTCCTCTTCAGGGTGCCATCATCGACCTCGGCACAGTAGGTTCTCTCCCAGCAGTCAACTTCTCATTCATCCTCCCTCTCATCTGCTTCTTGATTATTGTAGCTTATGGATGGCGAGCGAGCAAGGCGCGTTAAATAAAAAAAGAAAGGTGAAGAGTGCATTACTCTTCACCTTTCTTTTTTTTTATTATACTTCCTTATTTTTCACTACGCTCTCATAATACGAAAGGTAGTCATCTTTCTGGTCGCTTGCCATCCAAGCCATTGCAGAACGTGGGTGGTCATTCTGTGAACCTGTAATCATATAAGGAATGAAGTAACCCCAATCAATCTCCTTCTTCAAAGGATTGACATGATCCTGAATGCACTTGATGATTGGTTCGAGCTTATACTTAGGGTTCTTGAGGAACGAGATAAGGAGTTCGAGAGGACAGTTACCTGCACCACGACCAATACCGAGCATAGTAGCATCAAGCATGTTAGCACCACCAATGATACACTCGATAGTGTTAGCGAATGCCAACTGAGTATTGTTGTGACCATGGAAACCGATAGTCTTGCCTGGGAGAGCCTCAATATACTTGTTCAAAAGACTGTGAATATCCTCTGAGTACAAGCTACCAAAACTATCTACGAGGTAGAAAGTGTTCACTCTTGACTCTGCTACATCAGCAAGCACCTGGTCGAGAGCTCTGTTGCTAACCTTAGATACAGCCATGAGGTTGATAGTAGCATCATAACCCTTATCCATAACATGGTGAGCAAGTTCGATAGCCTTGTCAATCTGGTAGTCGTAGCAAGCCACACGGAAGAGGTCAACCACACTCTCATCCTTTGGACGGATATCATCAAACTTGATACGACCTATGTCTGCCATCACTGAGAGCTTAGTGTTAGTATTGTTTTCACCAACAATCTCGCGGAGCTCATCCTCAGCACAGAACTTCCAAGGTCCGTATTCACTGCGTGGGAACTGGTCCTCACTACTGATGTAACCAATCTCCATATAGTCAACTCCTGCAGCAACACACGAGTCATATACACCCTTGACAAAATCCTTGCTAAACTGCCATTTGTTCATCAGACCACCATCACGGACGGTGCAGTCGAGAACTTTAATTTCCTTTCTGAACATATTATATTTATATTTTTTTGATTTTCATTTCTTCGCTGATGAAGTACTGAATCAGGTTATCGTACATATTCTCGATGACATCAGGATTCAGTCCCACCTTTTCAGCCCACTGCCTGCGGCTCTCGATGGCAGCCTTGCGACGCTCAGGCGCTTCGATGCTCTCAGGTGTATTGTCCTTGTACTTCACCACCTCCTTCACATACTCAAATCGTTCACTGAGCAAGCGGATAATCACCTTGTCGATGTTATCAATCTCCTGTCTCACCTCGCTGATGTCAGTACATTCTGAAGGTCTCTTGGTAGTAATTTTTTCTATCAATGTCGTGACGTTTTTAATTGTTGTTTGCAAATATGGATTGCAAATGTACAACATTTTTTTCATTACGTCGTACAAAAAGCAAGTATTTTAACCAAAAACCTATTATTTTTTAGTTTTTCCATGAGAAATGAATAGATGAGAATTAAAAAACCTCCGCATGTTTTGCCACAAACATGCGGAAGTTTTACCTCAAACATACGGAAGATTAGCATCAAACTTGCGGAAGATTAGCATCATTCTACCTAATGTTTTTTCTTAAACATACTATACATTTTTGAAAACACAAAGAAGAGGAACTATTTGCCTTGCTTATACCACAGAGGACCATTGCCTTTGCCTACGTGGAGGTCCTTGCCTCCAAGAATGGCTTGGTCCATGTAGAACTTGGCTGAGCGTACTGCTGGCACGAGGGAGGAGCCAAGAGCGAGGTGGGTAGCGATGGCAGACGAGAGTGTGCAACCTGTGCCGTGAAGGTTGGTGGTAGGGATGCGAGGCGAGGTAAATGTTTCCTTGCGGTCTTCATCCCTAAGCATTAGAGTATCGGTCATCTCCGTGCCTTCTGCATGTCCTCCCTTGATGAGGATGGAAGCAGGAAGGGACGAGATGGAAGTGTGGAGAGATGGAAGTGCTTCGTATTCGGGAAGATTTGGAGTGATGAGTGTGCAGAGTGGGAAAAGGTGTTGCACAGCTCGCTCAATGCAGTCCTCAGACATCAATCTTCTGCCACTTGTGGAGAGCATGATAGGGTCGAGCACGATAGGGATGATGCGTTTGCTTCGTTCTTCTCGCAGAACTTTGATGATGACATCAAGAACATCGGTATTTGGTATCATACCTATCTTGATGGCATCTACACGAAGGTCGGAAAGAACAGAACGCAGTTGCGACTCTACAACCTCTGCTGGTACGGGCATCACTCCTTGTACTCCTAATGTGTTTTGGGAGGTGAGGGCTGTAATGACCGTTGCTCCGTAGCCTCCACAGTTGGTTATGGTCTTCAGGTCCTGCTGTATGCCTGCTCCCGCTGAAGGGTCACTACCAGCTATGGTAAGCACCACAGGTGGTGTTTGTCTTTTCCACGCATCTCCTAAGACCATTGTTCCTCCAAAACCGTATTGAAGTGCCTTGTCGATATTGTCGGAAGAGATGCCTCCAAGTGCCATTACCTTGTTGTTAATGATGCCTTCAGACTGTGCTTTGCGAAGTTCTTCGTCTGAAAAAGCAGACATATAACCTTGTTTTGAGATGCTGTCGAATATAGGTGATAAAGAACAGTAGTCGTACTGCTCCTTCTGGGATAGTTCCTCGATGGAGTGGAAAGAGATGGAAGTATGACCTTTCCACCCTTTGGGAGCAACGGGATTGCGGCGATTGAGATGAACACCACAAAGGGAGTACTCGTTAAGCAACTCGAAATGCTCGTGAATAACGATGCGAGGGTGGTAGCAGACAGGGATAGAGTCCAAGAGTGCTCGCACCCCATCTGGGGTGCTTTCGGGTTTGCGTAGATGCAAACGCTCTAACCCTGACTGGAACATCAAGGTTAGAGCTTCTGATTCGTTATCGAAAAAATGTGGGAGGGTAATTACAATGTACATAAGTCAAATGATGCGTCCCAATCCTTGAATACAGGTTCGCGGCCCAGTTCCTTGAGGCGCTTTGTGATGACCTCTGCGGTACGCTCATCACTGACAGAGAACTGTTCGAGTGCCTGTGGATAGGTGTAGTAACCACCAGGATTTGTCTTGGATTCAGCAGACATGGTAGTAACTCCAAGAGTTGCCATATTGTCACGGATGAACTCAGGTTCGCGTGTAGAGTAAGAGATATCGACATCGTGGTCGAAGATACGCATGGCGAAAGTTGCCTGTGCCAATTCCTTATCGGTCATGTAGCAGTTAGGATGGAATCCTTCGTTCTGTGCAGGACGCATACGAGGGAAGTTGACACTATACTTTGTGCGCCAGTAGTGCTTCTGCAAGTAGCGGAGGTGGCGAGCCATCATGACCACATCGGTGCGCCACTCCTTCTCCAGACCGATGAGTACACCCATGCCGATGCTATGAACACCAGCCTGTCCCATACGGTCGAAACCGTCACAACGCCACTCGAAGTTGGACTTCATGCCGCGTGGGTGATAGATTTTGTAGTTCTCGCGGTGATAGGTCTCCTGAAAACAGATGACTCCGTTCATACCGTGAGTAGTGAGTTCCTTGTAGTCCTCCGCACTCAGCGGCATCACCTCTATCTTGATGTTCGAGAAATACTTCTTTGCAATATCAACCGCCTTGGCAAGGTATGGCACACCAGCCTTAGCAGGATTCTCACCTGTCACGAGAAGGATATTCTCGAATGGAGCGAGCTTCTTTATTGCCTTGTATTCGTTCTCAATCTGTTCGGGAGTGAGAATGGTGCGTGCCATAGGATTCTGGATGTGGAAACCACAATAAACGCATGAGTTGGCACACGAATTGGTGAGGTACAGAGGAATGAACATAGAGATGGTCTTGCCGAAACGTTCCTCTGTATATTTACGACTGAGGCGAGCCATTGTTTCAAGGTATGGTTCGGCTGCTGGTGAGAGCAACGCCATGAAATCCTCGACATCACAATGTTCCTTTGCAAGAGCACGACGAACATCGTTATCGGTCTTTGAGGCAATCCTTGCGGTTGTCTCGTCCCAATCATATTTCTTTAATTCTTCTGAAAACATTTTTGTATGCTATAATAAAGTCTATCCCTTCTTTCCCCTGCAAGGCTGGAAGGAACTTTCTGTCAGTTCTGTTATTGTAGGATGTTCTCCACAAATAGAACATTCTTTATTTTGTGTGAATTGCAAACTCTGGACGTTCATAGTCAAAGCATCGATGAGGAGGAGCTTGTTGGTGAGGAGTTCTCCTACCCCCGTGAGGTACTTGATTGCCTCTGTAGCCTGTATCGAACCCATAATGCCTACAACACTACCGAGTACGCCCACCATGGAACAAGTTTCAACCAGAGACTCGGCTGGTGGTTCGGGGAAGATGCAGCGGTAGCAAGCCGAACCCGGAACATGTGTCATTACTTGTGCTCCATATCGCACCACACCACCAGCACAGAATGGTTTGCCTGCAAAGACACATGCATCATTGATGAGGTATTTCGATGCAAAACTATCTGTACAGTCGATGATGAAGTCATAATCACGGATGATGTCCATGATGTTGTCTTGTGTGATGTAGCAGTCGTATGTGACGACCTTAACATCAGGATTTATCTGTCGCATCTTCTCGGCTGCCGACTCCACCTTTGGTTTGTTGACATCGGTAGAGAAGTGGATAATCTGGCGCTGAAGGTTGCTGATGCTAACCACATCGGCATCGGCTATACCTATGGTACCGATACCTGCCGCAGCAAGATAGAGTGCATTGGGCGAACCAAGTCCGCCTGCACCTATCAGAAGCACCTTGCTCCTCAGGAGAGTCTCCTGGCCTTCTGCACCAAATCCGTCCAAGAGAATATGACGGCTATAACGTCGTTGCTGCTCTTTATCCATCATTTACTTCAAGAAAAAGGAGACCATTAGAGTTTTCGCAAATCGTGAGTTAACTTCGCAGCACAGAAGTTTGGACCACACATCGTGCAGTATTCACCATCTGTATGTCCTGCCTCCTCGAAGTACTGGAGAGCACGCTCTGGGTCGAGAGAGAGGTGGAACTGGTCGCGCCAACGGAAGTCGAAACGAGCCTTCGAGAGTGCATTGTCACGGATGCTTGCACCAGGATGGCCCTTAGCTATGTCGGCTGCATGGGCAGCAATCTTGTATGTAATGACACCAACACGAACATCCTCACGGTTTGGCAATGCGAGGTGTTCCTTTGGAGTGACATAGCAGAGCATAGCTGTGCCGAGCCAAGCAATCTGAGCACCACCAATAGCTGATGTGATGTGGTCGTAACCTGGAGCGATATCTGTCACGATAGGACCGAGTGTGTAGAATGGTGCTTC
>CALBJW010000014.1 GCA_937893145.1 uncultured Prevotellaceae bacterium | reverse complement strand
AGATATTCAACACCAGAGGAGATTGAAACTCGTATTCAGAATGAGTACGAAGAGGCATACATCAAGGTACTTGAGGCAAAGGGTGCTGTCCTTCAGCTTGCAGAGAATAAACTTGCGGAGAAGTTGCTTCATGAGCAGTTGCGCAGTTGCCTTGATACTCTCCTTGAGATACTGAAAGAGAACGAATTGAAGGTAACAGGTTGTGAACCATACGTGGAGAGCCAGATGGGACTTGGGTTGCCACAGGCTCTTGATAAGGAAGGTAATGTCAAGGAGCGTGACATGGTCGGCTTCATTGATATGACACTTGAAGATAAAGATGGACATCCTGTAGTATTCGATTTCAAGTGGACAACCTGGGCAAAGGGCTATCAGGATAAGTTGTCAGAGAACCGAAGTGTTCAGCTTGAACTTTATCGCATGATGCTTGGTCGGGAGAAGAAGGATGAAGTGAAACGTGTTGCATACTTCCTGATGCCAGAGGCTCGCCTTTATAGTCAGGAGGAGTTCAAGGGCAGAAGCTGTCATCAACTGACTCCTGCTAATCGTGACAATATCGTGGAGCAGCTGAAACAATCTGCCAAGTATCGCATGGAGCAGATCAAGAGTGGAGTCGTTGAAACCAACGGACTCTTTGAAGAATTGCAGTATGTGAAGGACACCGAAGCCAAGGGACTCTTCCCATTGAAAAAGAATGAGGAAAACGGAACCAAAGAGGGTAATTTCTTCTCACAGTATGGACTCTTTAACAACTAAATCGGCATGAGAAACGTAACATATATCAACGCAGGTGCAGGTAGCGGTAAGACCTATCGCCTGACAAAAACTTTGACCGAGTTAATCAAGGAGAAGAAGGTAAAGCCAGAACAGGTAATTCTGACCACCTTCACAACAAAGGCTGCCAACGAGTTTAAGGAGAAGGCAAAGGCTTTCCTCTTTGACGAAGGTATGTATGAAGAGGCAGTACAGCTTGACCATGCCATGATTGGTACGGTTCATAGTGTATGCCAGAGAATGATCGGCAAGTATTGGTTCAACCTGGGACTTTCACCTAACATGGGTGTGATGGCAGAGGAAGACACCAAGTATTATATATCACAGTCTCTTGCAGAGCTCCCAACCGAAGACGAGTTGAAGGAGTTGCATGGTTTTGCCAAGGAGTTTGATCTCCATGAAACGGAAGGCTCCAAGGTAAAGTCTGCCATCAATTATGATTTCTGGCAAGAACACTTGAAGAGGATTATTGACTTTGCTACCAATTACGAACTGGAAGACTTTAAGAAGAGTGAACAGGAATCACTCAAATATGTCCGTCAGTTTGTACGTGCTGGTGCTACTATCACTATCAGCAACGCAGAACTTGATGCAATGCTGACCGAAGCTCGTGCATACGTTCAGAACTCAAACCGCATCAGAAAGAAAGATGACTATTTCAAGTCGTTTGACGAAATAAAGCGTACCAGCTGGAGGAAGTCTGTTGCCTGGTATAAGAGTGTACGGAAGACCATGGACGCAAAGTATGGTCATACTTGTGATGCTGTATTGGGCAGACTTGCCAACATCTGGGTATCACAGGAAATCTTCGACAAACAAGAGAGCTACATCAAGTTGCTCTTCAACCTCGCTATGCGTTGGAAGGAGAACTTTGCACAGTTCAAGCGTGATAAGAACCTGCTCGACTATAACGATATGGAGAAATACATGCGTTTGTTGATGCAGAACGATGATATTGCATCTGAAATCTCACAGTCATACCGTTATCTCTTTGTCGATGAGTTCCAGGATTCATCACCTATTCAGGTTAAGATTTTCGATGCGCTCTCTGACCTGATGGAGCATTCATATTGGGTGGGTGACTACAAACAGGCAATCTACGGCTTCCGTGGATCGGATATTGCATTGACCAAAGCCGTGGTTGACCGTGTTGCCCAAAAAGAGAATGGTTGCGATACAGATACCCTCGACAAGTCTTGGCGTTCGCTTCCTGACATCGTGGAGGTGAATAATGCAGTTTTTGAAAAGACTTTTGCTGATGTACTTGACAAGGGGAATATCCATCTTGATAAGGTTAGGAAAAATGAGACACATGAGGATTCACTCCGTTACTTTGTGGCAGGAGAGGGTACTGGTGTAGCTGAGCATATCCTGAAGTTGTTGAACAAGGGAGCAAAACCTAATGAAATAGCGGTATTGGCTCATGCCAATGCAACACTCGCTACAGTTGCAGATAATCTGAAAGGATGGGGCATTCCTTCAAGCCGAGAGGATTATCCTGTCATAGAGTCACCTGTTTATCCTTTGGTGGCATCACTTCTTCGTATCGTAGGTAGTGCCAAGGATGCACTCTCTAAGGCAACCGTTGCAATACTTACAGAATCAGATTGTACCACTCAGCAGATTATTGAGGCAAAGATTCTTAATGATGCGGATGCTTCAGCCAAGGCAGAAGACTATCTGGCAGATGTACCATTGATTAGTCAGATGCTCACTATCCGTCCTCGACTCCAGCAGCAATCAGTGGCTTCTCTCGTTGAGAGCATGGTCATCGAACTGAATCTGTACGATGTCGTTAAAAAACTCAGCATAGACCCAGCTTTTGGTATTTCATGTCTGCAAACTATCATCAATACTGCTCGTGTCTATGAGGAACATAGTGTGCAGATGAACTTGCCAGCTACTATTGATGGTTTCCTTGCTTATATTGAGGAAGTATCTCCTGTAGGTAGTGGTGATCCTAATGGTGTGCAACTTCATACTTATCATTCATGCAAGGGCTTGCAATGGAAGTACGTCATTCTGATGTCGCTCAATACCAATGTGGCAGACCTCAAGAAGTCTGTTAAGAACGAAACATACGGAGTACATGCTATCCATAGCGAAGAGCCATCAGCAGAGAATCCATACCCAGAGGTATTTATTCGTCTGACACCATGGGTTTATGGAACCGCAAAGAATGTACCTGATGAAATTAGCGTGAAGATTGAGGCATCTCAGAGTTTCAAGTTGGCTTATAAGTCAATGATTGCAGAAACAAACCGAGTATTCTACGTGGGTATGACTCGTCCGCAAGATGTGCTCATTCTCAATATTGATGTACCAAAGAAAGGCGCAAAACTGCTTCAATGGCCAAAGGATGATGGTGTAGATACTGTTTCAGAGAATATTCCTGATTCTGGCGATTGGGATGTATTCGGTACTGGTCATCTGTTCAAGAACTTTACACTTACACCGACTGAGATAGATAATCTCGAACCATACGGTGAGGAAGAAGAAACTCGTTATATGGCATTGAACATCGAGGAGCCATCATTTGAGAAGCAGGAACCTCGTTATCTCTCGCCAAGTCGCATACATGCTAAGGGTGACGTGGCTTCACATCATAATTTTGAGAAGCGTATTCCATTTGCAAAACAGCCATCAGATATGGCAACGGTAGGTGATTGCATACATCAAATCTTTGCAGGTATTGAAGAATCACGTCCTGCATACAAGATTGAGTTGGATGAAATCATTGGAAGCTATGGATTGAAGGGCATACTTGCTGATAAGGAAGCAATAACTCTTGCTTGGAAGAACCTTTACGAGTATCTGACTGCAACTCATGGTGCTGCCATAAAGACTTATCATGAGCGTCCTTTCCGTCTTGAACGTGAAGGGCAAACCATTGTAGGTAGCATCGATCTTGTTTGGCAAACTGAGGAAGGTGACATACTTGTTGACTTTAAGACCTGCCCAATGGGACCAAAGGATGTACTTGATGCTGAGTCAGAGCATTATGCTGGTTGGTATGCTGGTCAGCTTGATGCTTATCAGGATGCTCTTGAAGCAGCAGGAGAGAAGGTCATCAAGCGGTACATTTACTATCCTGTCAGCGGATTGCTGGCAGAAGTTACTCGTGCCTTCGAGATTGATCCTCCATATAAGGAGTCGGTATTCCATGTATTTGGTGTAAGTGGATTGGATATTGAACAACTATGGAAGAAAGCACCAAACCATTGCTCAGATAATGGTTTCTCTGGTGAGATAGGCATAAAAGAATCAGAGGGTAATGACGAAACACGTCAGGAATATAGCACAGTTCTCCAAGGTGCATCTACCCAAGGTGTAACTGTAACATATTTCCCAGGCGAGAAGGCACATCTCCATATCGATCTTCCATGGATGGGATCAATCGGTGACGTGAAACTTGCCTTTGCCTTCATGAAAGCTCTTCGCGATCTTTACCCAGAGTGTGAAATATACTATAACGACACTTATGATGAAGGTCAGTTCGGCTTGCAGGATGAGAACTTTGATGCAATGGTGGTCATGCGACTCCGCAATATGATGGAACTTATTGAATCATCTAAGAACGGGCAGTTGGCTGGTGCACCTGGTCTTTTCCATGATTTCATTGTTCCTACACTTGAAGACAATCCTGGCAAGTCTCTTGAAGACCTGACCATGCAAGCAGCAAATGATTTCATTGCATTACAATGGGAGTATTCTGATTATGAGAATGCCGGAAATGCAAAAGTTACAGCTCCTGATGGCGAAGAATATACTATGCGCATTCTGACGAATATGCACAATACGTTCGTGCCAGTATGCCAGCATGTTAGCATCTCAAACAAGAAGGGACAGGTTAAGGACATTCCTACCAAGGACTTCATCAAGGCAATGGAAGGTCATCCACACTTCAAAATGGTTGACAAGATGCAATTCGTGCTTGACCAGATGTCAGATGAAGAGTGGGAACAGATGTATAATTCCATTGATTCACCTGAACTCGGGGATAACGAACCAAATAAAGACAAAAGTCTTTTCCTTGAAGTTCCTCTTGAACAATTCAATGAGATATTGTCAAGAGACAAAGACTATATCGATGTTGAAGTCTTACAAAACACTTGTTTGAGTGTTCTGGAAAACATCGATGGCAACCTTGTACTTTGTTGTGACGAAATGCCAACCATGTTCTTTGGTTGTCACTTTTGGAACAAAGGAGAGTTCCCATACGTAATCAAGCAGAGTTTGAAGTATATTACTTTGATGAATCAGGGACGTGAACTCAATCTCAAGATTGTTGGTCATGAAGAAACCGTTAAGGAACGTTGTGACTTTGACGCCGACAAGTCTATAAAGTCAAATCCTAATGGGGATGCTTGTATTTGGAATGTGCGTTTCAACGTAGAAGTT
>CALBJW010000013.1 GCA_937893145.1 uncultured Prevotellaceae bacterium | reverse complement strand
CAGCTTATAGGCCGAGGTTGCACAGTAAAGAGCGCGCTCAACGAAATGACCATGGTTGCAGAAGGCTACTATGCCGCCGACTGCATCAAGCGCGTCAACGAAAGGCTTGGAATAAACATGCCCATCGCCGAGGCCGTATATGACATCCTCTATCGCAGGATGTCGGCCAGGAAACGCATAAACGAACTGATAAAGACTTTCTGATTCCCTTCAGAACTCAATAAGAAAGCCCCGGAACAACATTCCGGGGCTTTTCATTTATAGACGTGATATGCGGAGAGGCCCTCCGCATCACATCGCGTAAATTATTCGCCGATACGCTTGAGGATAGCGGCTGTCTGCTCTTCGTAACCAGGCTTGTGGAGAAGGGCGAACATATTCTTCTTGTATGCCTCTACACCTGGCTGGTTGAATGGGTTGACACCGAGGATGAGACCTGAGATACCACATGCCTTCTCGAAGAAGTAGATGAGCTGACCGAGGTTGTATTCGTCGAGCTTCTCGATAGAAATCTTCATGTTTGGCACACCACCATCAACGTGAGCCAACTGAGTGCCGAGTTCTGCCATCTTGTTGACCTGGTCGATACGCTTGCCAGCAAGGAAGTTAAGGCCGTCGAGGTTCTCCTCATCAGCTGGAACTTCAAGACAAGTGTTTGGATTCTCAACGCTTACTACAGTCTCGAAGATTGTACGTTCACCGTCCTGAATCCACTGGCCCATAGAGTGGAGGTCTGTAGTGAGGTCAACTGATGCAGGGAAGATACCCTTGCCATCCTTACCTTCGCTCTCACCATAGAGCTGCTTCCACCATTCGCCAAAGTTGTGGAGCTTAGGCTGGTAGTTAGCGAGAATTTCAATCTTCTTGCCCGACTGGTAGAGGGCGTTACGAGTAGCTGCGTAGATGGCTGCAGGGTTTTCTGCGATAGGAGCGTTGATGTCACATTCCTTCTCCATGTCCTGAGCACCCTTCACGAGAGCTGCAATGTCGAAACCTGCAACAGCGATTGGGAGAAGACCTACAGGAGTGAGGACTGAGAAACGACCACCTACGTTGTCTGGGATGATGAACGACTTGTAGCCTTCCTTATCTGCTGTAGTGCGAGCAGCACCCTTCTTTGCATCTGTAACGGCTACGATAACCTTCTTAGCCTCTTCCTTACCACGCTGGTCCTCACACATCTTCTTGAGAAGACGGAATGTGATGGCAGTCTCAGTTGTAGTACCAGACTTAGAGATGTTGATGACACCGAACTTAACTCCCTTGAGGTAGTCGATGAGTTCTGAGAGGTAGTCCTCGCCGATGTTGTTACCTGCGAAGAGCATACGAGGCATCTTAGATGGCTGCAACCAACCGAATGAACTTGAGAGGCAGTCGATAACCATACGAGCACCGAGGTATGAACCACCGATACCTGCTACGACTACAGCCTCACAGTTTTCCTGCATGACCTTTGCTGTCTCGTTGAGTTCTGCGATAAACTCAGGAGTGATAGAACTTGGAAGGTGCATCCAACCGAGGAAATCGTTACCTGGACATGTACCCTGCTCAAGTGCTTCCTGAGCAGCCTTTACCTGAGGCTCAAGTGCCTCGATAGCGCCAGCAGCAACAAACTGCTGTGCCTTAGAGATGTTAATCTGCATAGTAGTGTATTATTTAAATTTGGTATATTGCGTTTGTTTTTGTCATTATTTGGTGTGCAAAGATATAAAAAAAAAGGCAGAAACCTATCTGATATGTGGAACAAAATGCACAGTATATGCAAAAAGTGTCTTTTTTTCTTTCAATGGAGAAAAATATCGCACAAATGTTTTGACAGATGAAATAAATTACTTACCTTTGCACCCGCTTTTACGGAAGATATGCTTCTCGTGGAGGCGAAAGGATGGTTCGGTAGCTCAGCTGGATAGAGCAACAGCCTTCTAAGCTGTGGGTCTTGGGTTCGAATCCCAACCGAATCACAAGGGAAATAATTTCTCTTATCAGAAGCCCTCGGGACGGTTCAAGTCCATTCGGCTATGATTAACATTATTAATTAATTACAACAAAACAATGTCAAAAATTTGTCAGATTACAGGTAAGAAGTCACAGATTGGAAACAATGTTTCTCACTCACTTCGTCGTACAAAGAGACATTTCGATGTCAACCTGTTTACAAAGAAATTCTACTATGTAGAAGAGGATTGCTGGATTTACCTCAAAGTTAGTGCAGCTGGTTTGCGTATCATCAACCGTATCGGTCTTGACGCTGCTATTCGTCAGGCTATCGCTAAGGGTCACCTTGATATCAAGACTCTCGGAAACCAGGTAATCGGTTAATTTATTAAAATTTAAAAAGGAGAATTAAGAAATGGCAAAGAAAGCTAAAGGTAATCGTGTACAGGTAATCCTTGAGTGCACTGAAATGAAGGATAGCGGTCTTCCAGGTACATCACGTTATATCACTACAAAGAACCGCAAGAACACTCCAGACCGTTTGGAGCTCAAGAAGTATAACCCAATCCTTAAGAGAATGACAGTTCATAAGGAAATTAAGTAATAAGATAGAACTATGGCAAAGAAAACAGTCGCTACACTCCAGAACAAGGACGGACGTTCTTATACTAAGGTTATCAAGATGTTCAAGTCACCAAAGACTGGTGCTTACGCATTCGATGAGAAGATGGTTCCTGCTGAGCAGGTTAAGGACTATCTCAAGAAGTAATTGCATTTACCGTTTTGGTCATCTACCATTTACCATTTTAAGGTATGGATGATGACGAAATGACTACAAATATAACCTCTCCACACGGTTGGAGAGGTTTTTTTGTGCCTTTTCTTGTGATGAATCAAAAAAAATGTAGTATATTTGCACACTTTATAGTAGAAAGATATTTATAAACCAATAATTACATTATTGCATTATGGGATTCTTTGGTAAACTGTTCTCAAGTAAGGAGAAGAAAGAAACATTGGACACAGGTCTTGCTAAGACTAAGGAAAGTATGTGGGGCAAGTTGACTCATGCCGTTATGGGAAAGTCAACCGTTGATGAGGATGTGTTGGATAATCTCGAAGAAGTGCTCGTGACAAGTGATGTGGGTGTGGAGACAACACTCAAGATTATCGAGAAGATTGAAGAGCGTGTGGCTCGCGACAAGTATGTGAACACAAGCGAACTTAACAATATTTTGCGTGAAGAGATTGCTTCGCTTCTCACAGAAAACCATACAGAGGATACAGAAGGTTTTGACATCCCAGAGGGACACAAGCCTTATGTCATCCTCGTTGTGGGTGTGAATGGTGTTGGCAAGACTACAACAATCGGAAAACTTGCTTATCAGTTCAAGAAGCTTGGTTTGAACGTATATCTCGGTGCTGCCGACACCTTCCGTGCTGCTGCAGTAGAACAGCTCTGCATCTGGGGCGAGAGAGTAGGAGTGCCAGTTGTAAAACAGCAGATGGGTAGTGACCCTGCTGCCGTTGCCTTCGATGCAGTTAGTTCGGCTAAGGCAAATGGTGCAGATGTTGTCATCATCGACACAGCAGGTCGTCTCCACAACAAGGTGGGTCTCATGAACGAGCTTACAAAGATTAAGAATGCGATAAAGAAGGTTGTTGATACAGCTCCAGATGAGGTTCTCCTCGTACTCGATGGTAGCACAGGACAGAATGCCTTCGAACAGGCTAAGCAGTTCACTCAGGCAACTGATGTGACAAGTATGGCAATCACAAAACTCGACGGAACAGCAAAGGGTGGAGTGGTGATTGGTATCAGCGACCAGTTCAAGATTCCAGTGAAGTACATCGGTCTTGGTGAGAATATGCTCGACCTCCAGCCCTTTAATCGTCGTGAATTTGTTGACTCTTTGTTTGGTGAATAATGCGTAAGAATACTATTGACATAATAACACTTGGTTGTTCAAAGAACCTTGTCGATTCGGAACGACTCATTCGCCAACTCGAACTGAATGGCTACCATGTCACTCACGATGCTGAGAATCCTCAGGGTGAGATTGTGGTGGTGAACACATGTGGCTTTATTGCTGATGCCCAGGAGGAAAGTGTGAACATGATACTTGAACTCTGCCAGGCTAAGGAAGAAGGTCGCGTGAAGCAGGTCTATGTGATGGGATGCCTTTCACAGCGTTTCATGAAGGAGTTGGGACATGAGATTCCACAGGTTGATAAGTTCTACGGAAAGTTCAACTGGACCGAACTCGTGAATGATCTCGGCAAGGTATATCAGAAGGAACATCAGTATGAGCGTCGCCTCACCACTCCAAAGCATTATGCTTACTTGAAGATTTCAGAAGGATGCGACCGCCATTGTGCTTATTGTGCTATACCAATCATCACGGGAAAGCATCAGAGTCGTCCAATAGAGGATATTGTAGCGGAGGTTGAACATCTTGTGAGCGAAGGTGTTAAGGAATTTCAGATTATTGCTCAGGAACTCACATACTACGGACTTGACCTCTATGGCAAGCAGCGTATTGCAGAACTCGTAGAGCGCATTAGCGATGTAAAGGGAGTGAAGTGGATTCGTCTGCATTATGCTTACCCTATGAATTTCCCTTGGGAGTTGCTCAAGGTCATTCGTGAACGCAAGAATGTGTGCAAATATCTCGATATTGCACTCCAGCATATCAGTACAAAGGTGCTTGCCAATATGCAGCGCCATGTAAACAAGGAAGAGACATACGAACTCATCGAACGAATCCGAAAGGAAGTGCCAGGCATTTGTCTCCGTACCACTCTCATGGTTGGTTTCCCTGGTGAGGGCGAAACTGAGTTTGAGGAACTCAAGGAGTTTGTTCGTTGGGCTAAGTTCGACCGTATGGGAGCCTTTGCCTATAGTGAAGAAGAAGGCACTCCAGCCCAGAAGAAGTTGAAGGATGAGGTGAGTGATGAGGTTAAGCAGCAACGCCTTTCTGAGTTGATGTCACTTCAGCAGGAGGTATCGGCACAGGTTCAGTCGGAAAAGGTGGGCAAGGAACTCAAGGTCATCATCGACCGCAAGGAGGGTGAATACTATGTGGGAAGAACAGAGTTCGACTCGCCAGAGGTGGACCCAGAAGTTCTTATTCCTGTAAGTGAAGGAGTATTGCGTCGCGGATGTTTCTATGATGTGAAGATTGTCGATTCCGATGATTTCGACTTGTACGGAACAAGAATATAATCCTGTAATCTTTATTGCGTTGCATATATGGAGCATGAATCATACATAAAGTCGCTTTCCGAAAGGCTGAACCTACCGGAAGAAAAGGTGGCAGAGATGGCAAGTCAGTTTGTAAGCACTTTCATGAAGGAAGTGCGTGAAGGTGGTTTGCTGTCGATACAGGGCTTTGGCAACTTCGAAATGAAGGAGAAGGCAGAGCGCAAGATGTATAATCCTACTACCAAGTCTTATAAGGTCATACCAAGTAAGAAGGTGATAGGATTTAAGATGAGTGCAACGCTCAAAGGAAGAATAAATAATTAAAACACAAAACGTTAATAAACTACAGCAGTACATGCATTAGGAATATGAATGACAAGATAACTCTTCAAGCTATTTCTGACATTTTCGCATCTCATTATGGTGTTTCAAAGAAGACCTCAGATGTCTTTGGAAAAGCATTTTTCGATACTATTGTTGAGGGACTCAACAAGGATGGCATAGTGAGAATTGAAGGACTCGGTACGTTCAAGATTGTTGAGGTAGGCAGTCGTGAAAGTGTTAATGTTACTAATGGTGAACGTATTGTCATCGATGGCTACAAGAAGGTAACATTTGTGGCTGATGATGTTGCAGAACCACAAAAAGAAGAGGCTAAAGAACCTGTTGCAGAAGTTGTAGCACCAGAACCTGTTGTGGAAGAACCAAAAGCGGAGGAAATAATTGCTCCTGTTATAGCTCCTATTATTGAAGAGGTTAAGCAAGAGGAAGTAATAGCTCCTGTTGTAGCTCCTATTATTGAAGAGGTTAAGCAAGAGGAAGTAATTGCTCCTGTTGTAGAAGAACCAAAACAAGAGGAAGTTGCGGTAGATGAATTTAGTGGCATCGACCTTATCATCTCAACTCCAGAAAGTTTGGCAGCATATAATAATAGAATAGAACCTTCTGCAATTACAGAACCGGTTAAGATGGTTGAAAAGCCAGCACCTGTTGTTGAGGAACCTGCACCAGTTGTAGTGGAACCAGTCACTATTGTTGAAGAACCTGCTCCTATTGTTGAAGAGCCAGCTCCTGTCGTAGAGGAACCAACTCCTATTGCGGAAGAACCAGAACAGGATGTTCCAGAACCAGCTGTTTCTCCAGAGCCAATAGTTGAACCAGAGCCAGATGCTGTTCCAAAACCTCTCGCAGAACCTATAATCTCAAATGTCACTCCAGAACAAAAAGTTGAAGATGAAGAGGAGGAAGAAAGCGATGCTGAGCGTTGGTTCCTTGTAGCTCTTGCAGCCGTATTGCTTATTTGTGTGTTTGTGTGTGGATACAAGTATGTTAATACAGAGGAAGCTGACCCACAACCAGAACCTCCTGTAGAAAAAATAGATAACAAACAAACTATTGCTGATTCGTTGCGTGCCGATTCGATTGCAAAGGCATTAGTAGAGGATTCCATCAAACAGGAAAAATTGAGAATGGAAGAAGAAGCTAAGATTGCCGCAGAGAAGGCTGCCGCCGAAAGAGCCGCTGCAGAGAAGGCTGATGCTGAAAGGGCAGCTAAGGCTGTTGCAGAAGCAAAGAAAGCTGCCGAAAAAGCCTCCGCTGCAAAACTTGCCGCCGAAAAAGCCGCTGCTGCAAAGAAAGAGGCGGAAAAAAAAGCTGCCGCTGCAAAGAAAGAAGCAGAGAGAAAGGCAGCCGCTGCAAAGCCAAAGGTGCCAAGAACACATGTGCTTCGTCAGGGCGAACATATCTATCAGCTTTCACGCAAATATTACGGAACTCCAGACTCGGCGAAGGCAATTATTCGTCTTAACAAATTTGCAAATCCTAACAATGTACCGCTCGGTACAGTTGTGAAATTGCCTTAATTATTCGGTCATTTCCTTAAATACATTTAAAAACCGGCCTTTGGTCGGTTTTTTATGTTCTATTTAACATTATATGTTAAAAATAAGAGTTATTTTTGCATCCGAAATAGGAAACTAAAACAATAATTTATAACTAATCAACATAAAATGGCAGAAGCTATTGACATTCGCGAACTAAACGAGCGAATCGAAAGACACAGTTCTTTCGTTACAAACATCATGACTGGTATGGATCAGGCCATCATCGGTCAGAAGCATCTTGTTGAATCACTTCTCATCGGTCTCTTGGCTGATGGTCACATCCTCCTCGAAGGTGTGCCTGGTTTGGCAAAGACAAAAGCTATCAAAACTCTCTCATCACTTATTGATGCTCAGTTCTCACGCATACAGTTCACACCAGACCTTCTCCCTGCCGATGTTATCGGTACTATGATTTATAGTCAGAAGGATGGTCAGTTTATTGCAAAGAAGGGTCCTGTATTCGCAAACTTCGTGCTTGCAGATGAAATCAACCGTGCTCCAGCAAAGGTACAGTCTGCACTTCTCGAAGCCATGCAGGAGCGTCAGGTGACATTGTCAACAACAACCTACGAACTTCCAAAGCCATTCCTCGTAATGGCAACACAGAACCCAATCGAGCAGGAAGGTACATACCCACTTCCTGAGGCACAGGTTGACCGTTTCATGCTTAAGGTTATCATCGACTATCCAAAGCTTGAAGAGGAAAAGAAGATTATCCGCCAGAATATCTCGGGCGAGACAACAAACATCAAGCCAATCATGACAACTCAGGAGATTGAGGAGGCTCGTAAGGTGGTTCGTCAGGTTTATCTCGACGAGAAGATTGAGCAGTACATCGCCGACATCGTCTTCGCAACACGTTACCCAGAGAAGTACAACCTCAAGGAACTCAAAGGACTCATCGGTTTTGGTGGTTCTCCTCGTGCAAGTATCAACCTTGCCCTTGCAGCTCGTTCATACGCATTCATCAAGCGTCGTGGATATGTCATCCCAGAAGATGTTCGCGCTGTGGCTCACGATGTACTTCGTCATCGTATCGGCCTCACATACGAGGCAGAGGCAAGCAACGTAAATACAGAAGATATTATTAGTAAGATTATCAATAAGGTAGAGGTGCCTTAATGGAAACAGAAGAACTTTTACAACGCGTTAGGAAGGTTGAAATCAAGGCTCGTGGCCTTTCCAACAACATCTTTGCAGGCGAATACCATTCGGCATTCCGAGGTCGAGGTATGGCTTTCAGCGAAGTGCGTGAATACCA
>CALBJW010000012.1 GCA_937893145.1 uncultured Prevotellaceae bacterium | reverse complement strand
ACGTGCGACCCCTTGGTCCCAAACCAAGTATACTACCAACTGTACTACATCCCGATTGTAAGTCTTCAAGAGACTTGATTATCGAGGCTCTTTTCTCAAAAGCGATGCAAAGGTACGTCTTTTTTAGAAACAGACAAGCGTTTTATATGTTTTTTTTCAATTTTACATTAAAAAAAGAGGTCAGAATAACTTTTCTACACTTTTATTGTCAATAATAGAATAGATAATCTTGCCGTCTGGTGTGCGAGCAGGTGATGAGGAATTGAAGAGTTCTTGAAGAATTTTATTCATCTCCGGAACGGAAAGAACCTGTCCATACACTACTGCCGAAGACTGTGCCATAGACAAACAAATCGCCTCCTGTGCTTCTTGGCGAGCAGAACCCGTTTTCTCTAATGCGGAAACCACAATGTCATGAAGTACGGTATCAACATTTATGCCTTCTGAACCATTAGGAACAGCAAGAACGGAATATGAACCGCCACCAAGATTGTTGAGTTCAAAACCAAGTGCTGTAATCTCTTCCATCATGTCCTCAAGTACCACTTCCTCACGTTTTGTGAACTGAAGTATCTCTGGGAAGAGGACTTTTTGGGATGCTCGACGCACCTCATTTATATTATGCAAATACTGTTCATAAAGCACTCGTACATGTGCTCGATATTGGTCAACAACAACCAAACCAGGGCGAGAAGCGAACACTATGTACTGACCTCTGAACTGGAACTTTGGCATTGCTATATCGAAAAGTGATTCGTTCTTCTCTGTTTCAGAATTGATATTGCTTGCAACTACTCCCAAGTCGTCGAAAGGAAGTTGCTGTGCTTGGTTTTCATCTTCAAGGGTATTGATAGATGAAGATTCCAATCCCGCAAATGGGTCGTCAGTATTTGATTTGCTTGGAATGCCATAGAGTTTTTCCCAATCATCCGTTCTCTTGTACGAACCACCTGAGGAAGAACCAGTTGAGAAAGGATTATAGGATGATTGTATTGGGCGTGGTTGCTGTGGAATGGTTGTATTGACTCCCATCACAGGAATATCGGGTTTACCTTCCACATCGAAATCAATCATAGGAACATTACTGAACTTACCTATGGTTTCTCGAACCGAAGCGGAAAGAACTTGCCATATTGCTTGTTCGTTGTCAAACTTAATCTCTGTCTTCGTAGGATGAACATTGACATCAATCGTAGATGGGTCAACCGAGAAATATATGAAGTATGACACATGTTCGCCTGCCGGAATAAGGTTTTCGTATGCTTTCAGGACGGCACTCGCGAAATAAGGATGACGCATGTATCTGCCATTCACAAAGAAATACTGATGTGCACCCTTCTTCTTGGAAGCTTCTGGTTTGGCTACATATCCCGTGATGTTGACAAGTGATGTTTCGACATCAACAGGCAAGAGTTCTGTGTTTATCTTCTTACCGAACACATCAACAATACGCTGGCGAACAGATGCAGCTGGCAAATGATGCACCTCTACCCCATTATTAAATAAGGAGAAATTGATGTCTGGGTGTACAAGAACGATGCGTTCAAAGTCCTGAACAACATTGGATAGTTCGGTCTGATTACTCTTCATGAACTTGCGACGAGCAGGAACATTGAAGAAGAGGTTCTTGACAGAGAAGTTACTACCTACAGGACAAGCAATAGGTTCTTGTTTTTCCACATTATTACCAGCAATCTCAATCAATGTGCCGAGTTCATCTTCCTTGCGGCGAGTCCTAAGTTCAACCTGAGCAACAGCGGCAATAGATGCCAATGCCTCACCACGAAATCCCATTGTGGTAAGGGAGAAGAGGTCGGATGCATTAAGAATCTTTGAAGTGGCATGACGCTCAAAAGCCATGCGAGCATCGGTTTCAGACATGCCTTTACCATCGTCAATCACCTGCACATTTGTCTTGCCTCCATCAACAACAAGCACCTTGATATTCTTAGCACCTGCATCAATGGAGTTTTCGACCATCTCCTTGATAATGGAAGATGGTCTTTGCACAACTTCACCCGCTGCTATTTGGTTAGCAACGGAGTCTGGTAAAAGATGAATTATATCAGCCAAAACAATTTCTTTTTAGTGGTGTAAAATAGTGAGAATGTGATGAATAATGCGATTTTTAATGGCTAAAAGATATAGCCTGTATATAGGAATCGCATCAACAGGAAGAGGGCTGCAATTATAAGAATAAGGATACCCGACGAAACGTGTTTGCCACTTTCTTTGCGACGCTTAACATGAGTCGTTGCACCAACAAACTTACCTCTAATATCCTCTGGTTCAAACTGCTTAGGAGGAAGAATACCAAGTTCACGCTTTGCGTTCTCCTCTATCTTTTGAAGTTTCTCCTTACGAGGGTCATAATAGATGTAATTGTGCTGAAAACCACGAGGTTTTCCTACAGAAAACATTCCCATATATCTATTGTTTTATATGTTGTTATTCGGTTTTTCTATCTCCGTGAACTTATCATTCCGATTCGTTCTCCAATGTAGCAGCAGTTCTCTTCTTGGACTTGCTACCCTTTTCGCCTCGATTTTTCAGGTTCTGCAAAGGAACAGTCTTTTTGTCGGTTGCCTTCAAGATATCCTTTTCACTCTTAGCACGCCACTCAAAAAGGTCATCTTTATCCTTAGGTCGTATATAGTCGAACCATGCAAATCCAGTCAAGAAGCGTTGGTTTTCAGGAATAGAGAAAGGTGGGTATATGGTTCCTGGACCACCAGCCATCCATATATAATCTACCTTCTTGTCCTTCATGAAGACCTTGAGTTCTGTGGTCTCAGAATAGTTCATTCCTATTCGTTCTCCATTGCTTTCCTCAATGAAATAGTCAAGATAGACATTACCCTTGCACACATTGTATGTCATTTCTCCATCCTTGAAGTAGGAGAACATCTCTTTCGAGGACACCTGGTTATAGGACGTAGAGTCGAGTTCCTCGATTGTCATGGCTTGATTGATGATGTGAACCCAATCTATGGTCGAATCATTATTGTAGATTCTTATCTCTTCTCCGAAGATTTGTTGACTTTCATTCCACATGATTGGTTGACCATAGAGATAAGTACACGAATCTTTTTCGTGTGTCACCATCGAGTCACATACAGCCTGGAAATCAACTCGATAAGCACGAACTTTATGATAAGCGTGCATGTCATGATATGCCGAGTCGGTATCCATATTGAACGAGAACATCTTCAATGTATCAGCATGAACATACAGGGTGTCCTTCTGCGAATATTCGTAGGCAACTGCCCTATCTGTCGCTACTGCTTCTCCGGTGTTTTGATTGTAAGAACAGAAATCTCCGGTGAGCATACACATGTTCTCATCATCTGTAAGGATAACATTTCCGTATGCCTCAGACACACCTGTTTCATTACTGCTATAGAGACTGTCACCCACAATCTTTCTCATATCTTTAATGACATAAGAACGATTGAGAAGGAATCCCTCACCCTTTTGAGTATCATAATCGCCAGCCTCACCATACACGAAAGTACCATCGTTAGAAGTGATGTTGGTAGGTGTAACAATCTTTGCCTTCTGAGTGTCTGTATAGTAATAAAGAGTATCGGAAACAAGTGTGAACTTTGGGTCCTTCACATGTTTCTTGTCGTCTTCCTCATAACCCTTAAGCACCACATTATCAGTAAAGAATGCCTCTCGTGTCTTAGGAGTATATTGTCCCCAATCGCTGACCAACACATTTTCTTTATCGTACAAAGTACCACCGTTGATGTACATACCAACATCATACAAGCGGTCGTAGTCGAGGTATGAAGTGACAAGTTTGGTATTTCGATGAATCATAGTGCAATGGCCACGAGCACGAGCACGCTCATCGAAACCATCATAGAACAAAGTATCTGAAACGAGAGAGAGTGTGTCGCCCTGTAACATCTTCACATGTCCGAATGCATCGAAGGAGTTGTCTTCCTTATAATAGCGAGCACTATCGCAGTCAAGATAGGTGCCATTATGCAATAATCGAACATGTCCGACAAGAATGGTGGCTCTATAGTCGGAAGGAGTCTTGTACATCACATCGGCATGGATAAGATGTATGAGATTAGGACTCTTTGTACGTGGCTTATTGTCTGGTGTATTTGCAAAAATCATACAGAAAGTTGATAGACATAAAATGCCTACCAACCAACTGCGATATGTTTTATTGCGAATAAACCTTTTCATATTTTACTTAATCCAACCTGGATACTTGAACTCACAGTTCTCCCATCCATCGTTTATATGAATGTATGTTGACTTCTGCTTTTCTCGAATCCAATTTTCTATCTTTTCTTCTGAAAGTTTGCTGACGACAACGTCCTGCAGAGCTTGATAATCATCTGCCATTGTTGCATAATGTCCATTAATCTTATGGCGCAACTTTACTATTGCAACAACCTCTTTACCCTTAGTGTTTGTCATAACGAAAGGCTTTGAGATTTCTCCGATGTTCATGTTTGCAACAACCTTTGCAACCTCAGGAGGAAGATTGCGAAGTTCGAAACGTGATGTACCATCCTCTGGGTTAACCATGATACCGTAGTTGTTTCGAGTATCTTTGTCATCACTCACATACTGAGTACATTCATCAAAAGTAAATGTGCCTTTACGAATCTCATCAGCGAGCGAGTCAAGGTCGTTTATCGCCTTTTCAAGTGCTTCATCACTTACTCGTGGTTTACGAAGGATATGGCGACATCTAATCTGGTCACCACGCTTCTCTATGAGCTGAATGATGTGGAATCCAAATTCTGTTTCTACAATCTTACTAACAGCCTTTGGGTCTGTAAGGTTGAAAGCAACATTTGCAAACTCAGGAACGAGCATACCTCGACCGGTCCAATCCATCTCACCACCATTACGAGAAGAACCCGGGTCCTCTGAATACATGAGCGCAAGAGTGGAGAATTTTGATGTACCACTATTGATACGTTCTGTATAGTCACGGAGTTCACCCTTAACACGGTCTATTTCTTCCTGACTAATCTTTGGCTGTCGCATAACAATCTGACACTCAAGTTTTGTAGGAACAAATGGGAGTGAATCTTCTGGAAGGTCCTTGAAGTAACGACGAACCTGTGCTGGAGTGACCTTGATGCCACTAATGAGCTTAGAACGAACCTCTGCAACGAGTTTATTGTTCTTCTCGCTTTCGTACCATAACTCACGCAATTTTGTGAGCGAACGACCAGCATATTCCTCTACCTTTTCACGAGAACCATAGTTCTGGATTGCCTGATTGATACGGAAGTCAACCTCACGGAACACATCGGCATCACTCACCTCGACAGAGTCGATAGCTGCCTGATGAAGGAAAAGCTTTTGTATTGCGAGTTGTTCTGGGATAACACAATATGGGTCTCCATCCAAAGTCTGTCCCATGCTCTGTGCATCAATACGAGCATTCTCGACATCAGACTTAAGGATTGCTTCATCACCAACAACCCAAATCACTTCATCTACTGTATTGTTTTGTGCAAAACAAACAGAAAACGAAAGACTTAATAAAAGAAAGAATACTTTACGCATACCTTATTTTCTATTAGTGGTTATTTACTGTGTCAACCACATCATCATATACTTCTACTGAATACTTCTTGCGAAGTTCTTCAACCCACTTATCTTCTTCTGCCTTCTGATAGTCTGTTGTTACCTGTCCCTTGACATCCTTGAAAGTGCGTGGTTTCTTAACCATTTTGCCGAACACGCCTGTTTCTGGGTAGTCCTTCATTGGCTTCAACTCACCAGTCTTGAACACAAGGTTATCAATAGATGAATTATCACCCTTCTTATAGATGCCGCGTTCGATACGAACGACCTTAACAGAATCATTGTTATACTTTTCAACAATAGCCTTCGCCCAATCCTCTTCAGCTACACCCTTAAGGTCCTTCTTTGCGTTCTTGATTACTGCAGCATCCTTTGAGTGGATTACAATACCACAATAGCGTGGTTCGTCCCAAGCATAATTCTTTGCATGCGCTTTGAAGTACTTAGCCTGTCCATCTTCATCCTGCTGAGCCTTATCCCAAACAGTATTCTTTGTAATCTCGTACATCAAGGTTCCATCATAATATTCCTGTGCAAGGTTCTTGAGTTCTGAATCCTTTGCTGTGATTTCATCATGAAGAATATCAACCATCTCATCACGAGATACATTGCGAATCTTAGCAACAGAATCAATATAAGCATTAGCAGAAGCTTCTTCAACTCCACGCTGCTTCAAGAACTGAATAATGTTTTCACGATGATGTTCGAATGGTTCAAACTGATGACGATTGTTGAGTTTGATAATGTGCCATCCTGCAGAAGAAGTAAATGGAGCAGACATCTCACCTGCTTTAAGTGCGTATGCTGCATTCTCAAAGTCAGGAATCATCATGCCCTTACCGAAATCGCCGAGTTCACCTCCACGAGCAGCCGAACCTTTGTCATCACTACATTGTTTCGCAACTTCATTAAAGTCTGCACCAGCTTTAAGCACCTGATAGATACTGTCGATACGAACCTTTGCTGCAGCCTGCTGTTCTGGTGTTGCATTCTGACGCATAAGAACAAGAATATGTGCCGCATTAAGAATGTCTTCACCAGCAAAACGTGAAGCAGTTGCTTCGTATGTCTTGTGTGCTTCGCGCTCAATGAATGCTTCATCTACAAGTTCAGGAAGAATCATCTGTTCTTTGTATCCGCGAAGTTCCTTAACAATACTAACGAGAGTGTCAATCTTAGCATCTTCTGCAGCTGCAACCTTTAACTTGAAGTCAACATAAAGAGGAACATACTCCTTAACGGTTTTCTTATCAAGTACGCCCTCTGAATTGTTCTTGTTGAAAGAGTACTCAAACTCGCTACGAGTAATGTTCTTACCATTAATTTTCATTATTACAGGATCGGTCTGTGCCATAGCACTCAATCCACAAAGCATTGCTGCTGCAAGAATAATAATTTTTCTCATATCTTTATTTCATTTTTATCTAATGTTGAAAATCGGGCACAAAGTTAATAAAAATAAATGAAAAAAGCGACTACCTACGGTAAGGTAGTCGCTTTTATAATGTTTATTTAACAATTTATTACTGTGGACGGCTATAATTTGGTGCTTCACTTGTAATGATAACCTCATGTGGGTGACTTTCGAGTACACCTGCATTAGTGATACGAGTGAACTTAGCATCGTGAAGAGCTTCGATATCTTTTGCTCCACAATAACCCATACCTGCACGAAGACCACCTACAAGCTGATAGATTACTTCCTGAACTGTGCCCTTGTAAGGTACACGACCAGCGATGCCTTCTGGAACGAGCTTCTTTGCTTCCTTTACTCCGCCCTGGAAGTAACGGTCTGCTGAACCTTTCTCCATTGCTTCAAGAGAACCCATACCACGATAGCTCTTAAACTTACGACCGTTGTAGAGGATAGTTTCACCTGGAGCCTCTTCTGTACCAGCAACAAGAGAACCGATCATTACACAATATCCACCTGCAGCGAGAGCCTTAACAACATCACCAGAATAGCGAAGACCACCATCTGCAATGAGTGGCACACCTGTTCCTTCAAGTGCAGAAGCAACATCATACACTGCAGAAAGCTGAGGTACACCTACACCTGCAACAACACGAGTTGTACAAATAGAACCAGGACCAATACCTACCTTAACAGCATCAGCACCAGCATCTACGAGGTCCTTAGCAGCAGCACCAGTAGCGATGTTACCAACTACGATATCTACTTCTGGGAATGCAGCCTTTGCTTCACGAACCTTTTCAATAACACCCTTAGAATGACCATGTGCTGTATCAATGACAATTGCATCAACACCAGCCTTCACGAGGGCTTCCATACGCTGGAATGTATCGGCTGTAACACCAACACCTGCAGCTACACGAAGACGTCCCTTCGAGTCCTTACATGCCATTGGCTTGTCTGCAGCCTTTGTAATGTCCTTATATGTGATAAGACCTATAAGATGGTTTTCATCATCAACTACAGGAAGCTTCTCAATCTTATGCTCAAGAAGAATCTTACTTGCACTTTCGAGGTCAGCCTGCTGATGTGTAACAACAAGATTTTCCTTTGTCATTACTTCATCTATCTTACGCGAAAGGTCTGACTGGAAACGAAGGTCGCGGTTTGTAACAATACCAACAAGCTTGTTATCCTTATCAACTACAGGAATACCACCAATATGATATTCTGCCATCATGTCAAGAGCATCACGGACAGTTTTGCCACGCATAATAGTGACAGGATCATAGATCATTCCGTTTTCTGCTCTCTTAACGATTGCAACCTGACGTGCCTGTTCCTCAATGGACATGTTCTTATGGATAACACCGATACCACCCTCACGAGCAATAGCTATTGCCATTGGGGCTTCAGTAACTGTATCCATAGCAGCAGTCACAAATGGAACCTTAAGTTCAATGTTACGAGAAAATTTTGTACTGAGGCTTACCTCTCGTGGAAGGACTTCAGAATATGCTGGAACAAGAAGCACATCATCATAAGTCAAACCTTCCATCACAACTTTGTCTGCAAGAAAGTTACTCATATTTTAATTGTAAATTTATTGCGTGCAAAGGTACAAATATTTTTCGGAATACCGATGCACGCAATAAAACTTTTTAATATTAATTTGCCATTTCGCTAATAAACTTAACTCGAACGAGCCTAATTTCTTCTTCTGTGTACTCACCGTCAAGTGCGCTTACAGCCTTATCAATGTCATCTGTAGCGGAAGAACGGAAGTAATTGAAGATTTCTTCTACACAATCCTCATCAAGAACTTCATAAATGAAGTAGTCAATGTTAAGACGTGTTCCCGAATAAACAATAGCATCAAGTTCATCAAGGAGTTCATCAAATCCAAGTGCATTGATTCTTGCAACCTCTTCAAGGTCTATCTGACGGTCAATATTCTGGATGATTGACACCTTTGCCTTTGACTTATTCGCAACAGTGCGAACACGCATATCAGAAGGACGGTCTATCTCATTCTCCTTACAATGGCGCTTGATGACATCACAGAATTCCTTACCATAGCGTTTAGCCTTACCAGCACCTACACCAGGAATATTCTGAAGTTCTTCAAGAGTGATAGGATATAGAGTTGCCATCGCCTCAATAGAACTATCCATGAACACTACATAAGGAGGAACATTATGTTTCTTTGACTCCTTTTTACGCAAATCCATAAGGATGCTATAGAGTTGTTCATCAGCTACACCTGTGCTTCCTGCTTCAGAAGTATCATCGAAATCATCATCGAAGTCATTATCTTCTGTCACCATAAATGGCGACGGCTTCTTGAGGAACTTCTTACCTTGTTTGGTAATTTTTAATATTCCATAGTTCTCGACTTCCTTCTCTATATAACCTGCTATCGATGCCTGATTTATGATTGCATTCCAAAGCTTCTCTTCTACATCAGCACCTGCACCGAAGTCTTCAAGATCATCATGCTTGTGAGCAGTAATGCTCTCGGTCTCTTCTCCTCGCAGATAATCAATTATATAGTCAATCTTGAAGTTTTCCTTCAAATCAACAATGGCCTTAAGAGCCAACTGCAAGTTCTCTTTTGCTTCCACTTTCTTCTTTGGATGTTTACAATTATCGCAATTACAACAATTATCCTCTGGATATTCTTCTCCAAAATAGTGCAAAATGAGTTTTCTACGACACACACTTGACTCGCAATATGTTGCTGTTTCCTTCAACAACTGGCGACCAATATCTTGTTCAGCCACAGGCTTGCCCTCCATGAACTTCTCAAGTTTCTGGAGATCCTTCTGTGAATAATAAGCAATACAACGACCTTCACCGCCATCACGACCTGCACGTCCTGTCTCCTGATAATATCCTTCAAGAGATTTTGGTATGTCGTAATGAATCACAAAACGAACATCAGGTTTATCAATACCCATTCCAAATGCTATTGTTGCCACAATAACATCTATCTTTTCCATAATGAAATCATCTTGAGTATCAGAACGAACCTGAGTTTCCATACCTGCATGGTATGCTGCAGCTTTTATGTCATTGGCACGAAGCACCTCTGCAAGTTCTTCTACCTTCTTGCGAGCAAGACAATAGATGATACCGCTCTTACCGTGATTGGCCTTAATAAATTTAATAATGTCCTTGTCAACATCTTTTGTCTTAGGACGCACTTCGTAATAAAGATTTGCTCGATTAAAAGAAGACTTAAACTCTGTAGCTTTCAATATTCCAAGACTCTTCTTTATATCAGTACGAACTTTATCTGTAGCTGTTGCAGTAAGAGCAATGATAGGTGCTTTACCTATTTCATTAATGATTGGTCGAATGCGTCGGTATTCAGGTCGGAAATCATGTCCCCATTCAGATATACAATGAGCTTCATCTATTGCATAAAATGAAATTTTGACAGACTTCAGAAACTGAACATATTCATCTTTTGTAAGTGATTCGGGTGCAACATAAAGGAGCTTCGTTTTACCCGATGTAATATCTGCCTTCACCTGTTCAATACAAGCTTTAGTAAGACTTGAATTGATGAAGTGTGCGATACTGTCCTCTTCGCTGATATGCTTAATAGCATCAACCTGATTTTTCATCAATGCGATGAGAGGACTAATCACAATAGCACAACCTTCCATTAAAACAGCAGGCAACTGATAGCACAACGACTTTCCACCACCAGTAGGCATTAAGACGAAAGTGTCATTTCCGTCCAATACATTCTGGATAATTGCTTCCTGATCGCCTTTGAATGCATCAAAGCCGAAGTAATACTTGAGAGAGTCGAGTAAGGTTGCTTGTTTTTTCATGTGGTTGACTACATAGGTTAAATCCGAATCTATTTACAAAGATAAAAACCGATTTTGACTTTTCAAAAAAAAACAGAGGAAAAATATTATTTTTTTTATATTTTAATCGTTTTGACGCATTAAAACGCCCATATTCGCCTTTTCTACCTGTTTTTTTGCGAAATCCAACGTCACATTATACTCTGAAAGTTGTTCTGAAGGTATTTCAAACATAGGAGTCATCATTATAGTCTCGACTAAAGAACGAAGTCCTCGTGCGCCCAACTGGAACTCTATAGCCTTATCAACAATATAGTCAAGTACATCATCTTCGAATGTAAGCTTGACACCATCAAGCTCAAACATCTTGATGTATTGCTTAACAATAGAGTTCTTAGGTTCTGTTAAGATACGACGAAGAGCATCACGATTAAGTGGTTCGAGGTGCGTGAGAATTGGAAGACGACCTATAATCTCAGGAATAAGGCCAAAAGACTTCAAGTCCATTGGTGCAATGTATTGCATCATGTTAGACTTGTCAATCTTAGCAACATTTCGTGCAGCATCAAAACCCACAACATGAGTATTTAATCGCTGAGCTATCTTACGCTCTATACCATCAAAGGCTCCTCCACAAATGAAAAGGATATTTTTCGTGTTAACTTGTATGAATTTCTGTTCAGGGTGCTTGCGTCCACCGTATGGAGGAACATTCACCACAGTACCTTCAAGAAGTTTTAGAAGTCCTTGTTGAACACCTTCACCCGATACATCACGAGTAATAGAAGGATTATCACTCTTACGAGCAATCTTGTCAATCTCATCTATAAAGACTATACCACGTTCTGCCTTTGCAGGATCATAATCACATTCCTGGAGAAGTCGGCTAAGAATGCTTTCTACATCCTCACCCACATATCCAGCTTCTGTGAGAACTGTAGCATCAACTATAGTAAATGGCACCACAAGCATCTTGGCGATTGTCTTGGCAAGGAGAGTTTTTCCTGTACCAGTCGAACCTACCATAATGATATTTGACTTTTCAATCTCCACCTCATCATCAGCGCCAGGATTGTTAAGTCGCTTGTAATGGTTATACACGGCAACAGACATTGCCATCTTCGCATCGTCCTGTCCTATCACATATTTGTCAAGATATTCCTTGATTTCTTTAGGCTTTGGAAGGTCTGCAATCTGTTCTGTTGCCTGATGCTTGAAGTTCTCCTTAACTATATCATAAGCAGACTCTGCGCATTCATCACAAATGAAGCCATCAACACCACTGATGAGGAAACGCACATCAGAGTCTCTGCGTCCACAAAATGAACACTTTCTTATCTTTGAAACCATTATCTATTATATATTAACGCTTACGCATCAAGACCTCGTCTATCATTCCATACTCTTTTGCTTCCTCTGCTGTCATCCAGTAGTCACGGTCGCTATCTGCCCAAACCTTATCGAATGGCTGATGAGAATGATCTGATATAATAGTATAGAGCTCTTTCTTGAGCTTCTGAATTTCACGAGCTGTAATTTCGATATCACTTGCCTGTCCTTGTGCACCACCCATTGGCTGATGAATCATGATTCGGCTATGTGGAAGAGCAGAGCGCTTTCCTTCTTTACCAGACACAAGGAGGACTGCTGCCATTGATGCAGCCATACCTGTACAGATTGTCTGAACATCTGAATTAACAAACTGCATTGTGTCATAAATGCCAAGACCAGCATAGACAGAACCACCTGGAGAATTGATATATATAGAAATGTCCTTACCAGAATCAACGCTGTCAAGGTAAAGCATCTGAGCCTGTAACACATTAGCTGTATAATCATTGACCTCTGTTCCGAGGAAAATAATGCGGTCCATCATAAGACGAGAGAAAACATCAAGCTGAGTGACGTTTAACTGACGTTCTTCAAGGATGTATGGATTAAGGTATCCTGCCTGCGCACTTACCGATGCCATACTTCTATTCTGCGACTTAATTACATCATCAAGCATCATGCCACTCATACCAAGATGCTTAGTAGCAAACTTCTGAAAATCGTTCATCATAATTGAATAAATATGTAATGAATTTATATTTTTAATGTAATGATTAGTATTTCTTCGACAAAGGTATGAAAAAAGTGGCAAGAATAAAAAATTCTTACCACTTTTTTTATAATAAAATATGTTAAGTGCAAATTCTGCAACTATTAGATGCCACAGAATATTTTGCCTTTCGTCATATTATTATTCAAACAACTTGTTGAACTCCTCAGCAGTTACTGTCTTTTCTTCAACTGTAACCTTGTCCTTGAGAGCAACACCAAGCTTAACGTCGATGCAACGGTCGATGAGGTTGTCAACAGTTTCACGCTTCTTGAGCATTTCTGCAACTGAACCTTCGAGATACTCTTCTGGAATGTTAAGCATACCGTACTGAGCGAACTGCATACGAGTAACTTCCTTAGCCATTTCCTTTACATCGTTGTCGTCAACCTTAACATCGTTTGCAGCAACGAGCTGTTCCTTGATAAGGTGCCATGTGAGTTCTTCGATTGACTTTTCGTAGTTCTCATCTACCTTTGCCTGATCACCCTTAGTGTTTGCAAGCATAATCTTCTTGAGCTTCTCGTCTGGGAACTCAAGCTTACCAATCTTCTCTGTGATGTACTTACGAACATCGAGGAGGAAACGATAATCAGAATCCTTAGCGAACTGACCAGAGATAAGGTCCTTGATGCGAGCGCGGAATTCATCTTCTGTCTTAACTTCACCACCTGGGAATACCTGATCGAAGAGTTCCTGGTTAAGTGGACCATTTACGAAACGAGTGATTTCAGTAATCTGAAGCTTGAAGTCGCCCTTGTGGCTGAGAGCATCTTCCTTTGCAACCTTAAGGAGTGAAGTAAGTTCAGCCTCATTGTTATCGTAAGCAACTGAAGGATTGAATGTGATAACTGAGTTTGCCTTTACACCCTCGAAGAGAGCCTTCTGCTCGTCATTCTTGAAGTACTTTGGAAGAAGAACTACATCTTCAGCAGTTACAGGGTTCTCAACATCAAGTTCTGAGATGATACCCTTTACCATGTCGTTGTCTTCATAAGACTGATCAGCTGTAAGCTTCTCGTATGAGCCACCACGCTGACGGTACATGTTAACCTGCTGTTCAACCATTTCCTCAGAAACTGCTACATTGTAGTAAGGAACCTTATCATCCTTACCAAGTTCTGCTGTGAACTCTGGAGCAAGAGCGAGGTCGAACTTGAATGTGAATGTACCACCTTCTACGAGTTCTACATTATTGTTTTCCTCTGATGGAAGTGGTTCACCAAGCATATTAACTTTGTTTTCGCGGATATAACCGAAGAGACCTTCCTGAAGAAGCTTGTTTACTTCTTCTGCAAGGATTGAAACACCAAACTGCTTCTTGATAAGGCCTGTAGGTACCATACCTGGACGGAAACCTGGCATGTTAATCTTCTTCTTAGCGTCCTTGAGAGCCTTGTTGTACTTCTCTGTGTAGTCAGCAGGCTCGATGACCGCTGTCATTTCTGCATTGACCTTGTCAATGTTGTTCAATGAAATATTCATCTTTTATAATCTTATTTATATTTGTTATTAATCAAATTTTATTGGATAATGCCTTGTCAAGTCGCATAAAGAGTAACGGCTTTAGGGCAAACCGGCTGCAAAATTACAACTTTCTTTTCACATAGACAATTTTCCAATGCTTTTTATATATCTTTTTATCAATTTTTCAGAAAATCGAATGCCCCGAGTTCATTTATAAAGATAAGGAGAATCAGTATTGGAGCCACAAATCTCACTAAAAAACGCCAAACAGGATAGAGCCAAGTTTGTATAGTTCCTTCATTTGTGAGTTCCAGCCTTACTATCTTTTCATCCACTACCCATCCAACAAACAAGCACATCACAAATGAGCCTATTGGCATCATAAACTTTGCAACGAGGAAGTCAAACAGGTCGAAGAATCCAAGTCCACATACTGTAACATCCTTCCAATCTCCGAACGACAACGAACACATAGTGCCGAACACCAAGCACACCAGTCCAACACTAATAGCAGCTTTAGGTCTGCTCACTCTATGTTCCTCGTGGAAATATGCAGCTGCCATTTCAAGCATTGAGATACTTGAGGTTAGGGCTGCTACCACAAGCAACAGATAGAAAAGCAAAGAGAATGAATAAGCCAGCATTGGCACTCCTCCAAAAACAGTCTGGAACACATTTGGCAAGGTAATAAACACAAGTGCAGGTCCTGCATTTGGTTCCAAACCTTCGATGCTATAGACCGCAGGGAAGATTATCAAACCCGAGAACAACGCCACAAGTGTATCAATACCCGCAACACTAAGACCATCCTTAAAGAGGTTAACATCCTTACGGAAATAGCACGCATAAGTGCAGAGACAACATATTCCGACAGAAAGAGAGAAGAAAGCTTGTCCCATAGCAGAGAGGATTGTACAGCCTGTCACTTTTGAGAAGTCTGGTTTGAAGAGGAACTTCAATCCTTTCTCTGCGCCCGGTAATGTAAGTGAACACACCACAAGCACAAGAATGAAGACAAAAAGTATTGGCATCATTATCTTTGCTCCGCGTTCAATACCTTTCTGTACACCAAGAGCTACAATTCCACATGTAAGCAGAACAATAATGCTCATCCATAATGTTGGTTCTACAGGATCAGAACTGAACCTTGTGAAGTCCTCTGCATATTGAGCTGCATCCTTACCTGCAAAGCCATTTATAAGAGCCTCATAACCATAATACAATGTCCATCCTGCAACAACAGCATAATAACTCAGAACTAAAACTCCGGCTATAACCGGGAAATATCCCATAAGTCGCCATCCTTTCTTTCCTCCACTCATGCTGGCGAATGAGGTCATGACATCCTTATGTCCATGACGACCGATGACAAACTCAGCCACCATTACTGGTACTCCAAGTATGAGCATGAAGAGCACATAAATTAAAATGAACGCAGCTCCTCCGTTAGCACCAGTCTCGGTTGGGAAGCGCCATACATTTCCAAGTCCTACAGCAGAACCAGCTGCCGCGAGGATTGCCCCAATTTTTGAGGTAAAGATTTTAGAACCGATATTTACTTCTGCCATGTTGTTATTGTGTCATAAAGGGATGAGACAAGTCCCATACTCCTTATTATATATATAGGTGTGTCGTTGTTAATAGAAAAACGCTAATTGCGAACACGGATTTTCCAGTTCCCATCCACACAAATCATCTTCTGTGAACAAGCCTCCTTGATACTGTCATCAAACTCAAGCTGATAATAAACCGAACATACAGTATCATTTATCATCTTGGCATCGACAATTTGCAAGTCAGTCAAAGTGCCTTTATTAGCATCTTGCCATTCTTGGTGCTGAACCAAAATTTGTTTCATAATTGCGAGATGGAACGAATCCATCTCACAATCTATATCAGTATTTGCCAAATAAGCATCGTAGTTGTGTGCTTGAAGGTCCTTCAAAGCAGTAAGAAGTACTTTCTTGGCTGCGTCTTCAGGTGCATCTTCATGCTTACACCCAAATATAACACACAAGACCAATGATAATGCAAATAGAATTGTTTTCTTCATTACGAACTCAGCTTATTATTTCTGACGAACGAAAAGGTTGATAGGTGTACCCTTGAAGTCCCAATGTGCGCGAATCTGATTCTCAAGGAAACGCTTGTAAGGTTCCTTAACGTACTGAGGGAGGTTGGCATAGAAGATGAAAGTAGGAACACGAGTCTCTGGTATCTGTGAACAATACTTAATCTTGATGTACTTACCCTTAATTGATGGTGGAGGTGTAGCCTCGATGATAGGGAGCATCACTTCATTAAGTTTACCTGTCGAAACCTTATTACGACGAACTTCGTAAACACGCTGAGATTCCTCAAGAACCTTGAAGATACGCTGCTTTGTGACAGCTGAAGCAAAGATGATATTGAAGTCTGTGAAAGGTGCGAAACGTTCACGAATAGTATTCTCAAAGTAGCGAATAGCTTCATTACTCTTGTTCTCAACGAGATCCCACTTGTTCACAACAACAACAAGTCCCTTCTGATTCTTCTGAATGAGTGAGAAGATGTTGATATCCTGGCCTTCGATTCCTCGTGTTGCATCAATCATGAGAACACATACATCTGCATTTTCGATGGCACGGATAGAACGCATTACAGAATAGTATTCGAGGTCCTCATTTACCTTATTCTTCTTACGAATACCTGCGGTATCAACAAGATAGAAATTGAAACCGAACTTTTCGTATTTTGTATAAATAGAATCACGAGTTGTTCCCGCAATATTTGTAACAACATTACGGTTGTCATCAAGGAATGCATTGATGATAGAACTCTTTCCCGCATTTGGACGACCTACAACAGCAATACGAGGGATATCCTCTTCAATGGCCTCGCTCATATCTTTTGTGAAACTTGAAACCACCAAGTCAAGGAGGTCACCAGTACCACTACCTGTAAGAGCCGATATGCAATAAGGTTCACCGAGTCCCAGACTATAGAACTCTGCAGCATCGTATCTCAACTCATTTGAGTCTGTCTTGTTACTTACAAGGATTGTTGGCACTTTGCTTCTGCGAAGAATATTTGCAACAGCCATATCAAGGTCCGTAACACCAGTCTTGACATCAACGAGGAAAAGGATAACATCACATTCTTCAATAGCAATAAGAACCTGACGACGAATCTCCTCTTCAAAGATATCGTCTGAATTTACTACCCAACCACCTGTGTCAACAACAGAAAACTCCTTGTTGCACCATTCGCACTTACCATACTGACGGTCGCGAGTAGTACCAGCCTCGTCGCTTACAATAGCATGACGAGTCTTTGTCAATCGATTAAAAAGTGTGGACTTACCAACATTTGGGCGTCCTACAATAGCTACTAAATTTCCCATTACTTGAAAAATTATTCTTAAGTAGTTCTCACGAACTGAGAGCCATAATCACCTTAAAGGTTAATACTACCATTCTCCCTGATGGCTCTCCCAATCCTTCGGAAAGGGCAAAGAGAAGGCTTCAAATAAATATAATTTCTGTTTGATTACAAGTCGTTGTAACCAAAGAGATTGAGTTCTTTGTCCGAATCGCGCCAATCTTTACTTACCTTCACGAATGTTTCGAGATAAATGCTCTTGCCGAAGAACTTCTCAAGACTCTTGCGAGCCTCTGTTGCGACCTTTTTCAAAGCACGACCGCCGTGACCGATGATGATACCTTTCTGTGAGTCACGCTCAACATATATAACAGCATTGATATGAATGTGGTGCTGGTCTTCCTTGAAACTTTCCACACCAACCTCAACAGAATAAGGAATCTCCTTGTCATAATAGAGGAGAATTTTCTCTCGGATAATCTCAGTCACAAAGAAACGAGCAGGTTTGTCTGTCAACTGGTCCTTGTCAAAGTAAGGAGGACATTCTGGGAGAAGTTCCTTAACACGCTTAAGCACAGGTTGAACATTAAACTTATTAGTTGCAGACACAGGCACAATCTCTGCCTTTGGAAGCATTGAGTGCCATTCCTCTACGAGTTCAATGAGTCGTTTCTGGTCGATAAGGTCAATCTTGTTAATCAAGACAAGGACAGGAACATCAAGTTGAGCAACCTTCTGGAGGAAGTCATTATTCTTGTCAATAGTCTCGACAGGGTCTGTAACGTAAAGCAATACATCAGCATCCACGAGAGCGCTTTCAGAGAAAGCAAGCATCGACTGCTGAAGCTTGTAGTTTGGTTTGAGCACACCTGGAGTATCAGAGAATACAATCTGTGCGTCCTCATCATTTATAATACCCATGATGCGATGACGAGTCGTCTGTGCCTTGAACGTAGCAATCGAGATACGTTCTCCTACAAACAAGTTCATCAATGTTGACTTTCCTACGTTTGGATTGCCTACAATATTTACAAAACCTGATTTATGCATACTATAACTTTAAGTAATAGAAGCGCACCGTATTATAGCGATGCGCTTCAGTATAATATTATTTGCAAAAAGTGTCTGCTAAACACTTAATATAGAGTCAGTAATAATGATTTGACATTAGTCTGCGTTCTTGCGGAGCTCATACCACTCTTCACGAGTCATCTTGCCCTCCTTATAGAACTCAGCAGGACTCTTTGCTGCTTCTGCAGCACCATCATAGCCCCAAACCATATAAGCAGAACCCCATGTGAAACCAGCACCGAATGCTGTGAACACAATCTTGTCGCCCTTCTTGAGCACAGGCTCATACTCCCAGAGTGCAAGAGGAAGAGTACCACCAGATGTGTTTGCCATGTGGTCGATGTTAATCATTACATGGTCTTCATCTACTCCAGCCTTAGCAGCAACCGACTTCTCGATGTTGATATTAGCCTGATGAGGGCAAACCCAATCAACATTATCCTTAGTGAGGTTATTGCGCTGCATGATAGTCTTAACGGCAGACACCATATCAAGCACAGCATGCTTATACACAGCACGACCTTCCTGATATACATAGTGTTCGCGATTATCTACAGTCTCGTGGCTTGGCATCTTTGCACTACCACCAGCAGCCATGTGAAGGTTCTGAAGTCCCTTACCATCTACACGAAGGTATGTATCCATAAGTCCTACCTCTTCTGTAGTTGCCTCCATGAGTACACATGCAGCACCATCACCGAAGATTGGACATGTATTACGATCTTCATAGTTAGTCATAGACGACATGTGGTCACCACCACATACTATAACTCTCTTATGCTGACCACTGCAGATAAGACCTGAAGCCATCTTCATTGCATAGAGGAAACCTGAACATGCAGCTTCCATATCAAATCCGAAAGCATTCTTGAGACCAACATTACCAATAACAAGCGATGCTGTTGATGGGAAATGATAGTCTGGTGTAGTAGTAGCGGCAATAAGACATTCTACTGTATCTGGGTCAATCTGAGTCTTTTCAAGGAGCTGCTTTACCGCACGAGTCATCAGATATGATGTACCTGCACCTTGTTCTGGTTTGAGAATGTGGCGAGTCTTCACACCGATACGCTCCATAATCCACTCATCACTTGTGTCAACGATGCGAGACATCTCTTCGTTGTCAAGGATGTAATTAGGAACATATCCACCTATACCAGTAATAACAGCATTAATTTTTTCCATAAAAACAAAAAATAAAGTAGCCTTGGAGTCTTGACATGAATGCTTTCACACACATACAAGTACACCAAGGCTATTGTTCATTATTAGATTGCAGCTTCAACTTCGATAGCAACCTTGCCACGATAGTAACCACAAGCCTTACATACTGTGTGATATACATAGAATTCACCACAGTTTGGACAAACTGCCAATGTTGGAGCTACTGCTCCGTCATGAGTTCTTCTTTTACGAGTACGAGTCTTTGACTGTCTTCTTTTAGGATGTGCCATATCTTTTTAATGTTTAACTGTTATTGAATTGTCATAATTAATTAAATAGGTGTAGCACCAAGTGCTTACCTCAAGTTTTTGAGTGCTGCCCAACGAGGATCGATGTTTTCATCATCAGAACTATCATCGTTGTTATCCGCAACATCATTTGAATCTTCGCCATCTTCATCCTCCTGACCACTTCGGGTGGTCTGATGCTTGCTGAGTTCGAGCATCATCGAGTCGTCACATTTCCCAGGTTCGTGAGTACAAGTAATCGGCATGCTGAGAGCGATAAATTCATAGATGAACTGTGCAAGGTCAACATAACCTTCAGCCTCAGGAACTACAACACAGTCACCATCATCAGAATATTCTTCACCGAGCTTCACAACGAGTTCGTCAGTCGTATCGATCCGCAATTCGAGATCTGCCAAACATCTGTCGCAAGGCACAATGACTATTCCTTCAGAGTGGATATTGAACTTATACATACTACCTGTGTTCTTGCAATCAACGTCAGTCTTTATAGTACCACGCTGTACAAGACCATCAATGGCGGCGAAGAAGTCGTCATCAAGGTCAAACTGCAAGTGTTCGTCCTTAAACGAACCTAAAAGGTCAATCTTGTATGTGTCCATTTTCTCCATTCGGGTTGCAAAGGTACGAATATTTTTCATTTGCAGCAAAACATTATGAATATTTTTACATGTTTTACTTCAAAATTCTTAATTATTATATAATTTAACAAGGAAAACGTGTACATCAAATTGCAGAAAAGTCCATATTCTACCGTTCAAAACGAAGAATGAACAATAGTATTTTACACCTTTATTCCGTACACAATTCCCCACCCTATTGATGTTCGTAAAAAGTACACCGCAATTTTAGCATCAAACTTGCGGTCGAATGAGGCAAAACTTGCGGTCGAATGACCTCATTCGACCGTATGTTTTTCCATATATGTGCAGACTTATAAAAACGGACGTTTTATTGTTGTTTTCCTTTCTCGTATTCGCGTATGATGAAATGTCGAATATAGTCTGGCTGGAGGAACAAACCAGCATCACCATCATTGAGGGAAGGTACCACGTGTTTAGTTAAATCATCAAGACCATCACGATTCCAAATTGCCTTAATTGAATATTCGAGATTCCAATCACGAGCTGGTCTAATGCGTGCCTTGCGGTGCTGCATGTACTTCTTGCCCGGTAGAGGAATGGAGAAGTTAAAGCCCGCATTGAAATTGTTGTCCGCATCATCACATTTAACGTAAAGGGCATATACTCCTATTGTATATTCTCCGAAATGACGCTTCAAATCCGCTCTGACTCCATTATGTCCATAAACATAGCGGTCGTACTGCAACTTGAGTTCTGTGTTGAACTTCGGAACATAATATTGTGCATATAAAGCACCAGACATTCTCATGTTCTTACTGAAGGTCCAACCATTGCCAGGAGTTACAATAGACTGAACAGTACCTGCAACATTTCCGCCAACCTCAAAGCGTCCATTCTTAGAATGCCACTTTGCTCGTAGGAGAGCACCAGCTCGATTTGCTGAGAAATTACCAGCCACAGCATGAAGTTTGAAACCTTTCTTAAGGTCAAAATCTTGCGAAAGTGTGATATATCCAGGACGCACCATTTTGTGTGTGCCTTCAACATTAGTTACGATTGGGAATACTCCCTGGAGAGTGAACTTCGCTCCCTTCCAGAGTTCCATCTCAAATGCAGGAGCAAGGTTGATATAATACAGATAGAGGTCATCAAGCGTACTATTGTCGAGTCCTAATTGTGGATAGACCACAAAGTCAGCCTTCCAAGAAGAGGCATTCTTTTTAGGTTCAGAAGCCAAAACCTTCCAAGTGGCATCGGTATCGAAGTCGATATCCATTTGCTCAACAAGTTCATCGAATGAAATTCTACTATTTCTGTAACCCGATACATCATGCGATGATGTGGCAAGATGGAGTTGAGGAAGCCCACCTTTCGTTACGATAAACTCCACATTATGACAGGTATCTGCCACCTCAAGAATAGAACGAAGTGCAACACTCACACCGGTATAAGAACTGCGATAACGATTGTCTTCCCACGAAACGTATGTCGTGTTGTCCACATCCAAAACGCGAACATCCTCAAAACCAAGTGCAACAAGGTTGTCTGTTATCTGTCCATAAGCACTAATTACAAAGCAAATGGGAAAGAGTATAGCAATTATTCTTTTCATATTCCTACTTATTTCATTATTAATGCCACAATTCACATTCATATCTCAAACCTGCACTTATGTTCTTGAACTCCTGAGTGAAGACATGAGCCTTCAGGCAATTCAACACCTTGACAGTAGCACCCACATTAAACCTCTTCGTGTCATATTCCACACCAATCTGCATGTCGCGATAGAAAGCTGGAGAGAAGGACAATCCTGCAAACACACCTTTGTTGTTCAACTTAAGTGTTTCGTTACGATGACTATGAATAGGAATATAATATCCTACGGTAGCAGACAGCAAACTGCCCTTGAGATTGAACCCTTTTGTAGTCACGATATAATAATTCTCATAAGCCGAAACACCCTCATCAACCATAGGATCGTAAAAACCTATAGCAACACCAGGCACATACTTCTTTTCACGCAAAGCCTGTACTCGCAAAGAGAAAGCACGGTCTTGCTGATTGAACTTCTTGTTTTCATCTCGTATGAGAGTCATTCTATACGAAATCTCAAGAAACGAGAACAGGTCCGCTGTCAAAAAGTAATTGCCAGAATTGTACGAATTAGTAAAATAAGGAGGCAACATTTCCTTTGGCAAGAAGTTACCACCAATATAGACTGTACCCGCTTCTTTGTTCTCAGCCGTTGGAATGTTAAACAAACCAGTCATACCAGCAGAATGCTGAGCATGTACTTCTGCCGAGAACAAGATTGAGAGTATTAGGAAAAGAATATGTGTTCTCTTTTTCATTGCTTGAATGTTATGGGAAACATAAATAAAGTAAAAAGCCTCTGACCAACCAGTCAAAGACTTTTTATAACCATGTGATAAGTATATCAATACATAATCTTAGAACATAATTGTTCCACCATTATGCTTGTGACCATGTCTGTAAGTAATCTTATACCAAGAATAAACCTTAGTCTGCTTATCATAAGTACCGTAGCAGATAACCTGCCATGAGTTGTACTCCGAACCGTTCCAAGAAAGATTTATTGGTTCTTCGCCTTCTACAGGAACAGTACACTTATTATCTAAAGTATTCTTGTAAACCTGAACTGTCACAACACCATTGTGAGTATTTGATGTCAAGTTAGTTTCAACCTCAACACCAGCATTAGCACGAGTTGCAAAAACAACTTCTGTAATGTTTGATTCTTCTGGTAAATCTTCATTAGTGCAACATACCATGCCAAGAGTAACAGCAACCAACATCGCTGCTTTGAACAATAATTTTCTCATTTTTCTCTTTTGTATTTTTATAAATTTTGTGCAAAGGTAATATTATTTGACATATTAACCAAACAAAAAACTGACATTTTCATATAATATGTTATCTTTTTTACAAAATGCATCCCATTGGGCATTTAGAATAACATATTACATCATTCTTTCACGTCGGGGATGAAGAAACTGACTGTTTTACCTTTTATTATCTCACCATCTATTGTTTCGACATAAGCATAATAGTTATGCTCCATTCCCTTTGCAAGTTTGCCGAAGTTTGCTTCGAAGTTTTCATCAGCCTCAACCGACACATCAAACTCCTCCATTCCTGTTACCCAATAATGGAAACCACGAGTAATACCGAGTGTTGATGCATGTCCTACAAATATGTATTTCTCATCTTTTTCATGAGGAATATCCGTGAGAACTTGTTTCAATACTGGGAAACCATCATTAAGATTGAAATCATCAAAAAGATAAGTTGAACTGTCATTTATAGTCACATAATTGTTTGATGCAAGGACAAACTGCTCTGATTTCATCTTCTTCTCCGACACATTTATCTCCATGTTTTTGAGGATCGACACATCGTAACCTATCTTATTATCCTTATTCTTTGTAGAGCCATCTAATGTATAGCAGACATTAAGGATAGGTTGAAACGATTCAAAGTCGCCAACGATGCCACCAAAATTATAGTACGCGCCATAGTTTGAATTGCCTGCCACCTCAACATTTCCAGCATTATAGCAATAGGAAATCCGACTATAATGGTCCATAGTGGACAAACCTACAAATCCTCCAGCGAGGATATTACTGAAAGCTCCTTCGTTTGTTGAAACAATATCACTATTTGCCACCACCCTACCTCTATTGTATGAGAATGTAATATTGCCCGAACCTAAGCCCAAGATACCACCAGCAACAGGTCGATATGAAGAGAAACTATTGACTTCGCTATTTATTCTTGTTGTCACAGAAGCATTATTGTACGAATGTCTTAAGGCAACATTTAATCCTTTTCCTATCAGTCCACCCGATATAAATTCCCCATTCTGAGGAGCAGTTTGATTAACTACAGCGACATTACCCTCATTAAATGAAGAGAGCAAAGAAAGCGAAGCTGTAAATGGACTGCTGCATCCAACAATGCCTCCTGCAATATTACTGCACATGATATAGGCATCATTATAACAACCTTGTACCTTTCCTGTTGCTTCACCCACAACTCCGCCCATAACACAAACGCTATCGGAAGTGACAGTCATAGCTCCATGATTAGAGCAAGAATGAATTGTTCCTCGAGAACAACCTACAACACCACCTACACATCGCACTCCATGTGCCACAAGTCGATCTTCGTGAACACAATATTTAATGGTAGAATTTTCATCAGAGAAACCTGCAACTGCGCCAAAGTAGGTAGCACCTGTGAATGGTTCTTTTACGGAGACCAAAATGTTAGAGATATTTCCACCCGAAACATATCCAAACAATCCCGAATATTCAGACTCATTTATCTTGTGGATAGTAATCTTATGAAATGAGCCATCAAAATTTCCCTTAAAAGGGTTTGAAGGATTTCCGATTGGAGTCCAAGCACTTGAAAGGTCAATATCTTTTGCAAGTTGAATGGTTTTGCCTTCAAACGCATTACCATTATTCACCAACGAGGCGAAAGTAAACAATTCCTGTTCGTTCGTGACAACTAAAGTCTTAGCAGACTCCTTATACCACGACTCAACCACTTCGGTCTGAGCATAGGAAGTGAGAGAACTGAAGAAAAGACAAATTGCCAAAATCATCTTTGCTCCAAACCATTCTACAAGTTTTGCGCGTATCATATCTTCTGCATTTCCTTTCTTAATCTTTTGAAATTTGAAATCCTTTGCCTTCTCAACTGCCGCTGGCAAATCAGCCTCATCGAAGACTCCCACCACACAACCAATGCTATCTAACTTACGAATCAACTGAAACTGGTCGTGAATGTGTTCTGTTTTATCGTGTCTTGGGATAACAACTATCCTCTTGTCTGCCTCCATCGCTTCGGAGATTGCCCCCCATCCACCTTGAAGAATAAGTATATCTGCCTCAGAAATATAGTTTTTCATCTCGTCTTTTGTACAGAACTCAAACACACGAGTCACATTCTTGTACTCATAATGAGTGTGTCCTGTCTGCACAATCACATCTTCATCAATAGTTGCAGCAAACCCATCAACCGCCTTTGCCATCCTGATGAATGGCATATCCATTGTTCCTAAACTAACAAATATCATAATACTCCACAACAAGTAGCATTAGGAAATACTTCAAGCATTTCACTCCATTGAACAAGAAACATATCTGCATAAGGTTGTATCCACACAGGTGTCTTACTTGGATGGGTAACATCTGCTGCAGAATTTATGAATATCACCTTTGTGCCTAACAATTTCTTGGCGAAAGCAATGGTTGGTACACAAACACCGGCACCCGTTGTTATGATAACATCAGGTCGCTTCACCAATACCCAGAACAACGCTTGAGCAGCATTAACAAAGAGTGTCCACTTTCGTGCAGGTTGGAAGTTCTGCAAAAACACATGTTCCTTATCTGCCATAAAAGCCTTTGTCGAAGTTGTTTTTAGTGTCAACCAATAGCAATCATAGTCCTGTGGTATGCTACCGACTGCCAACTGCAACTCACGCAGATGTCCCCCTGCCGAACAAGCAAGGCAAATCTTAGGGTTCTTTTTCTTCATACTTCACATTGATTTGTCTGTTAGCACCACCACCAAGGCATGGTCCAACGAATCATCTGGCGCAAACCTCGCTTAAACTTCATTATGGTTGAATCGTTATCTGTAGAATAAAAGAATGCAGAACCTTCGCCTAACGAATGACCACCATTGCCAGAGAACTGCGCTTGTGTTCTATAACGACAAGTAACTCCAGATTGTCCTTTCACTTCACGCATGACAGACAAGAAGAAGTCTTCAATCAATGGACCTGTGAAGTCGTTAAGTTCTGCATATTTCCCTCGGAAATGCTTATCCCAGAAATCGAGCGACACAGCATAGTATCTACACTCTCCTGCATGACCATTGATAGGCATTCTTAACCAGTCGTAGAGTTTGTGGTCCTTACAATCGGCATAGAACTGCATATCCTTTCCTCCCCGTTTCTCTACTTCTTTTAATAATGAGTAGAGGTTAAGGATAGGGAAACGACCTGTCAACTTGAAGAAGCATCCTGCATTTTGAATGGTAGGAGAAGCGTTGGAAGCCATGTCCATCATAAGGAGTTCGTTGAATCCCTTACCTTTTGAAATGTCGAATGACTCATAGTCAAGGGCGATATATTCTATGAACACATTATCAACCTTGTCCAGTTTTGACAATATGGAATTCTTGTTCCACCCTGAGTTTTCTACGAAGACAAGTTCAAACTGTTCCTTTCGATTTCCTAAATGTGAAATATAGTAGTTGAGCGTGTCAACATACATCTTTTCACGCTCTAACGCAGAAAACTTAGTTCCATTCATTCCGTGAGTATCCACGGATGCTGTCAACAATATCGGAATCATCTTTTTCTTATCAATTTTGCAGGGTTACCACCAACAATGCTGTCAGCCTCTATATCCTTATACACACTTGCAGTAGCACCAACTATTGCATTCTCACCAACAACGACACCCATACCGATGAAAGCCTTTGTTCCAATCCAAGCATTTGCTTTTATAGTAATAGGAGATATTATCAACCCTTCGGATGCGGTATTTGAGCTGCTTGTGTCATGACCTGCTGTACAGAGATATGAATATTGTGATACGGTTGCTCCTTCTTCCAACTTAACAAGTGCTTGATTATAACAGATGACATTGGGTCCAAGACAAGAGCCAGACTTCATCTCAAGATTCCATGGAGCCCATATCTTTACCGAAGCATAAACATTACTCTTCCAATCAACCTTAGCACCAAATGCCTTCAAAACAAGCAATCGCCAAGGACGAAACAGACCTGTGACAAAGGGGCGATAGAGGAATGCACTAACGACATTCCACAACGCACGCTTTACCTTTATATTTATACTAACGCTTCCTGGATATTCTACCTTATTCATAATGACTTGTACATTTCTACAAATTGTTGAGCAATAACTGGACACGAATACTTCTCTTCAATAAGTTTTCGCCCATTCTGGCCCATAACTTCAAGTTCTTCTTCTGTCTTCTTCAAGAACTGAAGAAGAGCCTGCTTTGTTGGTTCTTTACCAACTTCGGTCCACCATCCGCAATGGTGACTCTCAAGTTCGTGCCAAGGTGTTCCTTTTGTTGTAATCACTGGCACTTCACAAGCAAGTGCTTCTGCAACAACGATACCGAAATTTTCGCTATGTGTAGGTAGAACGAACAATGATGCTTCCTTGTATAGTTTCCATTTCTCATCACCATAGACACCACCAAGGAACTGAACCATATCATTCACACCGAGCATTGTTGCAAGAGTCTTCAACTCATTTATATAATCATCCTCACATTCACCAGCAATCTTTATGGTCCACCCTTTTAGTTCTTCTTTTAATTCTGCTACGGCTTCAATAAGAAAGTTAATACCTTTCTTGACATGCACCCTGCTCAAAAACAGGATTGTCTTGCTCTTTGAAGCATTTGCAGAACTTATCTTCTTGTATATTTCCTCTAAATCAACACAATTAGCGACAACTTTAATCTTTTTGTTCCATCCCAAACGCAAAAGGTTTTCCTTTTCACTTTCTGCCGTTGAATGCAACAAATCAGCAACAGCAACTCCTTTCTTCTGGAACAACAATATTGCTGGAACTTTCTTTGTCCAATAGTTTCGAGACATTATCCAAGGTTCAAGCATACCATGTGGGGTATATACAACTTTGTATCCCTTTGACTTTGCCCATAAAGATGTGTATGCAGAAACGGGAAGCCAGCAACAGTTTGAATGGAAAACATCCGGTTTGACTTGTTCAAGCAACTCAACAAACTCTTTCTTCGTTGATGACCAAGGAGTCATTCCCATGCTTATATAATGAAGAGTACAGTTTTCCAACGGCAACTCGTTCTCTGAACGATGTGTCACGACATGGAGTTCCACCAATCGCCCAAGTTCTTTTGAAAGGAGTTGCATATACGAGCCAACCCCTCCACTTGAACGGTCTATAGATGGAATATAGTGTAATACCTTCATTATTGATTTTATTTATGAGTTACTGTAGATGACTTACAAAGTACTTAGCCACTTCTTCTCCAGAGATATTGTCCTTTGACCACGACACTCGTTTTTCTACACCTAATCTTATAGAATCCTTATTGTCGTGACAAGAAATGAGAACATTCCGCAAGTCTTCTTTGCTATTACTACAAAAAACATGACCAAGCGTACTATTTTTTATCAAATACTTTGCTCCACACGCATCACTACATACGACATAAAGTCCCATGGTAAGGGCTTCATTGACTACAGCTCCCCAACCATCATGCTTAGATGGCAAGACCAAGATGTCGTATTGTTCCATAATCTCAGGAACTTCCTTCATGTTCTTGACACCATAGAATGTTGTGGTAGCATGGAAATCTTCATGAGAACTCTTTTGCACAAGTTCATCCTTATTCTCTCCATCACCAACAATTCCTATTTCTATGTCCTCTTGAATATCCTTATCCAACGAGGAAACAGCATCAAACAGAATGCCAACATTCTTTCTGTCTGTCAAAGAACCGACATAAAGAATCTTCTGTTTTCCGTTCAAGCATGCATAACTTGTTCTGTTCTTCCACTCAGTACAATACATGAATGGCACGACATCCCACTTCTTACTCCAGAACTTGTAGTAGTTCATGTACTCATCACCCATCACAAACATCTTGTCGATATACTTAACATATCGCCAGTCTTGTATCGCAAAACGAATGGCATGCATCCACAATGGATGTTCATATATATAAGGTGGTTCGGTAATAATTCCTCTACGAACAGAATAAGTTAATGAAAGTCGCAACCAATTTGCCACTTCTGGGAAGGCATTTATGCCTGAGAACATACACCATGTATCATTATCCTGCTTAACATTATCCTCAATCAACCTTTTGACATCATCATCAGAAGGGGAGACAATAATCTCTAATCTTTCGAAATTATCTCCATCCATTCCCCAACCCATCATCTTTCGTTCCTCCAAGTCGGCTACAGGAGTAACAACAATCACCTTCTCTACCTGTGCAATATTAGGAAGATAACTGATGTATGGCATCTGATGAGGGGAGATGCAATTCTGAAAGAAGATAATACGCATGATAACAATACTCCACTTTAACAAGTTTTATCAAGCCATTTGAAGCAAATGACAATAACAAAACTCATTAAAGTGGAATTAAAATATATGTCTATTTCCTATTACTTAACATACATCTTAGAAACAGAACCATCTGCCTTTCTGATGATGTTGATACCCTTCTTGAGGTTGTTTACACGAGCACCAGAGATAGTGTAGATTGAAGTTGCCTTAGCATTCATATCAGCTGAGACTTCTTCAATAGCAGTATAGTCCGAACCAAGATAGTAAAGCTTGAAGTTTGTTGCTGCAATCCAGCTTGCTGTTGTTCCTTCCAAAGTGCGGAGACCAATAGTCACTTCATTACCATCGTTAGCGAACATAAACTCATAGTGCTTTGGAAGATTGCTGTCAGTAGCCACATTAGTCTTTGTTGTGAGTGAACCGCCCTGAGCAAAGAGTTCAACACCATAAACAGGATTAGCACTCTTTTCATACTGGTTTGTTGCAATACAATCGGCACAAAGCTTATACTTTCCTGAAGGAAGATTCTTGATTGTCTGATAGAACTGACCGATTGCCAATACACCCTTAACGCGTGATGGCTGATAGTTAACGCCATTTGACCATACCTGGAAGAAATGTTCAACCTTAACATCTCCATTCACAAAACCATTTGAACCAGCAGACTGGTAACCGATGAATGAAGCATCCTTAGGGAACTCGTATGTTGTATCCCAACCATTAGCATTCTTTGTGCTGAAGTCAGGGTTAACAATCATGTGAGAAATGTCGTATGGAGTCTCATCAGAAGCATTTGTGTACAACTTATCAACGATAGCTTGATTGATGGCTGCTGTAGCATCCTTGAGAGCCTTGAGTGTTGAAGCAGAGTTGTAATAAACAGCTTCTGCTGCTGTCAAATCAATATCACCTACATTTCTGGCGTTCTCAATTACTGCTGCTAAGTTCTGTGATGCAACATAGCAGCTATAGTCATACGCATACTTATCATATTCAAACTCTGTAACGAAAGCCCATCCGAGCTTTGAATAAGGGTCATATATTACTGAGTTGTTAGCAGTAAGACCAGTCAAATTTGATGATACAGCAGCATGTGACAGACCAAAGAAGCACTGAGACTTCTGGAAATCCTCTACAGTAGAATAAATAGGGTTCAAGTCTGAGAGACTGATAGTATAAGTACCATCTCCTACTGCTTCGAGGTTCCAGATGTTGTTGCCACGGTTAGCACAGTCAACATAAGGAATACACTTAGAGTCAACAAAAAGCTGGTCCCATCTGCTCTTTGCAATAGAATAGTTGTTGATGATAACAGACTTACCGTCCCATGGCAAGTCAAGACCTGATGCATCCTTTGCTCTATACTGAGAGATTGACACTTTGATACCATAAGCACTAACGCTTGCGCGTGTTCCATACTCATTACCTTCTGTATAGAAAGCACCTACAGATGTATTATATAAGTAATAAATAACTGAGTCCTTACCAAGGTCATTGTATTTGTTGAACTCTACCTGAGAAACAGTTGCAGGAACTGGCATTGTTCTCTGAGCAAAAAGCAAAACTGGCAAAGAAATCAAAAGGAATAAAAGTAAACTTTTCTTCATAATTTAATCAAACAATATTTAGTTAAAAAAATAATACTTAGTCTTTACACAAAATAATCAACATCATTTTCTTCGTCTTCCTCATCATCCTCATCATCATATTGGATGTTCTCTATCTCATCTTGTATCTCGTAGTCATCAACCTCATATTTATATTCGTTGTATTCGTAGAAGAATCCTATCAACAACCAGAAGAACAAGCACGGACTATAACCTGGTGTATAAAGGTATCCCTCAAAGATTGAGTGTAAACAGAAATATATCAGCACACAGGCGAACAGAACTAACACACCTCTATCGTCCTTCAATTCCCATATAGGAACATAACTTCTCTTCATCATGAGGAAGATAAACAACGCACCTATCAAACCAGTTTCTGAGAGTATTGTCAACCATCCACTACCTGTTTCAACAGTACCGGTGACAACCTCCTGCTTCTCCATGTCGTATGCTGTGGCAAAACCTATACCAAACACCGGAGAACTCTTGAACTCCTTGATTCGCTGTTCCCAAATGAGAGAACGAGAATTACCTTGATTTTCTTCATTATCCGCCTTCATTCTCATCTGTCCACTTACCGAATCAAACAACGGCATGATGATTGAAGCGATAATGACGATTGCTATTCCCGACTTAATCAACTTGCCTGGAGACTCAGAAAACAGATAGACGATTCCGCACATAGCAATCAACGAAGCACCCAACGCACTACGAGATGCTGCTATGACAGAAAGATATATAGATGCAATAAGCAATGCAAGTACGCAACCAACAGATAACATTCCTCGTTCTTCATTCCTAAACTTCATCAAGAAATATGTCAGAACCACATTCGATGCACCATTAACAGCACCAAGGAACATAGGATGCGGCGTGAAACCTGAGAAGTTCAGTTCAGACATGTTCCAGTTCAACTCAAGCACATAATTAATTCCAGCATAATAAGCATATAAATTAAATAATGTGAGAATAGGCAGAATCAAACATACTGCATAGAACACACGACCTCGTATGATGAATGCCTCGTATGAAGAGAACAGAGAACTTGCAGACACAAGAACCAGTGAGAAGGCCACGATATGTGAATCGAGTACATTGTTGACAAACGAACACACAACGAGCCACACTGGGAATAGTGCAAATATAGGAGTTATCTTTTCATACTTAATTACGGATATACCTGCAAGTATAAGCATTGCTGCATAATACATGTAGAGGCCTCTTCCACCAAAACTTGCGACGACACCCATTATTATCATCACACCTAATAGAAGGTAAGTTTTGTTTCCTCTGATATATCCTATAACGCTATCCATGAATTACAACTTGTTGATTTTACCTTAAATCAGCTGCAAAGGTAGTGAAAATTTAATTAGTTTGTATTTGAAACACTCGTTTTTGTTGCCTTAGTAACGAATATTTAACGAACAGCACTCCTTGCATTTGATTTTTGGCACATCAAATAATCATTTCAAGTTCTTAATGAATTTAGCAGGACAGCCACCCACCATAGTATAAGGTTCAACATCTTTAGCAACGGTAGCACCAGCCGCCACAAGTGACATCTCGCCAACCTTAACGCCAGGAAGCACAAGACAACAAGTAGAGACACTGCATCCCTTACCAATAATAATAGTGCTACATGTACCTTCACGACTGAGTATTCTACTGCCTTCAGGAGTTATAGGGTGAAATCCTGTGACGATAGTTGAACGCGAACCAATGATGGCTTCTTCCTCAACAAGAATCTTACTTCCCTCGTTAAGCATGAACAGAACCTCATGCCCAATGAAAGCCTTATCAGCAATTTCAAGTTCACCTACTCCTTGAATCTTTATTCCTTGAAAGAACTCAACTCCTTTTCCCACCTTAACACCTGCCCATCGATACAATTTGGCTTTCAAACTCTGTAAGCCGCTATTAGGCAAGAGTGCCATGAGAATGTTTACTAAATACATTCGTTTTGTCTTTATCATATTGTCAACAATATTGAAACATACTGATATCCCACACCAAAGAAGTCAAAGTCCTATCAACTATCGCTTCAATGCTTTGTGGAGGAACAGATAGAATGGGATTGAAATATTGATTAACTTATACTTTATCTTTTCGCCTTTCGGCAAATTCGGATTGATAAAAAGAGGGTAATATGGCTTACAAGTATAGTTCTTCACTTTGACCGTTGCATTACTGCAGAAACGCAATGACTGAGAGAAGTTGAATGAGATGCGAGTCATCATCTTGTTGTATTCAGGTGTTCCTTCCCGCATTCTTTCCTGAACAAAAGCATATAATGTATCACATATCGTGAGCCAGTCATTTGCTCTTTCTGCCAAACGGTCTGGGTTCTTGGTCATACTGCCTTCTCTCTGCACATAATTTATCACTGTTACATGCGTGAACATGGCTCTTTCTGCAAGATAATATGCTCGTGGAGTGAAGTTCTGGTCTTCATAATATATACCCTCAACAAACAGAAGGTTCTGTTGAAGAACAAAACTTCTCCTCAACAATGCACACCATTGTGCTGAAGGCATATCAACATCAACAAAGAAATCACGACCAGAGATTACCGTATCAGGATTCTTACATGCAATAGGGTAAGACTCTGTTTTCACGATGTTCAAGTTTTCATCCTCGTAGGCAAGTTGACAATCGAACCCAAGAACATCAAGGTCGTTCTTCTCTGCCTTTTCAAGAAGAGAAGGAGCAACACCTTCAACTATGCAATCATCAGCATCAACAAACCAGATGTAATCACCTTTTGCATTGCGAATGCCAGTATTGCAAGCCGAACCAGGACCACTATTCTTCTGGTGGATGACAACGATATTACCTCCTTCAAAGCTATCACACATCTTGACAGTTTCCTTGTCAGGACTTCCATCATCTACTATCAATATCTCGTAGTCACCTTCGTTTATTCCTTGTTTCTTAATCGACTCTATACATCGTGGAATCCATTTCCCCGAATTATAGACACGAACTATAAAGCTTATTCTCATTTATCTTGTATGTAGAATTACTATTTTCTTAATTTGAAATAGAGTTTGTTGAGCAACAAATAAAGACTCACATTCATTCGTGCAAGCTTTAGTGCTTTGCTGTCAAAACAACTATATCCAGCAGAAGCATACCCGTCCATAATACTACGAATATCTGTCTGCAACTGTTGTTTATCCAATCCTTTCACGAAACATGCAGAATGTAGCATTGTCTTCATCTGTCTTGACAGGCGTTCTGCCAACCAAGCCTTCTCAACGACATGATTTTGTTTTATAAACAACAATAGATTGTTAAAAAGAGGCACAGAATCCTTTACGATGTTGCGATTGCTGTTTTCATTGTTCGTTGCTGAACCCTCTGCTACTCTATATCTATAAAGGTACTCGGAGATGGATGCTGGTTTTTCACATACCATCAAGAACTTATACTGAAACTCAAGGTCTTCTCCCATCTTCATGCCCGGAGTGAAACGAATGCTGTGCTTTTCTATCACATCACGCTTGAAGAGCATCGTTTGGTTAAGATAGGAACCATGACAAGACAAAAACTCATCCTTATCCATTCCCACACAATCATCTTGCGGATAGTTTGGCATTTCTTTTCGTTCATCCGAACAGAACCATTTATAACCAAACATCAACAGTTCACAATCAGGAATCATCAACTTGACAGGAGCAGCGACATCATCAGCATCAACAAACCAAATCCACTCTCCTGTAGCATTGTCAAGTCCTACATTACGAGCCACACTCACTCCACTATTCGTTTGATGAAAAACCTTGACTGCAAACGAATCATCATTCCTCTTGTCTTGAAGATACCTATCGCAAATATCACCCGAACCATCTGTACTGCCATCATCAACAAGCAGCATTTCAAATGTGAGATGTCTATTCGACTTAGCGAAATCATATAGACTCTCAACACATTCGACCAGATAACGACTTACATTATAAACAGGAACAACAAAACTAATTGTCTTCATCATCTTCAATGGTGTCTAATGCATTATTTCTTTCTTGCTAACGAAGAGAACTGTTCTTCCCACCTCTGCATTATTCTGTTCTTGTCAAACTTCTTAACAGATTCCAACGCAGCATTCGAGAAACGCTGTCGTGTTTCCTTCGAAGTCATTAAGTTTTTCAAGCGTTCTGCGTATGTATCAACATCACCGAACGGAACAACATATCCATCCACACCATCTTCGATTATATCATCCACACCAACATACTTAAATGCCATAACAGGTACACCCTTATTCATGGCTTCTATCAGTACGATGCCAAAACCTTCGTACTCAGAAGTAAGGCACATGATGTCTGATTCCTCTAAGTCGTGAGTAACATCGGCTACTGCACCTGGCATAAAGAACGAGTCTTCCACATTCAAAGACTTAATCAAAGACTTCAGTTCCTCCACATAATTAGAACCATACTCGCCTCCACCTAACACCTTCACATGCCAATCAGGATAGTCTTTCGCTATCTTAGCCCATGCTTTTATCATCAGGTCTATCCTCTTCTGCGGAACGAGTCGTGCTATCATGATAATCTGTCCATGTTCAATCTTTTCTTCGTGAACCACCACATTATCCGATGAATAATTGGAGAAGTTAGGAATGACAATACAGTTCTTATTATTCCAAGCTTTCTTATCACCAGAAGTAAGAACTACAAATCGGTCATACAAACCATAAATCCACCTTATAGACCAACGATGCAACCATCGGCTAAAGCCATTCATCGCCCATCGATCGAGCACTTCAAGTCCCTGACGACTCTGATGACATTCTATTATCTTTGGTATGTCCTTGCGTACAAAAGGCAAAATCCATGTGACAAGTGGGCAATGTGCATTCACTATCACATCAGGATTCACCTCATCAATAATCTCTTTCACACGATTGACAGCTCCAAGCACTCCCTTTAATCTTGTCAAAGCATTTCCAGGAACAGTTGAGATGTCGCCACGAATAAGTTTCACTCGTGAGTCCAACGGATAGGCTGGCACTACATCTACGCGTTCAATGTTGCAGAGAGTGACATCATATCCATGCTCCACGAGCCAATTTATCTTATCGATGACAATACGGCCCAAACCGCCAGTCATGTTTATTTGTATCGTGAAATACAGCAGTTTCATCTTATCTTTGTGTCAATCGCTTTAGGAGTTCGTTGGAAAAGATAGTGGCACCCTTCCTATTCAGATGGTTCACATCACGGCGACAATCATCATCAAAGTCCATATTCATATAGTCCCACACCTCAACATCACGAAACTCAGAAGCCATAAGTGCCTTATAATTATTCATGTCGAAATACTTTTCGCCATGATATACTGGCGTATTGATTCCGATGAGTGTAAGGGCCTTCGCATTACAATAATCCACTATCTTATGCAAATAGTCAAGTGTAATGTCATTACCATAGTCCACCTCCACAGAATCAGGAATAAGACGCACAGCCCCATCCTCTATATCTTGTTTCAAGTGCGAATAGTCTGCCACCTCGAAATATCCCATCTGCTTGATATTGTCCTCCGACGGGTGCATATAATATTTAAAAGGAGTACAGAGTGCCGAGAACACATCTGCAGCATCATTCTTCAGCAGAACCCACCATTCACTTGCACTAAAATAAGGCAGATAGTGCTTTGTGGTCTCCTCAACATATCCAAAGTTATGATAGAAATCATCCTTCACTGGTGAGACCGTATGCGGAGTCAACGACAACATTATTGTATCAATCTGTGGATTAGCCTCAACATATAGTTGCAATCTCTTGTACATCGTGAAATATCCATCATGGGCTAACGACACATTATGCACCATAGAACAGATAGAGTCATCTATATCAGCTTGTGTCTGACTATCGCCAATAAGGAGTATCGTCTTGCTCTTTGGCAACTCAAAAGAGTACTTATTCATTCCGATAACATAATGTCCCCACAGTATGCCATAGAATGCAAGAAGCAAAACACCAAAGCACAATATATATGTCAAGAACCGTTTCATACCTTAGAACTGGAAATAAATGAACACAGCTTGATTGCCTCTATTTACTATTATCCATACGAAGAATGCTACATAGAACAGCATACGAAGCCATCTCCACTTGATTGGGATATATGCAAACGGATGCTGTTGTTTGCGAGCAAACCATTCCACGAGCAAGAGTATTGCTATGTAGAAGAAGATGGTAATGTGATTGCCAAGAGGATAATATACTGTAGCAGTCTGGAACATAGTCATTATATAGTCCCACGCATGTTGTATATCTGTGGCACGGAATATTATCCAACCAAATACTGCAAGTACGAAGGTACTGCCCATCTGGAACACCTCTGTAATTGATGGATACCAATGGTTTTCTGCTACTGTACTCTTGCCAAATCGTTTCTGTTTTCCAAGCAAAATGAGTGGAACAAACAGACAGGCATGGTATGCTCCCCATGCAACAAAGGTCCAGTTTGCACCGTGCCAGAGTCCACTAACGAGGAATATCACAAAGGTATTGCGAATGGTTTTCCATTGTCCTTCCCTACTTCCACCAAGAGGAATGTAGATGTAATCCACAAACCAACTGTTGAGAGATATGTGCCAACGCTTCCAAAACTCAGCCACATCACGGCTGAAATATGGAAGGTTGAAGTTTCGTTTCAATCTAATGCCAAAGAGCTTTGCTGTACCTATTGCAATGTCACTATATCCAGAGAAGTCACCATATATCTGGAATGTGAAGCCAACTGCTCCAAGAAACATCATGAGTCCACCGATGTTCTCTTGATGATAATTGTCGAATGCCCAGTTAGCAAACTCAGCACAATTATCAGCAATAATCAGTTTCTTGAAGAAGCCCCACAGCATTTGTCGCATACCATCGGCTGCAAGTGTATAGTCAAATACCCTTGCCTTCTGGAATTGAGGCAAAAGGTTTGTGGCTCGTTCGATAGGTCCTGCCACAAGTTGTGGGAAGAAACTGATGTAAGCCGAAAACTCCACCACATTATGTGTAGCTGCAATCTTACCGCGATACACATCAATGGAATAACTTAATGCCTGGAATGTATAGAAGGATATACCAACAGGAAGGATAAGATTAAGCACAAGTCCGCTGGCATCAATGCCTAACAGTTCGGCAAATTGCTTCGCGAAGAAGTCATAATACTTGTATGCTCCGAGTATTCCGAGATTGAGAAGTATGTTTATGAGACTTACCCACCAAGCCATTTTTCCTCCATCCTCCTGTGATTTGTACTTCTCTATCAGCACACCACTCACAAAACTGCAGAGGGTTGTTATGGCAATAAGTATAAGGAACTTCCAGTTCCCCCAGCCATAGAACACATAACTTGCCACAACAACCAGCAAGTTCTGCCACTTCAATGGTTTGAACACAAACCAATAAAGCAGAAACACTATTGGAAGGAAAAGGAGATATTCAAATGAGTTGAACAGCATATTCGTTCTATATTGTTATTTTGATGAGAAGAAAAGAGCAACAATGATAGGACACCTTCTCAAACACAATTCGAAGAAGATATGTTTTGCAGGCATCTTGCTCAGAGGAAGTTCTACGGCTTCCTTCGCCTTTCGGCATTGGCGTAATATGTCTTTTGTTTTGCAATGGTTCAACTTTGCCTGACGAAGCACATCAAACTTAAACCACAATATATAACTAAGGAGCAAAGGACTACCCTCACCATTTGCTGCATACATACGAGTCATGTCAACATAATTCTGCATCTGTGAATCGAGGAACTGAAGGTATTTCTCCTTATCCTTCAAACTTGTCATGATGGAATTAGCACGAACACGATACACATAAGTAATAGCATGATTATATGCTATCGATGGCTTGTTAATGATAGTCTTGAAGGTCCACATCACATCTTCTGCAATTCTGTTTTCGTCGAAATATAGGTTGTTGTCCTGCAACCACGAACGCTTCACGAGTTTGTTCCATGCCAAGACTGTCATGTTTCCCTCCGCATACAAAGTAGTGGAAAGAATCTTTGAACTGTCGATGTAATCCACATCAGGATTGAGAGTGTAAGTCTCTTCCTTTGTGCCATCTATCTTTGTGTGACCAGAAAGAACAATATCAGCATCAGGGTATTTTATACATGTCGAAACAATACTCTCAATCGTATTGTCCATGATATAATCATCACTATCGAGGAAATACAGATACTCGCAACTGGCATTCCTTATTCCTGTGTTTCTTGTTGCTGATATTCCTCCGTTCTTCTCTCTGTTTATTATCTTAAACTTGATGTTGCCCGAGTAAGAGTTGACAAAATCATTAGCAATAGTCATGCTATTGTCTGTTCCGCAATCGTCAACAATCAAGCATTCTATCGTTCCTTTGTATGTTTGGGCAGCAACAGACTTGAGGCAATCCGCGATATATGCTTCAACATGATAAACAGGAACAATAATTGAAATGGAAGGATTATTCATATTTATTTTACCACTAACAAAGATGGTATCGATGAAATTTCTTGTATAAATGGATTCCCAATACTTCTGGAAGAAGATAATGAGAATTAACTTTCGTTAAAGTACGAATTGGTAGGACGTTATGTATAACTGAATAGATGTTCTTTACTTGTTCTGCACTACCATTCTGCATTGTCATAGAGAACATTAATGCTTTTTGCTTTTCAAACCATGAGGATGCTTGCTCGACAATACCTTTCTTAATGATTATCTCTGCCAAAACCTTTAGGATTTGAAGGTAAGCATTATAGTGCTTCGTGAAGTCCTTTGCTGTCTGCAGCGAGTTTTCACGGATAAGATAATTGTATGTTTCTTCTCCAACAAATGCAACACTCTTTGCTGATGAGGCTACATCAAAGCTCCAAGCATAATCCTCGTGGATAAGTCCTTCGATGAATGTTATGTTGTTTTCTGTTATGAAACGCCTTTTGATTAACTTGTTCCATGCCATCATATACCATTTTCCATAGATATATGAATTGAGCACATCGGCTGGATTATCAAGAACCAAAGGGAGAATCTCCTTGTCCAATAAAGGAATGGTAGGAGAATTGCCCACAACATTTATTCCACCTACTACGATGTCGGCACCTGTGCTTTCTGCACGACAAACAAGTTTTTCCATACAATCAGGAGTAATGGTATCGTCACTATCCATGAAATAAACATAGTCGCCACTCGCCACTTCCATTCCTGTGTTTCGGGCGGCGGAGAGACCTCGATTCTTTTCATGGCGAAGGACCACAAAACTGAAATTGCCATGAGCCTCATCGTTCAGGATGTTTTCTGCAATCTGAACGCTATTATCATTACCACAATCATCTACAAGAATGATTTCAATATCTTTGTATGACTGTGCTATAATGCTGTGAACACATTCTTCGATGTATTCTTCCACATTATATATTGGTACGATAATCGAAACTTTACTCATGGTTCTTTCGTTTTTGCACTACAACGACATCCATTCATCTGGGAAGATAGGAGGTATTTCATCCCCAATCCAACGCTTTGGTTTGATGACAAGTGACTTCTTTTCACCAAGCATAGCACCCCAGAAACTAAACGAACTGTTTGCTATGATTGCACCTTTGCAATGTGACATGAGGTACATATCCATAAAACTATCAGCACCTCTATTCCAATCGACGAATGTAGCATTTGGAATATTTATTGACTGACGAACCCAATCAATATCATCGGAGAACACAAAATAATGCACATCTGTCATCTTGTCTGCAACCATCTGTATTGCATTCTCATAATAGGACACAGGACACGAATGAGAGAACGCATCTCTGAACTCTGGTTTCAGATAATCACCTCTTCGCACATGAATAAACACAGAATTGGTGTTCTGTATCTGTTCCAGCACACGACCGTTATCTTCGCTCAGTACAGGTTCTCGAAACTTCAACTGAGAAGCAAAGTCACAAAATAGGTTCCTGTCGTGCCAATAGCCCTCATAATACAGGGTGTTCTTGTGCCAATCGTCATGCGAACTGAAACATTCGTTCTTGGTTCTCTTATACCAGGCACGCAACAATCGTTCTATGACATAAACAAACTTATTAGTAGGCGGAAGAGTTATGTCAAATACTCTGTCAACCTCAAGTCCGTTATGATTTGCCAAGATTGCAGGGTCATAAACTCCATACACTTTCTCGCGTGGGTACTTCTTCCCCAACCATAACGAGAAGAAATACTGGAAAATCTGGTTTCCTAAACCTGCGGTATAAAGAACTATTTTCATTTGATGAGTCGGGACACTAACTGATTAACAATAACTGCTCCTATGAAAACAGAAGCAAATACATAGGCAAACTGGTATGCAATGTTCCATGAAGCACCTATGTAATGTTCGAAGACCACACCATGCACAAGGTATATCTCATAAGATATGGCACCAAGACTGCTGGCAATGAGAGCAAAAGGTTTTGGCAATCTCACAAGGTATGTGCTCAACACGAATATGATTGGCGAAATATACACCACCAGACGACCGACCAATGTCTCAGGGTCCTCTTCTGCTTGTGTTGCCTTCATGAATACAAGAAGTGCAATAGGTACAAATAATGTCAAAGCATAGGCGAGCGTAGCATTTGCTTTGCTTCGCGAAAGGAACTCCTTTACCCTACCCTCAACATTATAATATATTGCACCTAATGGAAAACCGAAAATAGTTGCTCTCGTGAAAGGGAAGGTATCTGTCGAAGTGAAAAAGACGATTAAAGCAATGGCGAGAAGGGCCACAACTGAAACAGCAATAACTTTGTTCGGGCAGAATCGGAATGCAACATAAAAGGCTATGTATGATGCCAACAAAGCATATACGAACCAGGAGAACAGCAGAAGTGGTGAGTTATGAAGAAACTCTTGCCATGTCTCTTCAAGTGTAGGAAGTGGTTTACCTATCATGAGTCCTATCAGCAGTCCTATCACCGTAACCAGAACAAGCGGAACAAGGAGTCGTGGCAATCGTCTTGAGAAGAATGAGTCGAGATACTGCTTGCCCTTCTTCGCATAAGAAAACATCAGTCCATATCCTGAAATAAAGAAGAATATCGTTACAACAGGAAGACCAAGTGCCACGAAACGTCCTCCCATCGGCATCTTGTCATTTGAGAAAACTCCTAAATGACAAAGAACAATCAATATTGCCATCAAACCCTTTGTCTGCTTCGTCACATCCAAATCAAAGGACAACAAATTCGGCGTTCCCTTTTGCTTCAGAAGAATGATGAAAGCAGCAAAGGCTAACAATATATCTAACAATAGGATTATTAACATAAGAAACAAACTAATAATGTAGAATATACTTTATCACTTCCTTAAACCAAACCCACGATGGATGGGAAGATTGTATGATGAGATAATCGTGCTTGCACTTACGATAATTGTCGGTCGAGAAACTTCCCTCCTTCATGTAGTCTGCAATGATGCGGTCGATGATGGCAATAGATTCCTTTCCATAATTATAATATGTGTCGTAAAGTACCTTGTAGTCGGCTGCCAACTTGTATTTCAAGTCGAAAGAGAAAGGTGGTCTTACGAAGCAAGCCTGATGACTGAATGGTATTCTGTTTGGAATGACCTCTGCAGGTTCAGCCTTGTGTATCCACGAATGATCGGCATGAACATTATTTGTATTACCACCAATAATCTTGAGCGAATGGAGCTTGTCTGCGAATGGAGAACTGTCTCCAAAAACATCCTCCAGCACCCTCTCATCATGGAAGGTGTCGCCTGCATTCATGAAGTTTATCCATTCACCAGTAGCATGTTTCAGCCCCTTATTCATTGCATCATAGATACCTTTGTCTGGTTCGCTCACATAAACCGCAATCCTGCTGCGATACTTACTGACAATGTCTACTGTATCATCTTTGCTGCCACCATCTATGATGATATATTCTAGGTTTGAGTATGTCTGGTTCAACACACTCTGCATAGTCACCTCCAGCACACTCGCAGCATTATAGCAAACGGTTATTATCGAAACTTTTGGACATTCCATATCAAAGCCACTTCAACAATGGGAACTTACTCTTATACTTGTTGCAGAACATAGCAAACAAGACACACACGCCTAATGTGAATGCTATCAGCAAGAGATGTACAACCTGGTCTGGCACTCCACTCATCACCCTGAAGAAATAAGGATCAAGCTTAGTCAATATTGGTAAGTGTAGGCACATGATGGTGAGTGATATTCTTCCGAGATATGCCAACACTTTGGTCAACCATAAACGCTCAATCTTTTGCAAGCAATATGATATGCATTCTGTTTGCAGCACACCAATAATAAAGAATAGGAATATGCTCAACACTCCATTCTGTCCATACTCGCGGATTGAGATGTTCACCGAACTATTATACACTGCAAGAACAGCAAACAAGGCAATACCAATAACGAACTTCCATACATTATCTATGCCGTACTTCCTGTTCATTCCGAAAAGAATAAACAAGGCGAAGATAAATGCTGTATCCAAACTCCAAGGCAGAAGGAAATGTGTGAACGATAAAGCAACTGACAAGGTGACAAATATCACAACAAACAAGACCTTATATCTTGTTTTACTTAATACATAAGCCAAGACTATTGCTGAAAACATTGCTGTCAAAAACCACAATGGAGGATTACCTGTCAGTCCTAACATTGCCACACTATCTTCCACTGGGCCATTAGGATAGATGAAGAAGCGGGAGTACAATAATCCTGCTAACCGCTGAAAGAAGTTGGACCATTCGCCATGAATGAGTTCCATAGCAGAAAACAAAGCCACGCTGAACAAGCCATAAACGATATATGGGATGAACAACCTTTTGCCCTTCTTCTTTATCTCTTCGCCCAGTGTCTTTGCAGGTTTGTATGTGTATCCCGATGCAACAAAAAACATAGACATATATCCAATGCTCAGGTAAGCGAGATAACCTGTATTCACATTACCATGAAACAATAACACAAGGATTATGCCCAATCCCTTTATTGCATCAATATAAATCTTTCGTTCTTTCTTAACTATATCTTGCATTATATGTTCTTAATCATTTTTCATTGGAGCAACTACTCTCTGTGCAGAGTTCTCTTGATTTTATTACATATCCTATTGTACAATTGATACTTTGACAAATAGTAATTCCACCATGAGCAACGCATCTGCAGAGGAAGACGCATGATTCTATGCCCAACATATCTCTCCACATTTCGATTCACACACAAATAAAAAGGACCAACCCAAGGTGAACCTTCCTGCGCATTTATCGAATGATGGGCATCAATGTAAGTGACATCTACATCGGCCACCGCATTAAGAGCCATCTGGTATTTATTCACATCATGCACCTTTCGGATAATTGTTACTGGAGTGTTAGGAGCACAGAACACAGCATTGTGAGAAATGGAGCCTTCTGTGGAAGCAAATGCCTTGCACGATGAGACAATGGATATCTGTGTGTCAACAGAAAAACGCTCCGGATGAAGAACAACATATCCAAGGGACTCAAACACTTTCTCTATTGTCTTCTCGCCTGTTTCCCTCCATGTCTGAGTGCCTGTTCTTGAAAAATATATTTTCTTGCCCTTATACTCAGTATTCAATGCCGCATTACTCTTCATCACATCTATTGTACGCTTATACTCATCTGTATAATAGCGTTCCCCATTATCAGCAATGAAAGAGTTGTCCGGCACAACTACATTCTTGAAACGAGTAACCTTGACTATATGTTCAAACTTAGAGCAATCAACACCACACAATTCAAACAATCGCCACACATATTTAGGCATGGACTTGTTGTCTTCTGTTATATAAACTACCTTGTAGCCTTTCTCAATGAGTTCTTTATAACTGTCCGTTCCTACAAACCACAGTTTTTTAAGATTGTCTGTTATGGCATGTCCCCAGCAAGAGTTTAAGAAACCAAGATAAATGACTCTTTCATCTCTAACCTCCACCTCATCTTCTGCAAAGTCGTATTTGTCACATCGTGCTCCTTCGTGCCAAGCAGACGACATAACAAAACACTTGTCTTTATCCACAACACCGCCCAGACACATTCCATTTACCCATAAGTCTTTTGATGGCAAGACAAAAGAGTCATCGTATTCGGAAAAAGAAAGCGACATATCCTTTCGTCTTTCAATCATCGCCTCCTTCTCCGTTGCTTCTTTTATTACTTTATCAATAAACTGGAAATTATATCTCACGGAAAAACTAACTATTTTCAGTTCAAACATCCACCTTCCACCCAAGCAGCATTTAAGTACATGATTTTCAAGAGAAAATCACGAGGTGGATGTTGCTTAAACATCCACCTAACTTCCACCTACATCCACCCAGAAAGAAATTGGGTGGATGTTGGGTGGATGTTGGACAAACATCCACCCATAGGTTTTAGCTTATAAATCAGTTAATTAACCCCAATTTGGGTGGATGGTGGATGTTTGAGGAATATTTTCTACACGAAACTATATTATTATTCTTAAAAACCTATAGAGGTTTTGCATCAAACCTCTGCATGTTTTGCATCAATCGACCGCAAGAATGAGGTCATTCGACCGTATGTTTTGCATCAATCAACCGTATGTTTTTATCAACTCTTCTTTATGAATGGCGATTCATTACTGTATTGTATAATAACTGATACACTTTAAGACTCTGCTTTCGTATGCCATACGAATCCTTATAGACTTCAGAAATCTGCTGGAGTTCGACAGCATTATCTTTGTTTGCAAGCACTTCCTCCATCTTCTTTGCAAGATTCTCTGCAGAATAAACAGGTTCATAATAGTTCACCATCTCGATGGTTGCCTCTGGCAATGAAGCACAACGAGACGAGATGACAGGACATCGGTATATGCCAGCCTCAATAGGAGTCTGTCCAAAACCTTCCATTGTGGATGGAGTAACGAAGAGTGATGCGTGTTGGAACAAAGAAATCAAATCTTCATCCGAAAGGTTTTGCAGATGAACAAGGCGGTCAAGCACTCCATATTCCTTTGCAATGCTCTCCAATTCAGCCCAACGACCACAAACATCCGAACCGACAAGAACAAGTTTTGCGGAAGTCTTATCCTTTATGAGTCCAAAAGCCTTAACAAGCGTGTCGGCATTCTTGTATTTATGCAGGGTGTTGACATTTAAGATGTATTCTCCTTCAAGAATACGAGGATAGACGGTTGAGGTATATGGTACGGCATTATAAATCACTTCCACCTTACTGTCCTTCAACCAGAAGTACTCTTTCTTTGCCTCCCCTTTGGTGAAATTGCTGATTGCAATGAGTTTCTTGCAGAAGTACCTCTGCCAAGGCATCAGCAACTTTGTCTGGTACCAATGGTATTTGCCCTTTGCCATGTCATGAATGACAGAAACCTGTGGAACCTTTGGTATGAACATATAGAATGGTTCTGGCATTGGATAAAAGACAATATCACAACCAGAATGGTCTATCGCCCTTTTCCTTAACCATCCTGTATATACACACTTCATGGTGTAACGCATCTGGTGTGGAACAGACAAAGTGATATATTCATAATCAGGATAGAGAGGATAGAGCAAATTCTCCTTCAGCTCTGGTGTTGTAAGTATCACAACATTCTTTATGCCCTCTTTATACCAGCCGTCCAGTATTCGCTGTGCATAAACAAACACTCCATTGAGATGGGTGAATGACACAGGTAGCAAATCAAATAATACTCGCATACACAAAACTCCTAAGAGTTATAGAATTCGATAGTTTTTTTAGCAATTAAAGACCAAGAGAAGTCATCATCCTCACCATAATGATATGCACCATCACTCAATGACTTCAGCAACTCAGGACTCTCTATCACCTTTCGCATAGCATCAGCAAAGGCAACAGGCGAGTCCTTCTCTACCAACAGACCATTTACACCATCAAGAACATTCTCCTTGAATGCTCCTACATTGGTGGCGATGAATGGTTTGCCATAGAGTGTGCAAGTAGGTATGATTCCTGTTTGGGATGCGGTCCTGTAAGGAAGAAGTATCGCAGATGATTGTTTTATCAATGCCATCATCTCATCATTTGAAAGGAACCGATGAATGATATGACAGTTGTTATATTGCTCAAACTTATGTAAATCTTCATTTTCTCCGCTACCAGCAATCACAACATTAAACTTGCCATGTATATCCTTCAAATGCTCCATCGCCTCCGCAAGAATGTCGAGTCCCTTGTATGGTGCTAAATATCCATAGAACATTAGCATTGGAACATCTTCTGTGAAGGGCAACGAAACATTTGTTTCTTTAGCATATATCCTACATGTCTCAAACTTACCAAACGGTATCATACGGACATTAGCCTCATCAACACCTTCGATGCCCACATACCTTTCGTATGTAGCCTTAGAATGTAATATGACCTTTGTCTTATCCTTTACCGCTTGAACCACAGTAGGCAGAGGGATAAGTTCACCTTCATGATTACCTAACTCGTGGAATGTCTGAATAAGATTGAATCCTTTGAACACCTCATGTGCTATACCTACCTTTGAATACTGTCCCACAACATTTATTGCATCATACCCTTTCCTCTTGATTTGTTTGAAGAGTATTCTAATCAAAACATCATTGAAACGAGGGTACATGTCATGATGAAGTATGCGGGTAAGGTAGAGAGTTACTGGCAATCCTTTAAGATAATCATATATAATAGGTGTCTCTTTCGGTGTCAGCTTATGGTTACCTAAGGCATGACTTGCGTTGGAATATTCAAACCCTGGTGTGTTATCTACCGTATGGTAGAGTCCTGCAACATAATAATAATCCACTTCATTTCCTGCCTTTGCGAGATACTTCGCAAGACATAAAGAAGATTCTGCATGAAAAAAACTAACTATCGCTATTTTCATATTATATATGTTGCATTATCCATTCTGCCACATTATCGGCAGCATGACCTGTTTCATTCAAACCAATCACATTCGTGTTGAAGTCATTCAAATCAGAATGATACTTCTCTTCATCGAATGTTAATATGTTGTTCACCAAAGCATCATCGTTCTCTGCGTAAGGGAACGGAAGTGAACAAGGGTCGAGGTATGTGCCTCTATCATAATCTTCCCTATCACGAATCAACTGAAAGACAGGTCTCGCTGTAAGAGAGAAATCCATCTCTGCACTTGAGTAGTCGGTAATTAAGGCATCCGACACAACGAGCAGTTCTTGCAGTTCTGGGTATGTCCCAACATCCAAGAGTCGAGGATTGGAGAAATCATACACCTCTCGGTAATAATCTACCATGTTAGGATGAGAACTGACAAGGATATACCACACTCCACCGAACCTTTCCTCTAATGCACGAACTACCTTGTCAACATCAAAACCATAAACATCTCTACGCTGATTGTTCCTGAATGTAGGGGTATATATCAAGAACTTTGCTTCTGAAAGTTCTTGTGGATTACTGATTGAATTATGGTTGACAATATAGTCTAATGCCCTTTGCTTGAGGGCTTTCTTTTCTTCATCCCCCGCAAAGAAGACATCATTTCTTGGAAGTCCACTTTCAAGCACTTCCCCACCATACTGATAAGCGGTTCTATACACACGGGTCCAATACCTGGAATCAGAGAGCATCAAGTCCATCCTCTTTGTATCTTCTATTGCATTGGTGATGTATTCCTCAGTAAGTGCATCGCGAACATCGAGTTCTACCTTCTTTATGCCATGCCCACCATGCTGGGTTTGGATATATATCTGTGAAGACTTCTTGGCAAATGGCCACATTAGTCCAACAAATCTTGTGTTGGCAATGATAACATGTGATGTGGCGAGCAGATAATAATACTGCAGAGAACCAATCTCAACCGACTGCACTCTTTCTGGCAATATATCTGCAAATCGGGATGGTTCGTCGAAAGCGTAAACAATCTGTATTCCTTGTGCGTCTTGCCTCCTCAGCAAAGCATCGGTGATTGCTTTCGGATTGCAATTATACTTCTTACCTCCCCAACACACACACATGATTCGCTTCTTATTTATTGGTAAGAAACGCATCATCCACAATGTTGCGGAACGCATCTTGGAATTCCAAATCAGTCTTTCAAACATTCTTCAATTTTCTTGCCTTGAATCTGTATATCCTCTCCAACAACACGGTTGCAATACGGAGTGGTATAGTCACGACATTAGCAATCTTCTCCTTGTTCTTGAACTTAAGAATAGTCTTTGCGAGCGGAATGACTGGTCGCAACAATGCCTTCATCAACTTTGTGTCGCCCCAATAAGCATCAATGAAATCATCGTATATATCGCAACGATCGAAACGAGTCACCAATGATTCTACAGGCACATCCTTCCAAGGAGATAATGCCTTGTACTTATTCCATATCTCACGCAAAGGACACCACTCATCTTTCCACGGTTTGTTTGCTGTGATATAATGAATGATGACAGGGTTCTTCTCCTTAATCAGCGAACGGATTTCATCAACATACTGGCAGTCAACCATCCAATAGAATTCTGGAGAGAAGATGAATATTGTCTGGAAATTATACTTTATTGGCAATAACTTTATTCTATCACCAAACACATAGTTTATAAGGTCCTGGTCGATGTAAGGGAAGGTGTCGAGTTTTTCTTTTGCAACAGAAATGAGAGTTGCAGAACTCTTTTCCTGTCTCCAACAAGACAAGTTGATGAGCAGAACACCAGAGTTGATATAAGGAGTATTGACTGGAGTCTTAAGAGCATAATGTGTTAATGCCGATGTTCCATTAGCATCTACAACAGCTGCCAACGGACAGTCAGCCACCATTTCTGTTTCCCACAAAGGACGCAACTTATCATTGACAAGTGTGTCGCCATCCATGTACAGAACTCTATCTATAGTATCAGGCAGCAAGTCTGCAATATACAACCTCACAAGGGCAGCGATAGAGATGTGTCCAAACTGAGTATGACCAAACACTCTCAGTTTCTCGAAGTCAAAATGATAGATTTCAATAGTCTGATTGTACTTATTAGCAACCTCTTTTAGTTTGGCTGTTTTAGTATCAATAACCTCATTTGATGCCTCCATATCGGTAATGAAGATATGGAATGTGATATTCTCATCCTTATTGTTCTCACAAACAGATATCATTGCAACGCCTATTGGCATTATATAATTGGTATCTGTGCAATATACTATATGCATACCTTCGCTACTCATTTGGCACGATGAAATAAACTGTTCTTAATAGCTCCTAACTTAACTCTTACGCTGTCAACAAGAACCTTGACAGGATTTTCCGCAATATAAGACATCTTACATGCTTTCTTATAATCACTCATTGCTGTCTCTTTATCTACATGCAAGAAGTTTTGCAACGCATAATAATAGAAAAGGAATATATTCTTCTGCCTTAACAACGACAAGATATATGCCGGAACAGAGAGTCTTACATTATAGTTGTGCTGACCAATCAAACGGTTCATTGCGAAACAATCATACAAAGCATCGATCAAGTCCTTTCGCGAGAGCTGTTTTGTGATTGAACCTTCGCGGCGAACATAACAATATACTGGCAACGGGAAAACCATTATTGCCTTTGCATAAAGCAAAGCCTTAACCGACATGCTCTGGTCCTCGCAGTATCTAATGGATGGATATTCTATATTGTGTTCACGCAAGAAATCAGCACGAATGGCACGTCGCCAAGACTGGTGCTGGTCATGCAAGAAGACATCTTTACTTTCTACTGGCAATAATTCCTTCTTATCACATGGGAATGAATAATTGTCATCGGCAACACTTCCGTCCAACGATAAGACGCGTATTCCCATATATACAACATCGGCATTGCAGTTGAGCAACTGTTCGAGGAAAAGGTTCAGGTTGTCTTTCTCATAGAAGTCATCAGCATCAGCAAACAAGAGCCATTCGCCTTTTGCCATCTTCATGCCAAGATTACGAGCATTACCAGGACCTTTTGAAGATGTGTCAAAGACAATCTGTGTTCGAGAATCGCCTAATGATGACAATTCTGCTTTATCTGTGGATGTGAAGTCACTATTATCATCAATAACAATTATCTCCACATCGTCACGAAGAGGAATGCTGTCAAGGCATTTCCTCAGTAGTTCTGTGGGCAGATTCTTGTGAGGGATAATAAAGGAAAAATGTATCATCGTTGTAACAGTTATTAAAAGCGTTCAAGAACTTTTATGACAAACGTGATTATACGCTTGAAGAGCCTACGCTTATTCAACAACTTATATATATGTTCTAACTCTGGATTGTATGCTACAATAGTTCTGTACTTATTAAGTTCATCAATCAATGAAGACAATCCCTGCGGAACTGTATCTGCATAAATCTGCTGGCATTCTGCATCTACTGCGCTCGACTGCATGGAACTCATTCCTTGACAATCATATCTTGCCACAACAAAATCAAGATGTTCAAACTTAGTACCATGTAACAGTGCCTGTGTCCAGAAGTTTCTATCAGCAGCAAGTCTGTATTTCAACTCGTAAGGGAATGCCTTTGCAAAGGAGGTTCGGATGAACGCAGACTGATGATTTATCGTACTCTTTGGAAATCTATCATAACTTATCACATCAGGATAATGAATTGTCTTCTCTCCTGATGCCTCTACATAGATAACATCACCATAATAAATGTCGGACTGTGAATCGTGAGTTAAGAACTTCTCAACAACATCATTTGAAGCAAACACATCACCAGAATTCATGAAGTTCACAAACTCGCCATGAGCAAGTCCAATTCCTTTGTTCATAGCATCATAAACTCCATTGTCCTTCTCGCAACACCAATAAGCAAATCTATCAGCATTGCTTTCAATAATCTCTTTGCTTCCGTCTGTACTTCCGCCATCAATTATTATCCATTCATAATCTGAAGTGGTTTGATTCTTAACACTTTCTATTGTCTTAATCAAACCCTCCTTATTATTATAGTTAACCGTGATGATTGATAGTTTCATACAATTCCTTATATTTTGCTCCAATAATATCGTATGAGAAATTCTTCACTATGTATTCTCTGATAATATTCGAGTCATATTTATTAGCAAGTGCCTTCTTTATTCCACTCAGCAATGATGGAACGGTAAAGTCATCGCATACAACTCCGTTAAATGGTCGAATCAAGTCTTCTGCTCCACTACAAGGGAAAGACACGACAGGCACACCACAAGCCATTGCATCAAGTGGACATTGTGCAAATGCTTCCTCAAATGAGGACTGAACAAAGAGGTCGGATGCAGAATAACATTCCATCAATGTCTCCATACTTTCAACAAGTCCCATGTAATGAATGTCAACGCTTGTGTCGAGTTTTTCTTTATATTTTCCAACACATAAGAGAAGAATGTCTGGATTATTCAGTTTCTCTAATGCTTCAACTAACAAAGAAAGTCCTTTGCGCTCATCGTACAACCAATAGGACGAGAACATGATAACTGTCTTTTCTGCCGATATGTTCAGGTTCTTTCGAGCAATACTCTTCTCTACTGGTGTGAAAGAATCACTCTCGATTCCGTTGTGAATAATTGCTCGTGGAAAAGAACCAAGAATACTATTGCTCTTGACAAACTCATCCATAAATGACGAGATGCAAACGATATTCAAGTCTTTCGCCTTCTTCAACGCACACTTCTTGACATTCTCAAACTTACTTGACAAAGACTTAACCGCTTCTGTTGCAACCTTGTACTGCCCCATGTAATGAAATCCTCCAAGTCCTGGATTCAAGTCATGCAGTGTCCATACAATAGGTTTTCCGACCTTTGAGAAGAATGATGGATAATCAACAAAATCACCTATCCAATGAAGATGAATGATGTCCGCCTCCTTTACCCACGGATGTTCCGCCAAGTTTTGATATTCGGTTACGGGGGATGAGAATGTATAGTGTATATCGTCCTTAACTAATTCGTACTGATGCTTATAGTATTCCGTATAAGGCCACAGATGTTTTCTGCATAAATATGCCTGCACCTTTCGAACGAGTACATTCTTCGACCAAGGATACGAGGTGTCAGGTTCCACCACATCGGTATATTCGTCCTTACTACCTGTAGCAAAGAGTATTCCTGAATCGACACCAAGTTTCAATAAAGAACTGTGTATTCTCTTTGTGCAGATAGCCGCACCACCTAAATATAATGCTGATATATGAACTACCTTCATACAGATTACCAAGCAATGTTTTTAAGAACGAAACAAAGAGATGAACTGTTCTATTCGTTTTCCAATACCGAGCTTCACTCGTAGTGAGGCATAAGCATTCTTAACAATGACACGAGGCCAAACAGCAATGCCTGTATTTTCCTTAAAGAACTGATGTGTAAGTGCTAAATGTTGCTTACGTTCTTCTGCATCTGCAGGCAAACAATGTTCTTTAAGATGCTTATAATTAGCAGAAGTTTCAAAGGAACCCACAGCATCTGGAAATTCAAATCTCGTGTCTTCTGATATTGGTTGAAGGTGGAGGTCCTGCTCGTTCTCGCAATTTGTGCCGCTACCATCAAATCCCCAGTTCCTAACTAACGACACAGCTGGTCGCAACTGATAGGTACCTTTTAATATATTTAAGGTGGTACGTTTCACATCGCCGTACGAAACCATTCGTCTCACCATGAAAGTGAGCATAAGGTACAGCGTAGGATAGGTATCAAGTATTCGCTTTGCAGTCCAAGGTTTATGAATGGCATTGATGAAATACAGGTTATTGTTCAACTGTCCCAACAGTTCTGCTTCCTTATGTTTCCATAGACCAAAGCCCCAAGCATTATTGTCAATACTCTTATATACTGTATGTCCATTCTGGTCGTAAAAGGGTTGTGCATTATAACCCGAAACGGTCTTTATGGTTTCATCATCATGAAATCTGTTCAACGCAGTATTGATATATTCAAGAAAACAAGGTGAAAACTCGTTGTCATCCTCCGAAACTATTGCTGCATCGTAATGAGAAAAACAGTAGTCCTGCAACACTTGCCAGTTCTCTCGTGCGCCAACATTCTTGTCATGAGTGAATACTGTGACCTTCTTGAAACCCTCAATAGTAGGAAGATAATTATTTATCTTCTCCCACCCCTCACGATATTTTTCTGCTGGTGGGAAGTCGAGTCCGATGACAAGTTCTGTTTCGGAAGCATACACGTTTCGTGCAAGCGACTCAACACACCTTTTGAAATGGGCGTAACGATTGAGGGTTGGTATGAAAACTGGATATATTGTCATCAAGGAGAGTTCGTTATAATAGTTCTGGTTCGTCCCACAAATCAAGGACTGTTCCTATTCCTTTTGCCTTTGCAACCTCATAACATTCACAAGCCCATGCAACATCTTCTATTGGCATTCCTGTTGAAGCACAGAAATATATCTTGTTTTCATCCCTTACAAACGTGTCGTCGCATACTATCTCAGACATATCGGTAACCTCCAAGCCCTTTTCGATACGCTCACACAAACCGCTGATATATGTGACAGAAGGGTCGTTAGAATCAACTGGATGGGAATCAATAGCACCATCTTGCATGTACATTCTCTTGTCGTCGGTTATGAAGACAGCATCATCACCCAAGAACATCTGCTTGTCAAAGCGAATGACTGCAACCACTATTACAAGTGCATTCTTCTTCAAATACTCCTGCTTGACATAAGGGTATTCCTCATGAGTTGCACATTTTGAGTTTGCTGTCAGGATGATATCTGCGTCCTTGCAAACATCTTCAACGCTTTGACATTCGGTATATGTCTTGAAGTTGTAGCCTTTCTCTTTACAATGATTCTTGAAAGAGTCAAGTCCTTTTCGCCCTCTTCCGAGTACAGATATATGTTCTATGTTAGGACATTCGAGCATAATGGAGTCTAAAGAATAGCGCGACATTACGCCCGGACCAATAACTGCAATCTTTCTTGCAGACTTTGGTGCCATATATCTTGCATAAAGTCCCGACACAGCACCAGTACGAGCTGCACTCAAGATATTGGCTGACATATAGGCAAATGGCAATCCGCTTTCTGCATCAAGGAGCGACATCATCAATACAGAACGAGGTACGCCCAACTGTGGATTTGCCTGATTAGCACCATAACACTTTATGCCTACTGCATGGTATTTCCCCCCGAGATAGGCAGGCATGGCAGAAAACCAACGACCAGGCGAATGAAGTGGCATATTTGGTATTGATGATTCTTTTGGGAACACAATTCTCAATCCGTGTGCATCATTATCATCTCCTCCTTCACGATAATCACCTATATGCTGCAGACGGAACATGTACTCGATGGCATCGTTGCACCTTTTCAAGTCCTTCACTCCCGCCTCTATCATCTGCTTCTCGTTCAGATATATAAAATCAGCTTTCATGCTTTATTCTATCTACATTAAAAGGTACGTACATCATGTTTTCTCCACTATCACTAACGACCTGAAGTGTTTGGTAAACCTTTGCAATCTTCTGCTTCAACTCATCAAGATTACCGCACATGACATTTACTTCTGCTATTCGCTGATTGACATCATACGACCACTTTACGGTCTCTCCTTCTTTATGTCGAAGTGATACGGAATAACAACTTTCATCATTCAAGAGTTCATTTACTCCTGATATAGTATTAATCTTTCCTGCTGTTATGGTTGGAAACAGCACAGCAGACCTCTTCTCGCCCAAGAATTCAGCTTCGTTGCTGAGATGATATTCGGAGAACTTTCCTGTAAGTGCAAACTCAACCATCATCTTCATCACATCAATTCCGAAGACTTCTGCTATCATGTCATCATATTCCACTCCAGGGAAACGAAGTCCAGGGTCGAAGAACCTAAACACTCCTTCATCGTAGAAGCCCTGAAGCATGACTGGTCCATTCGTAAAACCAATGGACTTCATCATCTCAACAATATGAGGATGAACGGTTTCAACAAACTCTTTGGAATAGCGTGAAGGGGAAATGCTGCACAATGCTACGTTATCCAACTTATCTTCGACCGTTCCACTATACCCATCTGTTGTTCTAAGGATATATGGTACTCCATCAACAAACATGTATGTCACCTGGAAAGTGTCTTTGTTTTCGATGAACTTCTCTATAATGACATCGCCATCAGAGGATTCTGCTTTGGCAAACTGTAATGCCTGCATTAAGGACTGTTCATCTACACACACGCTTTGTCCTCTGGAACCACGACTGTCAACTGGCTTCACAAACAAGGGGTATTGCAGCTGTCCATTATGCACATCTTCCTCCGAGAATTCAGGAATGATGCCAATAGCATTCTTCATGCACAACTCCTTGAAGGCATGTTTGTTGGTAAACAAGAAGAACTGTTCTTCTGTTCCATAGCAAGGAACATTCAACTCCTTACATATCTGGCAATAAGGGATTTGGCAAGGATCTAACCATGCTGCCATCACTCCATCAACTCCTTCTGCTTTGCACTTTGCTACGATTTCCGTAACATTGGTTATACTTATATCCCAATATTCATCGGCAACTTGCTTGGCTGGCGAATGTGATACTGGTAAGTAATCTGTAACAATAGTATATACTCCCATGTCTTGTGCTGCTTTTATCAACTTGACATGCTGATTTGCACCTCCAAGAATGAGTATCTTCTTCTGTTTCTTGCACATGGAACTATATCTATCTACTTGATTATGCATTTAACTGTTCTCTCTATTTCCTCCTCCGACAACTCGTGATGTATAGGCAAACAGATTACACTATTTGCCATTCGGTGTGCGACAGGAAGATTCTCAGGACTTGCAGACTCAAGTCCTTTGTATGGTGAAAACTCGGAAATCAATGGGTAGAAATATCTTCTGCCATAGATATTCTGCGACTTCATCTTCTCATAAAGTTCATCACGAGTCATGCCATATTCTTCACCATCTACAAAGATTGGGAAATAGGAGTAGTTATGTTTTACTCCAGGCATATCCTCATAAAACGATATACCTTTTATATTTTTAAGTGCTTCACGATACCTTACAGCCACTTCGCGACGAGCATCGATGGACGAGTCAATCTGGCGAAGGTTCAAAAGACCAAAAGCAGCACGTACTTCATCAAGTTTGGAGTTGATGCCTGGACCTACAACTGTAACCTCATTTGCAAAACCAAAATTCTTGAGATAGTCCATTCTTGCCTTCATCTTCTCATCGTGAAGAACAATGGCTCCGCCCTCTATCGTGTTATACACCTTTGTGGCATGAAATGACAACGTGCTTACATCACCCGCATTAAGGATGCTTTCGCCATCAACCTCTACTCCAAATGCGTGGGCAGCATCGTAGATTACCTTCAATCCGTATGTGTCAGCAATCTGCTGGATGCGTTTGGTGTCACATGGTTTACCATAAACATGAACAGGCATGATGGCTGTAGTTTGAGGAGTGATTGCAGCTTCTATCTTATCTGGATCTATATTTCCGGTTGCAGGGTCAATATCTACAAACACTGGTTTGCAGTCGTTCCACCAGATAGAATGGGTTGTGGCAACAAAACTATACGGAGTAGTGATAACCTCTCCCTTTATCTTCAATGCCTGCAATGCGGTAAGAAGAGGAAGCGTTCCGTTAGTAAACAAACTAATATATGGTACCTTCAAATACTCCGCCAATTCCTTTTCTAACTGTCTATGGAAACTACCCATGTTAGTTATCCATTTAGAATCCCATATCTGCTTTAGCATATCATGGAACTCTTCAAGATTAGGAAGTAAAGGCGATGTGACAGTAATCTTCGAATTATCCATATATTAATCGTATAATATTCTATAAATCCTATAAATTCTCTATAACTTTTGCAAATAAGATAGTATATCTTCCACGATAAGATAGTATATCTTATTCCTCATTCAACCTTATAACTGCACTACTCTATCTCACAATCTACATTATCATCTCCTCTAAGAGTAACGAGTCCCCAACTTTCGTTCCATACCTGATTCTCTTTCTTTGACCTATACTTTATCTCAAATGAAAGAACCTTATACACCTGGTCCATGACTTTTGCACCAACAAGGTCAATGGTTGTTGATGCCTCTACATCAATGGTGAAAAGGCGTTTGTTGAGGTTATGATTCTTCAAAGAGAGGTGAACTATGAATTCATCTTTTCCTCGTGGAAGGTTGTGAGGTGAAGAATAGTAATTGAAGAGGCGTGTCTCTGTTACTGCATCATTGATGATAACAGCAAAATATGCGTTCTGAATATTCGGATTGTTTCTCTTTACTTTTATAGAAAGATTGATAGGTTCGTCTGTTGAAAGTTCTGTTGGTTTCTCATCAAATGCAACTTCTTCAATCTCTAACTCAGGAAGAATGATGTTCCTGTTTCGATGCTTTGATGTTATCTTCACAGACTGTTCTATGGATTCTGTGTAATCAATAAGGTAGTGGTCAACACATTCATCTGCTGTTCCTGTATAATCAATCATTCCGTTCTTCAAGACTAATCCATGCTTGCACAAACGTCTGACTGCACCCATGTTATGACTAACAAACAAGACTGTTCGTCCTGTTCCGTTGCTCACATCTTTCATCTTAGTGATGGCTTTCTTCTGGAATTCTGCATCACCAACTGCAAGAACTTCATCAACTACAAGTATCTCTGGTTCCAGGAATGCTGCAACAGCAAAGCCTAATCGCACCTGCATACCAGAAGAATATCGTTTGGTTGGAGTATCAATGTATCTTTCTACACCTGCAAAGTCAACGATTTCATCGAGTTTATGGGTAATCTCTGACTTTGTCATACCCATAATACTTCCGTTCATGTAGATGTTTTCACGACCAGTTAGTTCGGGATGAAAGCCTGTTCCAACCTCAAGCAATGATGCAAGGCGGCCTCTCGTCTTTATCATACCAGTAGAAGGTGCTGTAATTCGTGAGAGGAGCTTGAGTAATGTTGACTTTCCTGCACCATTCTTACCTATGATACCAAGTACATCACCTTGCTCTACCTTGAAGTCTATATCTCGAAGAGCATACACAAAATCTCCAGAACCTTTAGTGGTACGGTCGTTTGTTTGACCGATTTTAAGATAAGGATCCTCCTGATGGAGAATGTTCATCTTCCACCAACGATTCAAGTCTTGTCCTAAAGTGCCAGTTCCGACAAGACCTAAACGGTACATCTTCGAAACGTTCTCAAAGGAGATTGCTGTGTTGCTATTCATATATTATACTAAATAGTATCCATGAATGTACGCTCCTGGCGATTGAACACTATGATACCAAGGAACAGAACAATAAATGTTACTACGGAACTATAAAGCAAACCAGACCAGTCCATCTCGCCCATTCCTGTTATCATGTAACGGAAGTCTGTGAAGATTCCCTGCAGTGGATTTAATTTCAAGATGAATGCCATCTTTGGGTCTTTTGCTATTGAAACAGGATAGAGAACCGGTGTTGCATACATCCACAACTGCATACCGAAAGTAACAAGATTGTTCAAGTCTCTATACTTAACGGTTAATGCAGAGATGATGAGTCCACAACCAAGTCCAAACAATGCTGTCAAAACAATTAAGTATGGCAACATCAATGCTTCAATCGTGAAATGCATGTTTACTCCAAGGAATACAAAATACAGATAGTATGCCATCAAAGTAATACTTTGGATTGCAGTCTTTATGAATGACGATGTGATACCAGACAATGGTGCTACAAGGCGAGGGAAATAGACTTTTGAGAACACTCCCTGATTGCTTGTAAAGGCTCCTTGTCCTGTTGAGAAGCAAGAGTTGAAGTACATCCAAAGAATATTACCACTCATCATAAATACTGATGGAGGAATATCACCTGTTGAGATACCTGCAAGGTCATGGAAGACAAATGTCTGCATGATGGTGGTCAAGATAGGTGAAATGAAAAACCACAACGGACCTAATATCGTCTGCTTATATACGGTAATGATGTCTCTCTTAACGTACTGGACGAAAAGGTCACGATACCTCCATATTTCTTTGAAATTGATATATAGAAGACTTCGTTCTGGTTTGATTACCAAATCCCAACTTTCATTATTATTGCTCATAAAATGAGGTGTTTATCTAAACTTATTAAATAAGTAAGTGTGCAAAAATCATTGATACTACTTACGGAAGAGTCTAAAAGACTTCTTTTTCTTCTTACCCTTTCCATAACCATAGCCGTAGCCATAACCATAGCCATAGCCATAACCGTATCCATATCCATAACCATAACCCTGATTCTTCTTGTCAACATTGTTCAATACAAGGCAGAGATTCTTAAGGCTTCCGCTCTCTGAGCCTTCATTGAGTTCGGTAATAAAACGACGATGTGTGTAACCAGAACGAACAACATAAACGGTGATATCAGCCAAACGGTTTGTGATACTTGCATCTGCCACCATATCCATTGGCACGTTATCGATGATAACGTAATCGTATTCTTCTCTGAGTTCCTTAATCAGATTATCAAGTCTATCGCTCATAAGAAGCTGAACAGGATTTGGTGGTATTGGGCCTGCAGTAATAATATCGAGCAATTCGTTGAAATTACTCTTGTAGATAATGTCTTTTATAGACACTTCCGAATCTGAAAGATATGTTGTAAGTCCTAAGCGATGTGCTTTGGCTTTTGTAGTATCATCAATAAATGTTACCTTATGGAACTTACGAATATCCATATCAACCCAAATAACTTTCTTACCATTCATAGCAAGTGTTGCAGCGTAATTCGTGCTGACATAAGACTTACCTGCAGCCGGATGACCTGAAGTAAACAAAAGAACCTGTTTGTTGGTGCCAGCAACACCCATATAATTCAAATTCGACTGCAAGATATGCAAAGACTCTGTGATAGAATTATTATCTTCATCATTTACAATGATAGTATTGCTGTTCGCTTTCTTCTTATCACTTTGCTTAGGAATAGAACCAACAACTGGAATACTTGTTAAACTCTTGAGTTCCTTTTTATTATGAACACTTGGGTCTAACATCTTCATCAAAAGAATAACACCTAAAGGAATGGCTAAACCTATTATAATAGACATTAACCAAAGACGAGGTTTATCTGGAGATATTGGTGCAGAACTACCAAAAGGAGCCTCGATAACTCTCATATCTGTTGCTGTAGCAGAAAGCTGCATGGCAGCCTCTTCACGTTTATTCAACAAGAAGACATAAAGTGAAGATTTAATATCTTGCTGGCGTTCAATATTCAAAGTGTAACTCTGCTGCGAAGGTATTGCTGCAATTCGACTGTTTGCACGACCTTCTTTCGCACGGGAGTTTCTAAGCTTAAGATTTAATGTAGAGAGGTAGTTATCAATAGAACCAGTGATAGTTGTACGCATAGCATCGAGCTGTGTATTCATCTTCTGAACCACAGGACTCTCTTCGCTCGAATTCATAGCAAGACGATTCTTTTTGAGCAAGAGGTCATTATATGCTGAAATCTGGCCTTGTACACCAGCATCACCTACACCTGACACATTAGGAATAATCTCACTTGTCTTTGTTCTATCCTGAACGTAGTTCTTGATGTATGATGCAATACTTGCCTGTGACTGTATTTCATCTACCTCTGCACGCGCAGCTGTGCTTTGACCTAAATACTCACTTGCACTTGCTTCTACATCCAAAATGTTATGTTCTTGCTTGAAAGATGTCAACTTGCTCTCAACCTTTCCAAGTTCTTCACCGATTTGTTTAATACGTTCTTCGATAAATTCTGCTGTGCTGACAATAACTCGTTTCTTATCATCAACCATTTCTTTTGCATATTCATCTGCTATGGTTGTGAGAACAGCATCTATCTCTGACAAGTTTGAGCCAACATAATTGATCTGCACCAATGAACCATTTTTCAAGACAGACTCTGTTGAAACACATGCTCTTAATCTTGCAGCAGCACCATCAAGGGAATTTCGTTCTACAAGAATAGGTACATTCAAATTATATTCTACATTTTCAGGAACTGATTTCACAACAATCTTTCCTGCTGTTGTAATTATGGTTTCATTAAACTTCTTACCCTTGAAGGATTCTGGCATGATTTGTCCATTAACCTTCAAGTCGGAAAGGTCGTATTTGTCCTTTGAAATAGGAGTAATCTTACATGTTGTGTAACCACAGAAATCATCTTTGAAGACGACCTTAATTGGAGAATCCTTGAACATTGGGAAGTTACGGAATCGACCAATCTTGCTATATGTAACATCCAAATCTAACTTTCTTGCAACTTCTTTCTGCAACTGCAAAGAACGAAGGATATAAAGTTCATTCTCCAAAGAACTGGTATTGCCAGACTGTACTCCATTGATTTCCAAGAACTGGTTCATGTTTGCATTGTTGTTTGCATTCTTAATCATGAGCACAGTACTATGGACGAACTGAGGAACTTGTTTCTCCATATAAACATATCCCACAGCAAGACTAATTGCCAACGAAAGCAAGAACCAATACCAGTTTCTTAAAACAAGTCCTAATATGGCTGATATATCAAAACCAGAATTGTTCTGCTTTTTCATATGTCTATTTGATGATCTTCTATCATTCATGGCCTAAACATTAAAATTTCTTATACAAAAGGAGGAAACTGATTACTGTTGTAACGAGTGCAGCAACTGAACCAAATGCAGAAGCATACTTATAGAATGGACTCGCATCTACACGCGATGCTCCATTAGGTTCTATATAAATAACGTCATTCTGCTTCAAATAATAAACAGGAGAGTTAAGTGTTGACTTTGCATTTGACAAGTCAACTCTAAAGGTTTGCACCTTGCCATCTTGTTCGCGGAGAACAAGCACATTCTGGCGCTTACCAGACAATTGAATACCTCCAGCTTTAGCAATGGCCTCAAGAATAGTAAATCTTTCACTACCACATGTTACTACCGAGTTGTTTCCATCACTAAGAATTGTTACCTTGAAACTCATGATTTCAACAGACACAACTGGATCCTGTGTGTAACCTCCAGACTTAAGACGTTGTTCTATCATTCGAGCCAACTCATTACGAGTATAACCCGACACCTTAATTAATCCAAAGACTGGAAATTCAATGAATCCACCCTTGTCAACAGTGAACCACATACCACCATGAGAACGTCCATCGGTACCACCGCCACCAGCAGCACCTCCTCCTGTTCCAATGGCAACCTTATTTGTAAAAGGGTCCAAAAGTTCTTTTTCACTTGAGGAAACACTAATCGCCAACTGGTCATCTGGCTGAATCTTAATTTCATAAGTTGTTGGAAGTGGCGTTGGGGTTGCAAACTCATCAGCTCCCTGAAGATAAGTTACTTTTGACTTTGAAACGCAACCATTAAGGCACAACATCAATGTCACAGCAGACAAGAATGTTGTAAATGAAAATAATTTTCTTGAAAACATCTTATACCTGATTATTTATTTCTAATCTATTTGATACTAATTTTCGACTTTACCTTCTCTGCTAAATATGTATAGAAGGACTTCTGAGAAACAAATTGCGGAATCTTACGCAACACCTTTCGTACAACACACAAAGGAGAAAGTCCATGCGACGTGTACACTCGAATATCTTCTGACCATTTATCTCGTGAATGCCTTACAGAAGTACTCATTCCGCCCATACGCATCTTGATGATATAATCATGAAGGTATGCCACATTGAAATCACCTTTGTACAAATATCTAACTAACAATTCCGTATCACCAGAAATCTTGAATGACTTATCGTAAAGTCCATTATTCATATAGACTTCCTTTTTAATATATACGGTTGGATGAAGAGGTAACCATCCATGCTTCACTTTATCTTTTCTGAAATTACCACTTACCCAATTTCTAATAACCTTTTCTTTGTCTGTTGCATCAACATAGATGCCATCGCCATAAAAGATATCACAAGACGTATCCTTGATTTTTGATACTACTTTTGAAATAACATTAGAATCATACAACATGTCATCAGCATGAACAAATCCAATATATTCACCTGTTGCTAAACCAATGCCCTTATTCAAAGCATCATACAATCCATAATCAGGTTCAGACACAAAAGTAGTTATCTTGTCTCCATATTTGTTGATGACATCTAAAGTTCCATCTGTTGAACAACCATCAACAACAATGTACTCGATATCTGCATAATCTTGCTTGAGCACACTTTCAATGGCATCACTTACACGAGCTTGGCCATTATAAACTGCAGTAATAATAGATATCTTCATTGTTATGATGTAGTTTTTACAATTTCAATTAAATCAGGTGAAATCTCTGATGCGGCTATTGCTGTAATCCCTTCTATTCTAACCACAATTCTTTTGCACCTTTTTCCCTTTACTTTTAACAAAACACCTTCTAAACCATCAAATAGCCCGCCGTGAACTCGAACCCTTTGCCCTTTGGACAACGATATTTCTTCAGGACGATAATATAAGATGTCAGACTCAACTTGTTCTGCAATCTTAATAAAATTGTCCATCTGTTTATCCGGCACAATCAACGGAACTTCCTTATCATCACTTTTAGTATAACAGTACTGAATGAAAGAACAATACTTTTTAAATTCTCTTATCTGCTTACGTTTTGCATGAACAAAAACGATACCAGGAATAGATGGTTCTAAAATTGATTTCTTCTTCCCTTGAAATGTTCTTATGTTAAATTTCTTTGCAATGAAATATGGCAATCCATGAGGACTTCTTAAAAGCTCCTCAACTTCACGTTCCTTTTTGAAAACTCGCATCACATACCAGCAAATTTCATCCTGGAATATATGGGACTGCTCACTCATTATAATTTACATTAAAAGAAAATATATTATATCAAACACATACCTACTACTCATCCTCATCCTTATAAAAGAATAAGAATCAATTTGTTAGATGCATTTCGTAATAAAAAACTGTTGATATCAACTAAAATATTATGCAAAGTTAACTATATTTTTTGAGAAAACAATAAATCTACAACTATTTTTAATTAGACTATAGATATTACTTCTCTATCATGTTATCTCTTATATTCTGTGGAAGTTCTATTCTAAAGGTTGTTCCTTTACCAACTTCTGATGATTTAACATATATTTTACCCTTATGGTATTCCTCAATAATTCGCTTAGCAAGAGATAAACCTAATCCCCAACCACGTTCTTTTGTTGTGAAACCTGGCTTAAAAACATTATTAAACATCTTCTTTTGCATTCCTTTGCCAGTATCAGAGAAATCAATGTTTACTTGACCATTTTCTTCAAAAAGTTTTATTTCAATTTTTCCAGCTCCACCCATTGCATCAACTGCATTCTTACAAAGATTTTCTGCAACCCACTCAAAAAGTGAAGGGATCAAATCCACAATAACAGGTTCATTATTATAACTCTTAATTATTTGAACCTTATTAGAGGTTCTATGATCCATATAAGTAACAACACGATCCAAAACATCAACAATATCCTCTGGTTTAGGTTCTGGAATAGAACCTATTTTTGAAAACCTATCAGCAATTCTTTCAAGACGTTTAACATCATTCTCCATCTCTGGCACCAAAACATCATCAGGATACGACTCCTTAAGGACTTCACACCATGCCATTAAAGAAGAAATCGGTGTTCCCAACTGATGCGCAGTCTCTTTTGATAATCCTACCCAGAGCTTATTTTGTTCTGCTCTTAAAGCAGCAAATATAGCGAAGATAGAAATAAGAACAAAAATAACAACTACGCCCAACTGTATATATGGATATACAGACAACCTCTTTAATAATAAAGAATCGTCATAACAAACATTTAAATAATCTCCACCACCTAATTCTTCTGGTATATCTATCTTCACAACATGTTTGTCATTTATCATTTTCTTTGCATAAGTTAATAATTCTGCAACAGAATCATTAGAAGAATACATAGACTTATCAATATTTCTATATGAAAGGACACAGTTCTTATTATCTATGACAATAATAGGAATTGTATTATTTCCATTAATAACTTTAACAACAAGATTCAAGTCCATATTTTCATCAGCCGCATTCAAAGAACGCATAGCTTCTGCCCATACTTCCATTTTCATCGTTTCTTCCTTTTGAAGATCACGAATCAAATAATTAGAAGTAAGCAGAGAACTGATTGCAATTATAATAGCTATTAAAACAAGAAAATATTTTACATTCTTCATATTATTTCACAATTAATTATGCAAAGGTAAAAAAAGAATATCGTAAGACAAAATATAAAGAATAAAAATAGACAAAAATAAATCAAAAACAAAAAAAGAAGTCCGAAGCATTTCTGCTAAGGACTTCTTCCTTAAAAGGAGGC